>JBAXUY010000008.1:0-52937 GCA_037129475.1 Planctomycetia bacterium | reverse complement strand
CGGCCACCCGGAATTGTCGCTCCCGAAGTGGCCTCGTTTAAGGGGGGCAGGTCACGCTCACACCCTGACGGGGTCGACTGTTGGGCGCACTGGCACGCCCGAGCTTGCCCGTGCCCGTGACTGTGGCCGCAGGCGACACGATCGAGGCTCACGACAAAACATCGAGGGAAGCAGGCCCGTGATGGTGACCTGTTCGCCTGTTTGATCACGTTGGCTAAAAGTGCGTCAAGGCCCTGCATGGCGAGCGCATCGGGTGGACCCACGCTGGGGGCGGCGTCACACTGGGGAATGATTCATCCTCGCCGCAGACCCAGTCGTGGGTTTCGGTCGAACTCCTCTTGAGGCGCAGCCTTGAGCACCGTGATCCGCCCGATCGGACAGCTTCTTTGCCTCGCCGCCGCCATCGCCGCCACCGTGGCGGTCGCAGCCGATCCCCGGCCCAACATCGTCCTCTTTCTCGCCGACGATCTCGGCTACGGCGAACTTGGCTGCTCCGGCAACGCAGCGGCGGTGACTCCGCACCTCGATCGCTTCGCATCCGAGGGCCTGAAACTCACCGACTGCCACTCCGCCTGCCCGGTCTGCTCACCGTCGCGAGCGGCGCTCCTCACGGGCCGGCATCCCTACCGAACGGGAGTCTTCACCTGGATTCCGGAGGGAAGCCCGATCCACCTGCGCCCGAGCGAGGTCACGCTCCCGGAGACGCTCCGCGCCGCCGGCTACGACACCTGCCACGTGGGCAAGTGGCACCTGAACGGGAAGTTCAACTCTCCCGAACAGCCACAGCCCGACGCCCACGGCTACGCATGGTGGCTGGCCACGCAGAACAACGCCGCCCCCAGCCACGCCTTTCCGGAGAACTTCGTGCGGAACGGGCAGCCGGTCGGCAAGGTCGACGACTACTCGGCCCCCTTCGTCGCGGGCGAGGCGGTGACGTGGCTGAAGAAAACGCGAGATACGAGCAAGCCCTTCTTCCTCGCCGTCTGGACTCACGAGCCGCACTATCCGATCGCCTCCGCCGAACGCTACGAAAAGCTCCACGCCGCCGTCACCGATCCGGTGGAACGCACCTACCGGGCGAACGTCACGCAGCTCGACGACGCCTTCGGCACGCTCATGAAGGCGCTCGACGAAATCGGCGCAGCGGACTCGACGTTCGTGTTCTTCACGAGCGACAACGGTCCTGAAGGGGACGGCGTGAAGGGGCCCGGCCGCGGGCTCGCAGGCGGCCTGCGGGGCCGCAAGCGATCAATGTATGAGGGCGGCCACCGGGTGCCTGGTCTCGTCCGCTGGCCCGGTCGGATTCCGCCCGGCACCGAGAGCGATCTGCCGGTGGTCGGCAGCGACTTTTTTCCCACGGCCCTTGCCGCCGCCGGCCTCCAGCCCCAGGCGGGCGTGAAACTCGACGGCGTGAACCTCCTGCCGGCGCTGGCTGGCGAGACGGTCGAACGCCCCGTGCCGATGTATTGGCGCTGGGGCGGATTCGTGGCCCTCCGCGAGGGGCCGTGGAAGACCGTCGTGGACGAGGCGCTCGAGCAACCCGAGCTCTACAACCTCGCCACGGACCGGGCGGAGACGACGAGCCTCGCCGACAGGGAGCCGGAGCGACTCGCCGCGATGCTCGCGCGGTTGCGGGCACACACGGCCGAGATCGAGGCTGAAGGCCCCGACTGGTGGAGGTCGAACGCGTGGAAAGGTCGCACGCAATGAGGCCGTCACGTCATGTGCGGGCTGGCGGGCCGAGCACCCTGTGGAGCGCCCGCGGTTCGGCGCAGAAAAAACGTGCACCGAGCCGGCTCTGGGAGCGACATTCCCGGGCGACCGAAACCAAGGGAGGCAGGCCACGAGGTGGGCGCTGGAGTGGCTGAGACGATTCAGAAGTTCATGGCGGCGTCAGGACGTGCAGCCGCACAGGCCGTGTGGGATCGTCATGCAGGCGTCGTGGGCTCAATCGGTGGCAGCGCCTGCCGGCCTTCGCTGGGGTCGATCTGCGAATCGTAGTCGCGCTTGTGAACCCTGGCGCGGACGGTCGTGCCCCGGCCGGGAGCGGTGTCGAGCGTGAACGTGCCCCCGAGCCGCTCGATCCGCTCGCGCATGCCGGTGAGGCCGAAGTGCCCCTGTTCGGGGCCAGCCTCGGCGCCGGGCGAAAAACCCGAACCGTCGTCGCGCACGGAGAGGTCAATCCTTCCGAGCGTCGGATCAAAATCCACGGTCACCACGATCGATTTGGCGTCTGCATGCTTGAGCGCGTTGTTGACGGCCTCCTGCGCACAGAGGAGCAGGTTGCCGGCCACGAAGTTTGGCACGATGAAGGGGCTGCCGGTCGTGCGGCATGCGAGGTGCTCGCCATGCCCGCGGCCGAGGTGCTTGACCATCGCGGAGAGTGAGTCCATGAACGATTGCCCCTCCATCGGCATGGTCCGCAGGCCCCAGACCGATTCCCGGAGTTCCCGTGAGGCAAGATCGACCATCTTCTGTGCGACAGCGAGGTGCTCGGCCGCTTCATCGCTGACGGAGCGGCCGCGAGACAGGCACGCTCCCAATTGGAAGCGGATGCCGGTGAGCGTCTGCAGGAGCGTGTCGTGGAGGGTCGCTGCCATCCGGTTCCGCTCCCGGAGGGTGGCCTGGAATTCCACGGCAGCATCGCGCCGCGTCCGCATTTCGCGGACCAACAGCGATGATTGCGCGGCGATCTCCCGACGCAACAGCCGCACCCAGGCGAGCATCCCCGCCAACAGCGCGAACACTCCCACCAGCAGGGCCGTGAGACGTTGCGGCGTCCACCACGAGGGTGTCGTGAGCACCCGTACGTCGGCCGCCGAACGGAACTGCAGCCCCAGTTGCTGGATCACCGGATCGGCCGCGAAGGAGGCCATTTCCTCGGCACCCTGCAGATGAATCTGCATCACGCCGGTGACATCGAGTTCGCTGCCGGGCTGAAGGCGCATGAATGGAGAGATGTCGAGCCCCTCGAAAACGGCGGGCACGGTCGAGGCCCCGCGGGTGAGAATCAACTGCACCCTGCCCGGGGTCAACGGGTTGACTTCGACGAGTTTGGCCGGAAAGGAGACGAGACAGCCGTCGAAATTGCTCGGCTCCGCGATGACGCCCGCCCGCCGGGCCTCGGTGTTGAGCCGCACGAGCTCGTCGGGCTCGATGGGGTGGGGCTCGGGCGGATCCTCGTGACCGATTTTTTTCACGAGCGCCTCGACGATGCTGGCCGACTGGCGGCTCATGTCGAGAAAGCCCGCCACCCGCAGCCGATCTCCCGGCACGAACGAGGCATCGGACGACGTCTGCACGCGCAGGCCGTTCAACCCCTCCTGGAGGTAGAAAAACCGACCCGGCAGGGCACAGGTGACGGTGCCCTCCGTCTGGAGGCGATGCCCGGTGACGGGCTCGAGCCGGTAGCGGCCGATGGCGCCGAGCGGCACCTGGGGCGTCTCGAACGGCTCCGCGGGCGCGGGCTCGAGAATCTCGAGATCCTCGGGCCGGGCGATCCACAATGATGGCGAGAGAAAATCGCCGCGCGTGTTGCGGATCGCCGCCACCACGCCGGTCATCCGCACCGTGGCGTCGACGAGCGTGCCGGGATTATCCGCCAGATGCCGTTTGGATATCCGCACGAGCATGCGCCGCGCCGCCACCTCCACCACGAGCCCCCAGTGCAGGCCGTCGTCGCGAAACCCCTGGATAACGCCCGTCAACTCGACCCGTTTGCAGTTGTCGGCGCCGTGAAACAGCCGCGACGGATCCGGCCGCAGCGGCTCGGGCAGCGGCGCGTCGTCGCCGGTGCGCATCTCCTCGAGGACGATCACCGGCGCGAAGCCGCCGCGGTCGAGCACGCCGCTCACCTCCACCTCCTGCCCCAGGTGCAGCGACCTGCGACGGCCGACCCATTCCGAATCCGTCGCCAGGTGCATCGCCTTCACGTAGATGCCCGCCGAACCGTCCTGAATGGCGAAGAAAAACAGATCTGGATCGGCGAGCGTCACGACGCCGCGGGCGGTCACCGCGGCGGTGCGGTTTCTCTCCTCGTCGGGCAGCGACAGGATCGCGGCGATCGGCGTGGGCCCACGCGGTGGGCGATCGGCGACGCCGGCCGGATCGCCGTCGCCCCGGCCGATCCCATCCACGGCCGGACTCGATGCCAGGGACAGGAGCACGATGGCGATGGACCAGCGCCAGCGATCATGTTCGCGACATGCGACGATCCCACCTCTCGCGTTCATCCAGCCAATATGCGGCTCGATAGGGTCAGCGTCAAACGCGGCGCGGGCGGGCGACCAACCGGCCAATAGCGGTGTTTTCTCGAGGATTGATACCGTGGAGTATCAGAGGAGTAGCATGGGAGCGGTAGTGGAGAGGATTCATTCCCTCGGGGGACGATTGCATGGTCACCGATCGCCGTATCCGCCTGTTGCTCGTGGATGACCACCCCGTGATGAGGGCGGGGCTCGCCAATCTGCTCGGCGCCGAAGAAGACTTTCAGGTGGTGGCTCAAGCCGATGATGGCGAATCGGCACTGCGGCTGTGGCAGGAACACAAGCCCGACGTCTGCCTACTCGACGTCACCATGCACGGCATCGATGGCATCGAAACACTCCGCCGGCTGCGGCAAATCGCACCGGCGGCCCGCGTGTTGATGCTGACGTCGTCGGAGGCGCCGGAGGACGTTTCCCAGGCGCTGAAGGCGGGTGCCAGTGGCTATATCACGAAGCACGTGCAGCACGACGAACTCGTCGCAGCGATCCGGGCGGTGCATGTGGGCGGCAGGCCGATGAGCAGCGATCTGTCCGACGCCATCTCAACCGCGCGGTCAGCATCGCTGCTGTCGCCTCGTGAGATCGAGGTGCTCGGCCTGATGCGGGAGGGATTCACCAACGCCGACATCGGCCGGTTGCTCGGAATCTCGGCCCGCACCGCGAAGGCGCATGTCGAGGCCATCATCGAAAAATTCGACGTTCACGATCGTACGCAAGCTGTTGCTCGGGCGTTTGATCTGGGTCTGCTCAAGGCCATGGCGACGCGTCCGACTCAGCGCCGGCCGGGGTGAGTCCGGCCGACGGAACCGCAGTCGCCCTCACTCCTCGAGTTCGAGCCGAAACGAGTTCGGCCCCTGTTCGGTGACGGCCGCGGTCAGTCCCGACGTTTCGAAGTCCTTGTATCGAACCGGCAGGAGCGGCTTCGGAATCAGGGGGTAGTCGATGTTCGGATCGGCGTTCGCCGGCTTGTTTTCGATATATTCAAACTTCGTGACACTGACGCGATGCGGCCCGGCCACCGCGCCCTCGTATTCCTTGTAGGTCTGCACGCGGAACCGGCCACCGGAGTCGGTATGGCCGATGGCGACCTTGCCGCGCGACTTCTCGTCGGGGCCCTGCGATTCGAGCATCACCGTGGCGCCCGCGACGGGCTTGCCTTGGTAGATCACAAGTCCGGTCGCTGGAAACACCGGCGGCCGCATTCGCGTCCATTTGTCGTCCATGCGTCGGCTGCAGCCCGCGATGAGCAGCACCACGACTACCCACCAGCCGCACCATGCCAGGCTCCTGTCGTGCCCACGGTTCATGGGAGGCTGGCTCCCTCCCCGCCGTTCCGCGTGCCCAGGGCTCCCCACACGCCGGCAATGCTCGGGCCGGACGGGCCGGCGCTGCCTTGAAGGCTCAGGGAGTCGGCAGTGCCGTTGTCGATCGTGTCGGCGATCCAGACCACGGCGCCGTCTGCGAACAGCGCCTGAGCTCCGCCGGGGTGCCGGCTTCGCGGTGGGATCGTGCCCCACTGCCAGTCGGTTGACAGCCCGTTGTTCCGGTTGACGCACACGGCACTGTTGGGCCGGAGCATCGTATTGAAGAGGATGACTCGGCCGGCATACATGTTGCTGCCGGGGACGATGTATTCCCGTCCATTGGCCGCAGGGTTGTAGCCCGCGTCGCCCAGGTATGCCGCCCGACAATTGCGCGGGCTGCGCTCCGTTCCATCGACGCAGCTGTACGTTGCCTGGGCGTCGTTCACGACGCGCCGGATGTTCGATCCATCCGTGTAGAGGTTGCTGAATGAATACTCCGCCATGGCGACCGTCTTCGAGACGCCGTCGGTGACGTCCTTGAAACGCACGCCCCGGGTGAGCCCGAAGAGGCCGCGGCCAACGCCGATCGGGGTCGTGGCGGGTGCTGCCGCGCACACCGCCCCTTCCTCGCACAGGAGTTGCACGAGTTTGTCGCCGGCGGAGAGCAGATAGCTGCTGCGGCCCGCCTCCGTCGCGAGCCGCGGCGATGGAGCATCCGACGGACAGAGACCGTTTGCGACCTGCGTGCGGAAGACGGCCTGCGCCGTGGGATCGGGCTTGGTTCCCGTGGCGATGATCCGGTCGTAAAGCTCGCTGTTCTCGCAGAATGGCAGCATCGGCACGAAGCCGCTAAAGCCGCCGGCAGTATCCGGGTAGGTCTGCCCGAAATCGGACCAACTTGGCCCCCCGCATCCGTACGGCAACGCCCCCTTGGAGTCGTGGTGGGCGTGCAGCGCGATGCCGAACTGCTTGAGATTATTGCTGCAACTGGAGCGGCGGCCCGATTCACGGGCCGACTGGACCGCCGGCAACAGCAGTCCCACCATGACCCCGATGATCGCGATCACGACGAGCAACTCCACGAGCGTAAAACCACGCTGTGCGTTCGACGGAGTCACGGTCATCCTCTCTTGGTGCGACGGGCTTGTACCGCTGCATTCGTGTCAGGCACTAGGCAAGCCGACGACGCTTCCAGAGCGACCATCCCGCCATCGCGATTCCGAAGCCGGCGGCAACGATTGCCGAAGGTTCCGGCACGATCACGAACTGCGTCACCTGCCCGTTGATCACGCTCCCGGAAGCAAAGTTGGCCGTCGGCACCGACACGGTCGACACCGCCACACCCGTATAGCCCGGCACGTTCGCAGCCGCCCATGTGTCGAGGGCGTAATACGCCTGACCGTTGTAGGTGGCGGCGGTCCCACTCCCGCTTCCGAGCACGAAGAAATTATAGGTGGCGGCACTGATGCTCGACTCGAAACTCGACGACTTGTCGGTAAAGAAGCCACCCAGGAACGTGTCGTTGACGGACAGTGACGTCACGCCGAGATACACGTTCACGACGTTCGTGCCGGCCAGCGCACCCGCAAACGGAGAGCTGGCGTTTGTCAGTCGCAGCACGTCGTTGACGCTCCCCGCAGCATTCGTCCAGTTCGGGCTGCCGGTGCCCGAGAGTTCGAAGGCGAACGACGTGGCCGCGGTGGGCTGGAGGCTGTCGACGGTCAGAATGCCTGGGCTGTTGCCGGGGCCGATCTGACCGTCGCCGCTGAGCACCCCGGAAAACGAGCCGGAGCCGCCCAGTGTAGCGCCCGACGCCACGGTGACGTTCCCGGCGACCGAGCCATTGGCGACGAGCTTGCCCGCGTCGATCCGGGTGCCGCCGGAGTAGGTATTCACGCCGGCCAGGACCAGCGTGCCAGCCGTCGACTTGGTGAGGCCAACGCCATCATTGATACCGCCGACGTTGCGCAGAGTCCCGGAATTGAAGCCGAGGGTGCTGATGAGTTGCCCGCTGCCGCCGATCGCAAAGCCGCCCAGATCGAGCGTGCCGCCGCCGAGCGTCAGCGACGTCGTGGCCGTGCCGCCGCTGCCCGTGGTGGTGATGTTGCCGCCAACTGTGAGACTGCCGCCCGTGACGTTGAGTGCCCCGCTCACCGTGCCCGGCGTGCCGCTGCGGCCGGCCAGCGTGATGCCATTGGCGACGGTCGTCGCACCACCGCCGATATTCAGAATTCCCGTGGCTGCGGCACCGGTGTTCGAGGAGCTGGCGACCGTGACGTTGGTCAGATTCACAACGGTGTTTGCGCCGGCGATATTCACGGTGCCCGACGCGGTCGTGAAGGCATTGCTCGTGGCCTGCTTTGCGATGTCGAGGGTCGTGATCGTGGCGGTGTTCGCGAGATTGCTCGTGCTGCCGATGTTCAGCACGCCGACGGCGCCCGTGCCGGCGGCTGTGCCTCCGGTCGTCGTGACATGCCCCACGTTGACTGTGGTGGCCGTCATGGTGCCCGAGTCGAACGTGAGCGTTCCGACATAGGTCGACGCGGTGGTGACGTTGGACGTGCCCACCTGGCCAATCGTCACCGTGCTCAACTTCAGATCCGCGAGATGGCCGCTCAGATCAACCGTGCTGGCGTATGTGCCCGCCGAGCCCTTGATACTGGTCTGGGCTGCGATGCTCAGCGTCGCGGCACCCGTCCCATCCGCCGCCCGGATTTGGAGCGTGCCCGTGGAGCCGCTGAAACTCATCGAATTGGTTGCCCGCTGATTATTGCCAACCGTGATCGTGGTGGCGTTGAGTATCTGGGCGCCACTGCCCAGGCGGAGGGAATTGGTGCCGCCACCGCCGTTGCTGGGGTGATCCGATCGGATCCCGAGGAAGGCGGTCGTGATGGTCGAGTTGGCTGCAAGAGAGACCGTCGCCCCCGAGCCGTTCGAGGCGTTGGCTGCGTCTCCAACCACGAACGAGCCACCCGTGTTCGAGCCGCTGGTCCGCAGATCCACCGTAAACGTGGCCAGACCGCCGAGGTCGAGCGTGGAGTTGGCAGCCCGGGTGGCGCTGCCGTCGAGGTTGCCGACCCGGAAAACGCCGTTGGACGCCGTGTGAGTCCACGTGCCATCAGCGCTGGTGGAGCCTGCGACCGTGAGCTTGGTGGTGGGATTCGCGCCGAGGCCGGTGGTATTGCCGATCGCGACCGTTCCGCTCGTCGTCAGCGTCCGGCCTGCGCCGAGCGTAATCATATTGCTGGACGTGGAGTTATCTTGAACGGTAAGCCCGCCGGCGAAGCCGGCGCTGGCTGCAGTGAGGTCGAGCGAACCGACGGTCGTGCCCGTGTTGGTGACTCCAAACACCAAGCCACCGCTGAAGCTCCCGGTGGTCGAGAGCGCCAGAGTGCCTTGGTCGATGGTCGTCGTGCCGGCATAGTTCGCGGCGGCCGTCGCACTGACGCCAGACAGCGTGAACGTGCCGGTGCCGATCTTCGTGACGGCGCCGTTGGAGAGGACACCGGCGTAGGTCGTCGACGTGTTGTTATTGCCGATGCTGATGGTGAAGCCGCCCAGGTCGAGGTTGCGAGAGCCGCTCAGGCCGGCGAGCGTGGAGTTTTGGGCAAAAGTCGCCGTGCCCGAATCGGCGTTGTTCATGTTGAGCGTGCTGCCGGCGAGGCCGAGACTGCCGGCGATCGTGAGCGTGCCGGCGGCCACGCGGGTGTCGCCGGAATAGCCGTTGGAGCCGGAGAGCGAGAGGGTTCCCGCCCCGGTCTTGGTGAGGCCCGCGCCATTGTTGATGCCGCCGACGTTGCTGAGCGTGCCGGAGAGGAACGACGCGGTGATGAGCTGGCCGGCGCCACCGATGGAGTTGCCGTTGAGATTCAGCGAACCGCCGTCGAGCGTGAGGGTGGACGTGCCCACGCCGCCGGCGCCGGTCGTGAAGATGCCATTGGTGCCGCTCACGCCGGCGGTGCCGACCGACAGGCTGCCGCCGGTGATCGACAGCGTGCCGTTCGTGGTGCCGGCAGTCGCCCGATTGGCGAGTGTGATGCCGTTGGTGATCGTCGTGGTGCCGCCGGAGATGGAGACGAGGCCGTTGGCCGTCGCCGCTGTGGAGCCCGACGTGTAGTTGGCGACCGTCAGGCTCGTCATGCTGACGGACGTGGCATTGCCCGCGATGTTCAGCGTTCCATTGAGCGTGCCCGAGACGGTTGTTCCGCTCGTCATGTTCGCGATCGTGACCGTACCCAGTGTGGCCGAAGCCAGCGAGTTGCTCGAACTGCCCAAACTCACGGTGCTCGACAGGACATTGCTGAGCGTGCCGGCGCTTTTGCTGCCGATCAGGAAACTGGTCGCATCCAGCGTGCCCTGGTCGAAGCCGAAGAAAGCGGAGTAGTTGTTCGCTGAGGAGGTGGTCGCCGCGGTTGAATCCAGCACCTTGACCGCACCGAGGAGCAGGTCGGCCTGATGACCTGTCACATCGAACGTGGACGTGATAGGGCTGCCGGTAGTGATGCCCGTCAGCATCGTGAGATTGGCACGGCCGCTGCCGCCGGCGCCTCGGACCGTCAGGCTTCCGCTGACGGTGTTGAACAGGAGAGAGGAAGGGTCACGAGTTCCCTGGCTCATCGAGATGCTATTGGCGTTGATCACTTGGTTGCCGCTGCCGAGCCTCAGCGAAACCGCGTTTCCGTTGCCGTTGACGTTGGAGATAGTCAATGCGTTCGCCTTGATCGTGCTGTTGACGGCGAGGGTCGCGGTCGAGCCGTTGGCGCCGTTGGCACCCCCGGAAACGCCTCCCACCACGAACGTGCCACCCGCCGAACCGGAGGCGCCGGTCCGCAGGTCGGCGGTGAAGGAATTGAGGCCGCTCATGTCCAGAATTGCGCTACCGCTGCGACCAGTCCCACCGCTGCTGCTGCTGTCCCCGACGCGAAACGTGCCATTGCTCGAGGTGACGTTCCAGGTGCCGTCGCTGCCGGCGGAGGAGCCGGTGACGGTGAGTTTGGAGGTGCCGTTCCCGGCAGAACCCGCGCCGCCGTTGTAGCCGACCTGCACGTTGCCGTTGACCGTCAGGGTTTTGCCGTTGCCGATCGTGATGGTGTTGGTTCCGCTGGAGTCGGTCTGCACATTCAAGCTTGTGAACGTCGCGCTGCCGCTCGTGAGATCGAGCGCGCCCGTGCTCGTGCCGCCGACCACCGCGCCAAACACCAGGCCACCCGACAGATTTGCACCATCGGCCAGAACGAGCGTGCCGCGGTCGATCGTGGTGGCGCCGCTGTAGTTGTTCGCTGCCGTGGCACTGACGCCCGAGAGCGTCATCGTGCCCGAGCCGAGCTTCGTGACGCCGATGGCCCCGCCACCCGTGCCCGTGGAATTGCGGATGGTGTCCGCGATCGTCACGGCGCCCGTCGCATTGGTCGTGTCGAAACCGATCGCTGAGCCAGCCCGCAGGCCATTGTTGGTGATCGAGCCGCCGAGGCCTCCGAGATTCGTGAGCAACGTCGTGACGTTGCCGGTGGTGAATTCACCCGTGCCCCCAACGTTGAGGCCGAGCGTGCCGCCGGAGCCCGTCACGATGTTGGCTGCAGTCCAGCTCGTGGTGCTCGAGTTATAAAGCGAAGCCGTCTTGGCAAACTGCAGGATGCCGGCATTGATCGTCGTGGTGCCGGTGTAGGTGGCGGTGCCGGAGAGCACGACGGTCGCCGTGCCCGATTTGCCGAGCGTGCGGGCTCCTCCCGTTTCGCTGATGTTGCCGGAAATCGTCAGGATGCGCAAGGGCGCGACGGCATTGGTCAGGGCGTTGTTCGTGATCGTGAGGTTGTCTGCCAGGACGAACGGCGCGGAGATCGTGTCGCCGGCGCTCGTCGCGGTCTGATTGATCTGGGCGCCGGCGCCGCTGTTGTTGAGCGTGAACGAGCCGCTTGAGAGCGCGAGTACATAGGAGTTGGAGGCGTCCGTGTCGCCGATGTTCAGGGTGCCGAGCGTCACGTTCGTGTTGATCGTGACGGTGCGGGTGGCGTTGATATTCGTGCCCGTGATGCTGACCACGTCGCCCGCAGCGGTGCCGGGAACCACGGCGGGGCTCCAATTGGCGGTGCCACTCCAGGTGCTCGAGGCGTTGCTGATCCACGTTCCGCTCGCGGCGAACGCGGACTCGACACCGGCACACAACAAGACAGCCGATACAACGGCGGTCAGGAGACGTCGTAGGAATGCTTTCAACGTTGCTTCCATTGACGAGGCTTTCAGAATGAGCACGCTCCGACATGGCCGCGGGCCATCTGTGAATGCAAGGATTGCCCACCCGCACTTCAAACTTAGGTCGCCTCTGCATGCGGAACCATTGTCCGAGTGGTCAATGGGATTGGGTTTTTTATCTGGCAGGATGGGTTGATCTGTCCGTTGATTCCCAGCGATTCAGGCCGAAAAAGGTTGGTATGTGATGAAGATTGGAGAATGGGGGTCACGGCACGTCGCCGTCCCCCGCGAACAGGGGGTATTGATGCGCGGACGCATGTTGGGGATGAGTCTTGCCGTGGCGGTGCTGATCGTGAGCACGGGTCGCGCCGAGACGTTCCACGTGTCGCCCACTGGCGACGACGTCGCCGCGGGCACGGCTGCCGCGCCGTTTCGTACGGTGCAACGCGGCGCCGACGCGGCCCAACCCGGCGACACCGTGCTCGTGGCCCCGGGCGTCTATCGCGAGCGGGTCGCGCCGCCGCGCGGCGGCACGGAGGGCAAGCCAATCGTCTTTCGCTCGGCGGAGCTGCGCAAAGCCGTCATCAAAGGCTCCGCGGTCTGGAAGCCCGAGTGGAGGCAGGAGCGAGACCGCATCTGGTCGGGTGCCGTGGATCAAGCACTCTTCACCGACACGGCGCACGTCGACGGCGCCAACCCCTTCGCCGTCGGTTTCTCAAGCACGCCCTGGGGCCGGGAAGGGAAGCCTGAATACGAGCGGCATCTCAAGAAGGAGCGGGCCGGCAACCCGAAGGCCGATCCCGAGCTCATTTATTCGCTCGGGCAGGTCTTCGTCGACGGGGCCATCCTGCGCCAGGCGCCCTCCCGCAAGGAACTGGACCGGGAGCCGGGCACGTGGTGGTACGACCGCGATGGCCATCGGTTGTTCGTGCATTTCGCGGCCGGGAGCCCGCAGGATCACGAGGTGGAGATCACGACCCGGCGACGCATCTTCGCGCCGCACGAGCGCGGCCTCGGCCACATCGAAATCGACGGCTTCGTCTTCGAGCACTGCGGCAACCAGTATCCAACCGACTTCTGGATGAAGGAGAAGCCCCAGAATCAGCAGGCGGGGGCCGTCGGCACGAGAAGCGGTCACCACTGGACCATCCGCCGCAACATCATCCGGCTCGCCGCCGGCATCGGCATCGACATCGGCAGGGAGGGGTCGGACGAAAAGGACATCGAAACGGGCGACCGCCAGCGACGGGGCAATCCGGGCCACCACGTCGTCGAAGACAACTGGATTCTCGACAACGGCGCCGCCGGCACGGCCGGCTACTTCCCGGCAGCCGTCGTGCTGCGGCGAAACGTAGTCATCGGCAACAACGCGCTGCAATTTTCCGGCGCCAAGCGCTGGGAAAGCGCCGGCGTGAAGCTGCACGGGCCGAAGCACTCGCTGATCGAGGGCAACTTCGTCGCCTGGAACAACGGTGCGGCGGGCATCTGGTGCGACCAGGGCCCCGGCACGCAGACGCAGGTCGTCCGCAACGTGAGCATCGGCAACAAGCAGGGCATCGACTTCGAGATCGGCGGCAAGGACGATGCGGTCGTCGCCGCGAACGTGCTCATCGACAACGATGTGGGCATCTCGCTCCGCGAGGCCGGCAGCGTGCTTCTCTTGCACAATCTCGTGCTCGGCTCGAAGAAGGCGGCGATCGAGTGCTCGGTCGAGAAAAGCCGCCCCGGCACCTGGTCTGCAGAGGACATTGGCTGCTTCAACAACGTGATCGCGGTGCCGGGCCTGCTCGTGAGCGTGACGCGGCCCGACTTCATGCGGAGCGCCGGCCGCCGATTCGACGGCAACCTTTACGCGGCCGATCCCGCCGACGCGAAGTGGGCGTTCGCATCCCCCAAGCCGGTTCCCACGCCGTTCGCGGGCTGGAGACAGGTTTTGGAGGAGGCCAACGGCGGACGTGATGCCGACGGCGGCAGCACGACGACCGATTCGCTCGAGTACTTTTTCGACCCCGCCACCACCGACCTCGTACTGCGACTTCCCTGGAAGACGGAATTTCCGCGCTGCAGCGCGGAAGATCGTGCGGCGACCGATTTCTACGGCAAGCCGCTGGTGTCCGGCAGCGGACAGCCCCCCGCCGGCCCCTTTGCGGCCCTGAAGCCCGGAGGCAATCGCTTTCGGCTCTGGAGCGGCCCGCTACCCGAACGGCGGGAAGCCGTCGCCGCGCTCGACCACGAGCCGACCAACGACGCGGAGGTCCAGTCGCAGAACAAGTACCTCGACAAGCTGTCGAACGCCGAATACGCCGCGTGGCTCGAGTACGTGGCGAGGCAGGAGCCTGAACAGCGGATCTGGCTGAAGACGCTCGAAGACCAGCTGGGCGCGTTCTACGCGCCGCCCTACATGAAGGATCTGATGAGCGCGAATCCCAAGGTGACCGCCGACAACGATGCCTGGGCGTATGTGAAAGACGATCCCGCCCTGCCCCGGGTGCTCATCATCGGCGACTCGATCTCCCGCAGTTACACGGCCCCCATACGGGTGGCGCTCGTGGGCAAGGCCAACGTGCATCGGGCTCCTGCCAACTGCGGCCGCACGGAGTACTTCTTCAAGAACGGCGAGACGTGGCTCGAACAGAACGGCAGCAAGTCGTGGGACGTGATCACCGTGAACTACGGCATCCACGACTACGACAAGACGCCGCAGCAGTTCGCGGACAATCTCCGCAAAATTTTCGTACGGCTGAGGCAGACGGGGGCCACCATCATCTGGGTGCGAACGACGCCCTGGGGGCGGGCCGATGACGACCTCACGGTGGACCGCAGCCCGAAGACGAACGAGACGTCCGATTCAGTCGCGAAGGAGGAAGGCCTCGAGAGCGTCGATCTGCACGCGCTCTTGATGAATGACCGCAGCCGGCTGCAGGCCAAGGACCACACGCACTGGACCGACGAAGCCGCCGCGACGATGGGCAAGGCCGTCGCAAATGCGATCGAGAAGCACCTTCGCAAGAAGCCGTAGTTGATGGAGGGAGCCGGTTCACGCCGGCCGGTCGAGCTTCTGGCCCAGGTCCCGGAGCCGCTGCCGCAGCCGGGGGTAGGCGACGGACTGAATCGGCACGTCGTCGGCGATTGCCATGGCTGCCGCCACACCCGCCGACTCGGCGAGGATCATCCACACCGGTTCCATCCGGATCGATGTCATCGCGATGTGGCTCGCGGAACAGCAGACGGGCACGAGGAGGTTGTCGCACTCCTGTTCCAGCGGCACGATCGAGCGGTAGGGAATCTTGTAGATGCCGCGATGCACGTCGTCGAGATAGACGATCGAAAACTCGCCCCCTTGGAGCGCCACCTTGCCGTCGAGCGGAAACGTGGCGTAGGGCCAGTCGTCCACGCCATACGAGGCCAGGCCGATCGAGTCGTCGGGGTCGGTCGTGCCCTCGAGGTCTTTCTGGGTGAGGACGTAGGCCGACACCATCCGCCGCGCCTCGCGCACGTAGAGCTGATGCGGCCAGCCCGCCGTGTCGTCGAAGATGCCGGGCAGGAAGCCAACTTGCAGCGCCTTCTGTTGCAGGTCGGTGGGCACCACGGGATCGGTCCGCAGGAAGTGCGTCATGCCCTGCATGAAGTTCTGGTGGAATTTCCAGATCTTCGACCGCTCCACCCAATCGCCGTCGGGGTAGCCGGCGTTGCAGCCATAGACGGTGGGCGCGAGCAGGCTGCGGGCGAGGTTGCCCGCACCGGAGGAATGCACACGGCCGCCAGCCTCCTCGTAGACGCCGAGCTTCCGCATCCGGCGGCCTGCGAGATCGAGCTTCGCCGCGAAGGCCCGGCGATAGAGCTCGAACGTCCGCGGGTCGTAGTCGTCCGGGGGATCGAGGGGGAGCCGCTCGCCGGTGAATGCAAACTTCCAGCGGAAGCCGTAGCCCATCGTGAGCTTGTCGGCACTGCCGAGCGGGCCCATGGTGACGTCCTGCAGCAGCGGCAGGAGCCCGCTCTTTCGGTCGCCCGGCGTCACGAAAGGATCGATGTCGTAGACGGCCATGTTGGGGCGGACGCCGGCGAGCGATTCGCCATACTGCTCGCGCGACTCGCGGCCGAACGTGTATGCCACACCCGCCTTGGCCATCAGGTCGCCTTCGTAGGTGCAGTCGATGAACACCCGCGCCGACACGACGAGCGCCGCGGGGGCCACCGGCTGCGGCGTCGGGCAGCCGATGGCGTCGGGGGGCGCGTGGTCGAAGGTCGCGGAGGTGATCCGGCCATCGGCACGCGTTACGTCCGCGACGCGATGCTCGTAGACGACGTCGATCCCGTGTTCCTTGACGAGATCGAGGAAGATCTTCCGGTAGTGCGGGTCGTCGGTGCCGTCCTTGAGGATCTGCCGCGCGGAGCCGCCGACCGCCTCGCCGCGGCCCCAATCGATGTGGCTGAGCCCTCCTCCCGTCATGCCGCCGAGCCAGCGGCCCGGCTCGACGAGCGTCACGCGGCAGCCCTCGCGCCGCGCCGCCACCGCCGCCATCACGCCCGCGGCCGTGCCGCCGTAGACGCAGACATCCGTGGCGACCGGCGGCGCGGCGCCCCGGGCCGCGCCGCCGGCGAGCCACGTGCCGGTGACGGCGAGGTTTCCCAGTCGGATGAAATCGCGGCGACGCAAGGGGGGCACGGGTTGTTCCTCAGAGCGGGCGTACCGGGAGATCGTTGCTCCGCGTCACTCCGCGGGCGTCGTCGCTCCCACCTGCGACCGCACCTTCTCCAGTTTCTCGGGCGGCAGGAGGCCGTGCGTGAGCATCCGGCCGCGCCCGGCGGGCGAGAGCCACACGACGAGACCGCGCGCCGCGAGCGCGTCGAGATGACGGCGGAGCGTCGCCAGGTCGGGGATGTCGTCCATGCGACTCGCGCGGCCGCGGAGGCTGCCCTCGGTCTGTTCACCGCGCAACAGGAGCTCGGCGAGAATCGCCAGCTCCTCCTTGCCGACGCCGAGCCATTCGTAGGCGAGGTGCCGGTAGCGGGCGAGGCTGCCGTTGCCGAAGACTTCCGCAACGGCGCCGAGCGACCGCAGGCTCGTGATGGCCTTCATCACCTGCTCCTCGTCGAGCGCCATCGCCGGATCGCGGTTACTCTTCTGATTGCAGCCGTTGACGAGTGCGTTGAGCGAGAGCGGATACTGGTCGGGCGTCGTCTTTGCCTTCTCGACGAGCGTGCCGAGCACGCGCCGCTCGGCGGCGTCGAGCGGGCGGATGGTCGCTGCTGCAGCGGGGTCGTTCATGATCGGCCCGGTGGTCGATAGGCGGTCGAGTCGCAGGTCTGTAGCATAACGAAGTGTTCTCCGGGGCATGGCACACTGCCGGCCCGGCGCGGTGAGGGAGGATGAACGTTGCCATCTCGGGCCGTTTGGATCGCGATCGTGCTGGCCGCCGCGGCATGGCCTCCGGGCCGCGCGCAGGGTGCCGACCCCCAGGTTTCACGGGGGCGGTTCGTTCAGGGCGTTTTCGAGGCGAGCACGATCTTCCCGGGCACCCGGCGCGACTGGTCGGTGTACGTGCCGGCCGAATACACGGGGGCGGAGCCGGCACGGCTGATGGTGTTTCAGGACGGCCCTGCCTACGCGAAGGCGGACGGGCCGTACCGCGCGCCGCTCGTGTTCGACGAACTCATCGCCAAGGGCGAGATGCCCGTGACGGTGGCCGTGTTCGTCACTCCCGGCACGATTCCCGCCACGCGGCCGGGTGCGAAAGACCGCAGCAACCGGTCGTTCGAATATGACGCGCTCGGCGATCGTTACGCCCGGTTCCTCGTCGAGGAACTGCTGCCGGTGGCCCTCGACGGGCTAAACGTGTCAGCCGACCCGCGGCACCGGGCGATCTGCGGACAGTCGTCGGGGGGCATCTGCGCGTTCACGGCCGCCTGGGAGCGGCCCGACCAGTTTGGCCGGGTGATGAGCCACATCGGGAGTTTCACCGACATCCGCGGCGGCTATGCCTATCCGGTGCTCGTGCGGAAGTCGCAGCAGGCGCCGAAGCCGATCAGGGTGTATCTGCAGGACGGCCGCGACGACCTCGACAACGTGTTCGGGAGTTGGCCGCTCGCGAACGCCGACATGGCGGCCGCCCTCGCCTTCGCGGGCTACGACCATCGCTTCGACCTCACCGACGGCGGGCACTCTGGAAAGGCGGCCGGTGAGATCTTCGCCGACGGCTTGCGCTGGCTGTGGTCCGAAGCGCCGCCGCAGCCGGCCCACTCGCCCGCACCCGAGAAGCCGGGCACATGGGAGCCCCATCCGCTCGCCGTGCCGAAAGACGACGTGCCGAAGGGCCGCGTCGAACGGATGCCACCTTTCGAGTCGAAGATTTTCCCCGGCACGGTGCGCGACTGGGCGATCTACGTGCCGGCGCAGGCCCGGCCCGACGTCCCTACGGCATTGATGGTCTTCCAGGACGGCCACGACTACGCGAAGACTGACGGCCGCTGGCGGGTGCCCACGGTGTTCGACAACCTCATCGCCGCCGGAACGATGCCGCCGACGGTGGCCGTGTTCCTCGATCCCGGCCACGAGCAGGCGAAGGAGAAGCCGCAGAATCCATGGCAGAGCTCGAACCGGTCGCTCGAGTACGACTCGCTTGGCGACCGCTACGCCCGGTTTCTGCTCGAGGAGATTCTGCCCGAGGTGGGGAAGCAGCAGCCGCTCACCGCCGATCCGGCACAGCGGGCGATCTGCGGCGCGAGTTCGGGCGGCATCTGTGCGTTCACCGTCGCCTGGGAGCGCCCCGACGCGTTCGGCCGCGTGCTCTCCACGATCGGCAGCTTCACGGGCCTCCGCGGCGGCAACACGTATCCGTCGCTCGTGCGAAAGACCGAGCCCAAGCCGATACGGGTGTATCTCGCCGATACGAGCGGGGATAACGACAACCCGTTCGGCAGTTGGCCGCTCGCGAACAGGCAGATGGCGGCGGCGCTCGAGTTCATGGGTTATGACGTGCGGTTCGACTGGGCGGAGGGCTACGCCCACGACAGTTTTCATGCCAGCCGGGTGTTCCCCGATGCGCTTGCGTGGCTGTGGCGCGATGCACGTGACGTGATCGCCCAGCCCGCGCGGCCCGATCTGCCCGGCGACATGTCGCTCCGCCGACTGCTCGTGTCGGGCGCGGGCTGGGAGGTCGTCGCCGATGGACTCGGGTTCGCCGACGCTCCCTGCGCCGACGCTGACGGCAACATTTATTTCTGCGACATGAAGGCACCGGCCGTCTATCGGGTGGCCGCGGACGACGGCACACGGACGACGATCGCAACAGAAGCGGTGAGCGGCCTCGAGTTTGGCCCCGACGGCCTCCTGTACGGCTGCAACGGGGCCAAGAAGCGGCTGATCGCGATCGACCCGGCCGGCGGCCCGGTGAGAGAAGTCGCCGCGGACCTCGCGCCCAATGATCTCGCCATTCTCCCCGACGGCACGATCTACGTCACCGAGACGGGCAAGCAGCAGGTGACGCGGATCGACCCGAAGACTGGCGCGAAGGCGGCCGCCGACACCGGGATCACCGGGCCCAATGGGATTGTGCTCTCGAACGACTCGGGCACGCTCGCGGTGTCGGACTACAAGGGGGGCCACACATGGATGTTTCGCGTACGGGCCGACGGCACGCTCGACGCGAAGATGCCGACGATGGAGATGCGGCGGCCGATCGACCCCAAGGGAGAGTTCACGTTCCACGAGCCGCCCCCGCTCGTCGCAGCGTCGGGGGGGGACGGGATGGCGGTGGATCGCGCGGGGCGATGGTACGTGACGTCGGCCCTCGGCGTGCAGGTGTTCGATCCGGCGGGCCGGCTGTGCGGCGTGATCCGTAAGCCCCGCGTCGACAAGCCGCTCACGAGTTGCGTGGTCGCCGGCCCGAAGGGCGACGAGCTCTACGTCACGAACGGCGACGCGATCTACCGCCGAAAACTTGCCCTGGACTGACATCCGCGGGCCGTGATCTGCGCAGCCGGCAGGGTGGCCGAGTCGATCTGGGCGGCAGTCGAGTGGTCCCGATACGAAACATTGCCGACCGATTTCTTGACTCTCGCGTAGCACTGCGAAAGAATGCGATCGGGAGCAGGGAGGTCATCACGCGTGCTCCATGGCGGTTTCTCAGGGGTAGATCGCCAGGCAAACGCTGACGCAGTGCACGTCGTGCATCTCGCCGGCAGCATCTTTTCGTGAACGTGCGGGAAGTCCGACGCTGCCGGGACCGTCGCGTCTCGTGCCGCATACGCGGAATCGCACGTCGCCTTCACCATTTTCCACCCAGAGGTGCCCCATGAAGTCGCGCAACGCTTTTCTGCCTCGCGGTCCTCGCAGCATCGCCAGCCTGTTTCTCGGTCGAAGCGAAACCACGGGCCGCCGGCCACGCCGTGGCGTCCCGACGCTCGCCGCGTTCGACCAGCTCGAGAAGCGGCTCGCCTTCGCGGTCGGCTACGCCACCGTCAACGACTGGGGATCGGGGCTGCAGGGGCAGCTGACGCTGACCAACGACACCAGTGCGACGCTGACCGACTGGCAGCTCACGTTCAACTACAATCGCGCGATCACGAGCATCTGGAATGCGCAGATCGTGAGTCATACCGGCTCGCAGTACGTGATCAAGGGCTGCGACTGGGATCGGACGCTTGCCGTCGGAGCGGCACAAGGCGTCGGTTTCAATGCCGGAGCCGGCACCGACGCGCCGTCGAATTTCGTGCTCTCGGGAACCGGCACCGCGACCCCAACCCCCACGCCGACGCCAACTCCCACACCGACACCCACGCCAACGACGCCCGCCAACGGCGACCTGTGGAAGGAGCAGTTCTTCGCCCCCTACGTCGACATGGGGCAGTACCCCGTGCCCGATCTCGACGGCCTCGCCCGGCACTATGGGGTGGGCCTGTTCACGCTGGGTTTCATGCAGGCCAGTCCCAGCGGCAAGCTGGCCTGGGGCGGGTACGACGTCCTCACGCTCGACTCGACCAACGAGCAGGCCGTGGCGATCCGCGGTGAGATCAACGCGCTGCGGGCCGCGGGCGGCGACGTGATGGTGTCGCTGGGCGGGGCCGCGGGGCAGTCGCTGGCGCAGTATTACGCCCAGAAGGGGCTCGGGGCCACGGCCCTGGCGACGGCCTATGGCTCGATGGTCGACACGCTCAAGCTCACCAAGGTCGACTTTGACATCGAAGGGGCGGCGATCGCCGAACCCCAGACGCTCAAGCTCCAGATGGACGCGATCGCGCTGGTGCAGAAGAGCCGTCCCGCCCTGGGCGTGTGGCTCACGCTGCCGGTGCTGCCGCAGGGGCTCACGCAGGATGGCGTGAACGCCGTGAAGATCGCCCTCGTGGCCGGCGTGAAGGTCGACGGCGTCAACGTGATGGCGATGGACTACGGCGACAGCGCCGCGCCGCCGGCGGCCAAATCGATGGGCGAGTATGCCATCGACACCGCCAACGCCACCTTCGCGCAGATGACCACGCTCTTCACCGGCCAGGGCCAATCCTTCGGCTGGAACCAGTTGGGCGTGACGCCGATGATCGGCGTCAACGACATCACGAGTGAAGTCTTCACCCTCCAGGACGCCGATCGTCTGGAGACGTTCGCCCGGGCCAAGGGGCTGGGGATGATCGCGATGTGGTCGCTCAACCGCGACAACCCCGGCCCCGCGGGCCAGTTGTCGAACACCGCTGCAGGCATCCCCACGATGCCCGCGGGGGGCTTCAGCATCATCTGGGGCGATTACGGCAGCGATCCGGCGATCACGGGCGCGACCAATCCCGTGGCACTGCCCGGCATCACGATCGGCGACGTGTCCGTCACCGAGGGCAATCCCCAGACGAGCGTGGCCAACGGCTATCTGCACACCTCCGGCAGCCAGATCCTCGATGCCAACAACAAGGCCGTGCGGATCGCCGGCGTGAACTGGTTCGGCTTCGAAACCTCCAACTTCGCGCCGCACGGCCTCTGGGCCCGCGGCTACAAGGAGATGATGGATCAGATGAAGTCGCTCGGCTTCAACACGATCCGGCTGCCGTACTGCGACCAGCTGTTCGACGCGGGGAGCACGCCCAACGGCATCGACTTCTCGAAGAACGCCGACCTGCAGGGGCAGACCGGCCTGCAGATCATGGACAAGATCGTGGCCTATGCCGGACAGATCGGGCTCAAGATTTTCCTCGACCACCACCGCTCGGAGGCCGGCAACAGCGCCAACGCCTCAGGCCTCTGGTACACCGCGGCGTATCCCGAGAGCAAATGGATCGCCAACCTCTCGATGCTCGCCACGCGCTATGCGGGCACCTCGACGGTGATCGGCATCGACCTCCACAACGAGCCGCACGGGCCGGCCACGTGGGGTGACGGCAGCGCGAACGACTGGCGGCTGGCCGCGGAGCGGGGCGGCAACGCCGTGCTCGCCGCCAACCCCAACCTGCTGGTGATCGTGGAAGGCATCGAGAAGGCATCCTCGGGCAGCTACTGGTGGGGCGGCAATCTCTCGAACGCCGGCGCGGCGCCCGTGCGGCTGAACACGGCTGGCAGGCTCGTCTATTCGGCCCACGATTATCCGGCGAGCGTCTACGCACAGACCTACTTCAGCGACCCGACCTACCCGAACAACCTGCCGGGCGTGTGGGACAAGAACTGGGGCTATCTCTTCCGCACCGGCACCGCACCGGTCCTGCTCGGCGAATTCGGCAGCAAGCTCGCCACGGCCAGCGACCAGGCCTGGTATGCCAAGATGGTCAACTATCTGAAGGGGGATCTCGACGGCAACGGGTCGATTGACCTGGCGGCGGGCCAGCAGGGCATCAGCTGGACCTACTGGTCGTGGAATCCCAACTCCGGCGACACAGGCGGCATCCTCGCCGACGACTGGAAGACGGTGAACACGGCCAAGGTCGATCCACTCAAGGCGGTGGAATTCCAGTTCCCGGCGGTGTCTGGAACGAGCGGCTCGATCACGACCACGCCGCTCACGTTCACCGTGTCGCTCTCGGCGGCGAGCACACAGACGGTGACCGTGGGATACGCCACGGCCAACGGCACGGCGATCGCTGGCAGCGACTACACCGCCGCCTCGGGCACACTCACGTTCGCCCCTGGTGAGACGCAGAAGCAGGTGACCGTGCTCGTCACCCGCGACACGACGGCGGAAGCGAACGAGACGTTCTCGGTGACGCTGACGAGTCCGACGAACGCCACGCTCGCGAAGGCGACTGCCACGGGTACGATCCTCGACGACGACCTCGTGATCCCAGCGCCGACGCCTACGCCCACACCAACGCCGACCCCCACCCCCGCTCCCACGAGCGCGGTCGTGGCCACCTACACGCAGTCGAGCGGCTGGGGCACCGGGTTCACGGGTGCGATGAAGATCAAGAACAATGGCACGACGGCGATCACGGGCTGGACGATGGAGTTCGACCTGAAGGCGAACATCGTCAATATCTGGAATGCGGTGATCGTGAGTCACGTAGGCACCCACTACGTGATCAGGAACGCTGATTGGAACGGCACGATCGCGGCCGGCGCGGAGATCTCGTTCGGGTTCCAGGCCGACGGCATCGCCGGCGAGCTGCCCTCGAACAAGAAGTTCAACGGCGTGGCCGTGTAAGAGAGAAGCGAGCCTGGCACGCCCGAAATCTAGGCCAGTAGGTCGGGGATCACGTGGGCATGCTCGACGCCCGTGAGCTTCTGGTCGAGGCCGAGATGGCGGTAGGTGAACCGCTCATGGTCGAACCCGAGGAGCTGGAGCACCGTGGCGTGGAAGTCACGGATGTGCACCGGATCCTTCACGATGTTGTAGGAGAAGTCGTCGGTCTCCCCGTAGATCTGGCCCGGTCGGGCGCCGCCACCGGCCATCCACATCGTGAAGCAGCGCGGGTGGTGGTCGCGGCCGTAGTTCTCCTTCGAGAGGCCGCCCTGGGAGTAGACCGTGCGGCCGAACTCGCCGCCCCAGATGATGAGCGTCTCGTCCAGGAGGCCGCGGGCCTTGAGGTCTTGGATGAGCCCGGCGCAGGGCTGGTCGATGTCCTTGCAGCCGCTCTTGAGCCGGCCCACGACGTTGGCGTGAGTGTCCCAGTGGTTGAGATAGAGCTGCACGAAACGCACGCCGCGCTCCACCATCCGCCGGGCCATGAGCACCGAGTTTGCGAACGAGCCGGGGTTTTTCACGTCGTCGCCGTAGAGCGCGAGCGTGCTCTCCGACTCGGTGGCGATGTTCGTGAGATCGGGCACGCTCGACTGCATGCGGAAGGCCATTTCGTACTGCGCGATCCGGGTGCGGGTTTCGGGATCGCCGATCTGCTCGAGCGTGCGCTGATTGAGGGCCTGGAGGCCGTCGAGCGTTTTGCGGCGGATGTCGGCCGGCACGCCGGGAGGATTGTTGATGTAGAGGATCGGGTCGCCGGCACTGCGAAAGCTCACGCCGGCGTACTCACCCGGCAGGTAGCCGCTCGACCAGAGCCGGGCGCCGATCGCCTGTGGCTGCTCGGGCTTGCTCGACCGGGCCACGAGCACGACGAACGTGGGCAGATCCTTGTTGAGCGAGCCCAGGCCGTAGCTCGTCCACGAGCCGAGGCAGGGCCGCCCCACGATCTGGTTGCCCGTCTGCATGTAACAGATCGCCGGCTCGTGGTTGATCGCCTCGGTGTGCATGCTGCGGATGAAGCACATCTCGTCGACCATCTTCGCCGTGTGCGGCAGGAGCTCGCTGACCCACATCCCGCTTTTCCCGTGCTGGGCGAACTTGAACACCGACGGCGCGATCGGAAACCGCTTCTGCCCGCTCGTCATCGTCGTCAGTCGCTGGCCGTTGCGGATGCTCTCGGGAAGATCCTTGTCGTACCACTCGTCCATCTTCGGCTTGTAGTCGTAGAGATCCTGCTGCGGCGGGCCGCCCACCATGTGCAGGTAGATCACATGCTTCGCCTTGGGCGCGAAGTGCGGGCCCACGGCACCGGGCACGCGATCGATGGCGGCCGCCGCTGGGCCAGTCGAAGCGTTCGCAAAGGCGCGATCCTGCCCCAGAAGCGAGGCAAGCGCCGCACCGCCGAGGAGGTGGCTGCCTTGTTCGAAAAACCGGCGCCGGGTGAGGTTCAGGCCAAGTTCGTCGAGTGGAGAGCAGATCGGGGGAAGGTTCATTTGCAGAGCACCTCGTCGAGGTTCAGAAGCTCATTGGTGAGCATCGTCCAGCTGGCCAGCTGCACCGGATCGGCCGCCCGGGGCTTCGTGTCGCCGATCGTGATCAGCTTCTGTGCGTCGTCGGGATGGGCCTTGTACCACTCGGCAAGATCGGCGAGCGACTTCGTCACGATCGCCATCTCGTCGGCGGCGAGCGGCCGGGCGAGCACGCGCTCCGTGATGAATTCGAGCCGCTTGTCGTCGGTGTCGCCGCCGATCTCCAGCGCTCGTTCGGCCAGGAATTTGGCAGCCTCCACGAACTGCGGGTCGTTCATCGTCACGAGCGCCTGGAGCGGTGTGTTCGTGCGTTCCCGCTTGACGCAGCAACTTTCGCGGGAAGGCGCGTTGAAGATTTCCATCGAGGCAGGGGGCGCCGATCGTTTCCAAAACCAATACATGCTGCGACGGTAGAGCCCCTCGCCCTTGTCAGGCTGATATTTGTTCGTGTTGCCACCCATCGACACCGCTTCCCAGACGCCCTCGGGCTGGTAGGGCTTCACGCTGGGGCCACCAACTTGCTTCACGAGCAGGCCGCTGGCGGCCAGCGCGTAGTCACGCACCATCTCGGCATCCATGCGGAACCGTGGGCCGCGGGAGAGCAGCCGGTTGGCATTGTCTTTGGTGAGCTTGTCGGGCGTGGTCGCCGCGCTCTGGCGGTAGGCGGCGCTCGTGACCATGAGCCGGAAGAGCTTCTTGACGTCCCATCCGCTCTCACGAAATTCGACCGCCAGCCAGTCGAGCAATTCGGGATGGCTCGGCAGTTCGCCCGTGATCCCGAAGTCGCCGCTGGTGCGCACGAGCCCCGTGCCGAACACCTCCTGCCAGAACCGGTTCACCGTGACGCGGCTCGTGAGCGGATGGTCCTGCAGCAGGAGCCACTGGGCGAGGCCGAGCCGGTTCTTCGGCAGGCTCTCGGGGAACGGCGGCAGGATGTCGGGCGTGTCGGGCTGCACCTCGTCCTTCCGCTTGTCGTATTCGCCGCGGTCGAGGACGAACGCCTTCGGCATCTCCGGCTTCTCCTGCATCACATGCGCGATCGTGCCCCGCTTGCGGATCTCCGTGCTCTCCGCTTCGAGCTTCGCCGCCGTCGCTGATGCCTGCTTGAATGGCTCGTCGAACGTGGTGAGCCACCAGTCGTAGATGCTGCCGGCCGCCTTGGGCCGCTCGGCAGCGGGAAGTTTCACGACGTCGGCGATCGTCTGCGCCCGCGAGATGCCTTCGACCTCGCCGGCGGACAGGGCGCGACCCCAGATCGCCAGGCTCGCCAAGCCCACGCCGTGGGCGGCACCGCCCGGCGAGCGGCTGCCGACCGTGAGCGGCGACTCGACCCGGATCGAGTGCTTCTTGAACTTGTTGTTTTCGACGTTCGGCTTCAGCTGGGGCTTGCCGTCGTAGTAGATCTTCACGCCTTCGGCCTTGCCGGAACCGTCATATGTGACCGACACGAGCGTCCACGCATCCGCCTTGAGCTGATCCTTGGCCACGACCTTGAAGGCGTCGTCGGGCCAGGCGTGCACGAGATGCATGCCCACCTTGCGGCCCTGGATCCAGATGTCCCAACCGCGGTAGGCCTGGGCGTCGTCCATGCGGGCGACGACGGCATAGGAGCCGTCGTTGGCCGGCGGCCGCAGCCAGAACGAGACGCTGAACGCCTGGTCGTGCTCGAAGTCACCCGCGCTCGCGATCTCCGCGGCCCTGCCGTCGAGGAGGGCGGCCGGAGTGCCGTTGGGCCCCGGCTGCCAGGTCGTCGCGGCGGTGAGCGGCAGATCGCTCTCCTTGCCGACGAGCTTCACGCGGGTGGTGGCGCCCTGCCCTTCGGCGAGCGGCAGGTCGACGAGCGGCGTGTCTTGCGGGAGCGACTTGGCCACGACCGACATGTCGGCGGCTTGAATCCACGCCTCGAACTCGGGCTTGGCGTCTTTCTTTCGCGCTTCGACCGCGGCCTTGGCGACGGGAATCTCCTGTTCGAGCACGCGAAAGCGGGGCCGGTCAGCCGGCTTGGGCACCGGCAGGATCGGCGGTGTGTCGTGGACGTTGCCGTCCATCACGTTTTGCGTGGTGTTGTTGAAGAACGCCGAGAGCTCGTAGAACTCTTTCTGTGAGAGCGGATCGAACTTGTGGTTGTGGCACACGGCGCAGCCGGTGGTGAGGCCGAGCCAGACGGCGGACGTGGTTTCCGTGCGGTCACGGGTGTAGAGCACCGCGTATTCCTCGGCAATTACGCCCCCTTCGTTCGTCGTGATGTTGCAGCGGTTGAAGCCGCTGGCGATCTTGTTGTCGAGGATCTGGTCGGGCGTGGCATGCGGCCCGTGATCCTGCACGAGATCGCCGGCCAGCTGCAGGATCGTGAACTGATCGAACGGCACGTTGCGGTTGAAGGCGTTGATCACCCACTGCCGGTAGGTCCACATCTCGCGGTAGTTGTCGAAGTGGATGCCGTGGGTGTCGCCGTAGCGGGCGTAGTCGAGCCAGTGGCGGCCGCGATGCTCGCCCCACTCGAGGCTCGCGAGCAGCGTATCGACGAGCCGCTCGTAGGCGTCGGGGTGCGGGTCGTGCACGAAGGCGTCGACGAGCGCGGGCTCGGGCGGAAGGCCCGTGAGGTCGAGCGCGAGCCGGCGGGCGAGCACGTGCCGATCGGCCTCGGCGGCGGGCGTGAGCCCCTCCTGCTCGAGCCGGGCGAGGATGAAACGATCGATCGGATTGCGCACCCACGATGGATTCTTCACCGCGGGCAGCTCCGGCCGCTTGGGCGGAATGAACGACCAGTGGGGCTGATACTCCGCGCCCTCGGCGATCCAGCGCTTCAGCAGTTCCTTCTGTTCGGCCGTGAGCACCTTCTTCATGGCCGGCGGAGGCATCACCTCCTCTGGGTCGTCGGAGAAGATCCGATCGAGGGCCACGCTCGAATCGGGGTCGCTGGGCACGATCGCACCGCTCTCGACCGCCGCGTCGCGGTCGTCGAGCCGGAGGTCGGCCTTCCGGCCGGCCGAGTCTGCTCCGTGGCAGCCGAAGCAGTTCTCGACCAGGATCGGCCGGATGTCCTTGTTGAATGAGAGCGTGCCTGCGGCGCTCGCGGCCTGACCGAGGCCGGTGAACAGAACGACGGCGAGCGCGACGCGGTGCGAAAGATTGCGGAGCATGAAACCTCCTGGTTGCTGACAGGCCGCCCCGGCCCGAGGGCCACAGCGACTTTCAACGAAACGTCCAAGGGTGTCGGCGTTGCGCTCCGCCGGCACTGACAACTACATCAATACTATAGCACGGGATTGCGGGGAAGCCATTCCGCGGGATCAACGCAAGTCCTTTGCCGTCAGGGTCTTGCCGGTAGTTTTTTGGCCTCGCGATAGAGCGCCGCCAGTTGCGACGGGGTCACGAACACCATGTCGGCATCGCGCTCGGCGTGGATCTTGGCCAAGGCGTCCATGTCGAACGTCCAGCAGTGGGCGAAGCCGTTCACGAAGGCAGGGCGATCATCGCCCACCTGCTCGCGGATCTCGCGGAGGAACCCCTCCTTGCCATAGCGCCAACTCGTCACAGCCCGAAACACGGGCATGCCGTCGGGCAGCGAATAGGTGAGGTTTTCAATGCCCGACCGGCCGGAGTAGCGGCCCATGTCGGCGAAGATGCTGTGGCAGAAGGGCAGCGCCGTCGCGAACCGTTGCACGTTGGCGTCGCTGCCGCCCACGGTGCGAATCGTGCGCAGGCCGAGCGGCTCCATGAGGCGGCGGGTCGATTCCAGATAGCCAGCCCACACCTGCTCGCGATTTGTAAACGCCTCCCCGAAGTGATCCGGCTGCATGTAGCCTGCGCCCGACACATCGGCGAAGAATTCGGTCGTGGGGGAGGCATGCTCGAAATACCACTGGGCGACTGCGGGCTGGAGTTCGCGGATCGCCGGGCCGATGCCGAAGGCGAGCGGGAACGATCCAAATGACGGGTGCTCGAAGTGGCGGCGGAAATACCCGGGCCAGAGAATCTGGTTGTCACCGTCGGAGAGGTTGAGCGCGATATAGATCTTGTCTCGCTCGAGCGCGGGTGGTGACGGAGCGGGTGGGGAAGCGAGGCGGTCGATCCGCATGCCGCTCGACAGGGAATAGTTGCCCTGATGGTTGGTGCAGACGAGCGATTTGCCGAACCGGCTGAGGAGTTCCACGCCCGGAGGCTCGCCCATCCCCTCCCCCTCGGCCATGCCCGGAAAGCCCACGCACACGCCGTTCGCCGGCATCTCGGCAAGAATGCGGGCCATGAGATCGCGTTCTGCGAGGCGATCGACGCCGGGCTCATGTTCCTCGCGCGGCCCGGCCACCCAGAACATCAGCCCGCGCCACTGGTAGGCGTAATCGAACGTTCCATGCGGAAGCAGCCCTGGAAAGCGGAAGTCGCAGAGGTGGGGATTGAGGCGGTCTTTGTAGGTGGCCCACAGCCATGCGAGCCCCTCGGCGTAGCTCATGAACCGCCCGCGGAGGTCGACCACAACAGGCAGCCCGAGTTTTTCGGCGAGCTGCGGCGAAGCGACGAGCAGGTCCTCGCAGGCCGCGACGTTCACGGCGAGCACGTCGCCGCGGTAGAGCGACGGATCGGGGATGACCACGCCCTTGATGCTGTCGCGATGCGCGCCAACGAGCGACTTCCAGTCGGCGACCGGCTCGAAGGCATCGACGTGCCCCTTCGCCACGCACCAGTCCATCCAAACCTTGTCTTCGGCCGGGTTGCGCCCGAGGAACAGCCGGGGCTGCGTGCGGGCGAGCAAGCCCTGCAGGCACGTGACCGCGATGCGTTCGTCCACGGGGAGACCGTAGAGCGACACCGTCTGGATCGTGCGAGCCGGCGGCGGTGACGTCGGCAGGAACGTGTCGCCCCAGGAACGCTGCTTCATGGCGGCCTTCAGCGGCGCAGCGGTTGGCTCGGCGGGCTTTTGCACGGCGTCGAGCCGCGCGAGCCGCTCCGCCACATCGGCAGCGCCGAGCAACTGCCGCTCCTTCAGGCTCCAGAGTGCTCCGCGCACGAGCAGTTGTTCGCCGGCATACCGCTCGCCGGCATCCAGATTCCAGACGGTCTGGCCGAGCCAGACATCGCACGCTCCAGGACAAAATCGGCAGCGATGGTGGATCGCGGCGGCAATCGGCAGTTCCGCATCGTCGGCCGACCGGATCGTCACAAGCGGGATCACCTCGTCTCCCGCAGGAAACGTCTTGGGCTCGAGCCGGCGCTGATGGGGGTTTGCGCCTGCGAGCATCGCCGCCGTGAAGCCCAGCGGATTCTCCGGCACCATGCGTTCGATCGCCGCATCGCGGGGGAGCGGGCCGCGCAGGCCGCTCGTGGCGAGGCCTGCATCGTTGTGGGCCCAGAGATCCTTGATGTGTCGTGTGGTCCATTCGTCCGGCTTGCCGTCGGGCTTCCGGGAGGCAGCCAGATGAAACGGCGTGCCGAACGTGATCAGACTGCCGCCTGAGCGGCGGTAGCGGCGCAGGTTGTCGAGGGCCGTCTCGGGGAACGCGTCGGCGGAGGCGAGCACGAGCAAGGGCAGCCGCGAGGCGTTGAGCTTCGTGGGATCGGCGAGGTCGGACACAGTGAGCTGTTCGACCGGCAGGAACGCTTCGAGCGTGCGGACGCAGATGGGTCCGGGCAGGCAGTCGTTCTTGCCGACGCCGGCGAAGTCGCGATCGACGAAAACGCCGACACGGGCCCGGGGCGACGTGCCCGTCCAGCGCGGCGCGATCATCCCGCGTTCCCACTCGGTGAGCGACTTGTTCAGCCGCGCGACATCCTCAGGCCGCTCCGCGGCAAGATTCCTCGATTCGGCGACGTCGGTCGCGAGATCGTAAAGCTCGTCCGGCTTCCCCTGGGCCTTGAGCAGCTTGAGATCGCCCTGCCGCACAGCCTTCCATCCCCCAAACCGCCAGAACAGCGCTGAGTGGGGGGCAGCGTCGTTTCGGTCGGCGGCAAGAAACGGCAGCAGGCTCGCGCCGTCGGTATCGGTGGGAACGGGGATGCCAGCGGCTGCGAGCGCCGTCGGCACGATGTCGAGCGACGAGACCGGCCTGTCGTAGGTGGTGCCTGCGGCGACATGCCCCGGCCACTCCACGAGATACGGCACGCGGATGCCCCCCTCGTAGCACTCCCCCTTGAAGCCCCGCAGTGGCGTATTGAGCGAGTAGTTGTCGCAGCCTGCCTCGATGAGTGTCTTGTTGCCACCCGGGCTGCCGCCGTTGTCGGAGAGAAACACGACGATCGTGTCGTCGGCCAGGCCGTGCGTGCGCAGCCGCTCGCGAATCTTCCCGATCCCTTCATCCATCGCCGCCACCATCGAGGCGATCGTGCGGCGGATCGGGTTTTGGATACGGGAGAGTTTCTCCTCCCAGCGGGCACAGGGCGTAATCGGCGTGTGGGGGGCGCTGTACGCGAGGTAGAGCAGGAAGGGCTGCGTCTTGTTGGACTCGATGAACGCGAGCGCTTCGCGGGTGAAGGCATCGGTGAGATACTCGCGCTCCTGCACCGTCTCGCGCCCCCGCATCACGGGCGAGCGGCCGTTTTCCTTGAACGGCACCTGCGGATACGGCGCCGAACTCTTGAAATAAAAGTTCCCAGGATCGTCGTCGGGAAGATAGGCCCGGCCGCCGTCGAGGAAACCAAAGAACTCGTCGAACCCGTGCACGAGCGGGTGGTAGCGGTCGTGGACGCCGAGGTGCCACTTGCCGACCGCCGCGGTACGGTATCCCGCCGCTTTGAGCCGCTCGGCGAGCGTCTGCTCGTCGAGCGGCAGCCCCAGCAATTCAGCGTGCTCCAGCTCGAAACTCTGCGCGATGTTGTTTTCGTGGCCGAACCGCTGCTGGTAGCGGCCGGTGAGCAGGCCGGCCCGGGTGGGGCTGCAGACGGGGCAGGTGACGTAGCCGGCGGTGCACGTCGCACCGGCCTTCGCCATCGCATCGATGTTGGGCGAGGGCGCGTCGGTGCCGCCGTAACAGCCGAGTTCGCCGTAGCCGAGGTCGTCGGCCACGATCACGATCACGTTGGGCCGACGTGGCCCTGCCGCATCAGCTGGGGCATGGTGGGCGAGAAGCGCGAGTGCCACGGCGGCCAGCGATCTGGCTGCGAGCAGAAGACACTCGGGGCGCGTGGAGCGAAGCATGGCGAAGCTTTGGGGGCGGGCAGGTGCTGAAAACACCTTGAAATCCACCCTTTAGGCTCTCCCGGCCCTCTGCTGATCTCTATCGCCAATTGTGGCGATCACGCACTGCGCGCGGCCCCAAACCGCTTGGATACAGGCAGACCCGCCGCTCACCCGCGGCGATTGTAGAGGGCGACGGCTTGGGCGCGGGAGCGGACGTGGAGCTTCTCGTAGATGTGCCGCACGTGGGCGTGGATCGTGTGGTAGCTCACGCCCATCTGCTTGGCGATCTCCTTGTAGAGATAGCCCTGAGCGAGCAGGTCGAGCACCTCGGCCTCGCGCTCCGAGAGGGCTTCCATGCCGGGCCGGGCCGGGCCATACGGCTTCTTGAAGGCCTGCACCACACGGCGGGCGATGTTGCTCGTCATCGGGGCGCCGCCGGCGTGGACGTCGCGGACGGCGGCCAGAAATTCCGCCGCGCGCACCGGCTTCACGAGGTAGCCATGGGCCCCGGCCGCGAGGGAATCGAAGATCGCGTCGTTGTGATCGTACACCGTGAGCATCATGATCTGCGTGGCCGGTGACTTCTCGGCCAAGTGCTTCACGCACTCGACGCCGCTCATGCCCGGCAGGTTGATGTCGAGAATCGCCACCTTCGGCGCGAGCTTGGGCAGCTCGCGGATCGCATCCTCGGCCGAGCCATAGGCGGCCACGCACCGCACGTCGGAGGCGGTCTTTAGGATCTGCTCCAGCGACGAGCGGACAGCCGCGTCGTCCTCCACGATCGCGACGGTGATCAGCCCGCCCTGCTGCGGAGTCTCGGGAGATTGAACGGCTGCCTTGGTCATGAGCGCTGGCCCTCCGGGTGCCCGGGTTTCAGCGGTATGCGAAATCGTACGATCGTGCCCCGGCCTCCGGGCCCGCCCGCGATCTCGCAGGTTCCGCCAAGCGCCGCGATCCGGGACCGCATGTTGCCCAGTCCATCATGACCCGGCGCCAGTCGGCCCGCCAGAGCATCCGCCGGGATTCCAACGCCGTCGTCTTCGACCTCGAGCGAGAGCATGCCGTCGGCGGACTGCATACGGATCCACACCTCCGTCGCGTGTGCATGCTGCATCACGTTGTGGAGCGCCTCCTTGATTGCGAGGAAGATGCCGCGCCGCTCAATCGACGAGAGCTGACCCGTGGGCATTTCGTCAGGTATCTGGAGCCGGCAGCCGATGCCCGCCGAGCGCAGCGAGTGTTGTGCCTCCTTGGAGAGAAACGTGGCCAGGCTCTCCACCGAGTCTTGGGCCGGACTGATCGCCCACACGGCGGCGTCGAGCTGCCGGGCGAGATGGCGGGCCGTGGCAAAGATCGTGTCGAGTTGTGATTGGGCTTGCTCCGTATCGGCAAGCCGATCGCGCGTGAGTTCGCTCGCCAGGGCGATCTGCGTGAGGCTGCCGCCGAGTTCGTCGTGGAGATCCTGGGCGATCCGGGTGCGCTCGGTGCTCACGGCATGGGCTTTTTCCAAACGGGCGAGCCGAATCTGCATGCGGTTCCATTCGAGGTAGCGCCAGGTGCCAAACACGAGGCTGCCGACCGCTAAGCCGCACGCAGCCCAGAACCAGGGCCGTTTCCAAAGGGGCTCAGGGAGCACGATCTCCGTCACCGACTCCACGCCCGTGGGAACGCCTTCGGTCGTGGCGGCTGCGAGCCGGAAGCGATAGTTGCCGGGTGTTTCAAGGCGATAGCGTGCCGTGCCGTCGCTGTTTCCTCCGATCGAAAACAGTTCACCCCATTCGAGTTCGAGCTCATCGCCCGGGCTCACGCGGACATTCGTCCGCGCACGGAGTCTCCAGCCCGAGAAATTCTCCGGGTCTGAATCGATGAATTCGAGCGCTGGCACCCCTTGGACCGTACCTGTCACGGCAGCGCTCGAGTCGCTGCCGAACTTTTCCCAGGAGAGGTCGGGGTCTTCAAACGTGTAGTTTGCAAGAACCTCCCGTTCAGCCGAGCCATGTCGGCGATACACGGTGATGTGATCAATGGCAAGCACACCGACCGTCGTAAACAAACCTCCCGACCAGAAGGCGATGCCCAGGTGTGTCGCGTCCGGGGGAACGGTGGCGTGGGCGGTACGGAGGCTCACCTGCGACGCAGCGAGCGTGCCTCTCCAGCCGGTGCTCTTCCCTTTCATGAAGAACTCCACCATGCCGGCGATCCGGCCTTCGTCCCTACAAAAAAAAGCCAGGCTCATGCGCATGTGGTGGCTGCCGTCGGGATCGATATCGCGCCAGTCGGCATCCACGCCTTCGAGCTTGAACAGGAGCCTGGTGCCAGATGGCCCTGCTTGGTCTTTCGTGAAGGGTTTGAACTCGAGCCGGAGGTCGGCCTTGGACCGGGACGGCAACGCGATGCCCTGCCCGGGGAAGAAATCGACCGCGTTTCCGTTGACCGACACGGCGGTGACCGCCGCACTGTCGTCGGTTTGGGAACGCTCGTCAGCGGCGGCATTGGCGGCCAAGGCACCGGTCGCGGCCCCGGCCAGGATCGCGATGCACCAGCAGGAGGGGGGGCGTGGAACCATGGAGCGGCCTCGGGGCGTGGCACTCCCTCCATTATGCCGCGTGAAAACCGGCAAACCTGCTGACTTCAAATTCTTTGACTCGCCAGTTCTGGCTATTTCGTGGGTCAGAAAAGCGGCCTAATTTTTGGGTAGTCGGGGGACGGGGAGTCTCCCGCCAATCCAGCCCAGGATCGTGCTCCATGCCAAAGCGTCGTGTCGCGGGCCGATACCATGCCCCCCGAGAGTCGCGCGGGGCTGTGGCTGCCCTCTTGATCGTTGCGCTCTCTGCCTTTCCGGCATTCGCAGCCACCGGCACCTGGAGCGGCGGCGCCGGAGCCACGTGGACCACGGGCACGACGAACTGGTCAAACCTCACCGGTACACCGTGGGATGCGACGAGCGGCCCGAGCAATGTCGCCGTCTTCAACACCGCCGGAGCGACGCCGACGGTGAGTGGCACCGTGTGGGTGAACGCATTCACGTTCAGCAGCACGGCCACCGTCTCGGGCGGCACGATCACGCTCACGGGCAGCGTGCCGACGGTGACGACGTCGGCGAACGCCACGATCGCGTCGGTCCTCACCGGATCCGCCGGCCTGAGAAAGGCTGGGAATTCGACCCTCACCTTCTCGGCGGCAAACACCTACACCGGCACCACCGCGATCAACGGCGGCGGACTCACGCTCGACTTCTCTGGAGCTTCGAGCCCGGCGACGAACATCGTGGGTGCAACGTCGGTCCTAACGATGGGCGGTACGGGCGCGTTTGGGGCGTCGTCCACGCTCGCGCTCAATGGCAAGGCGAACACGGTGAACAGCCAGACGTTCAGCGGCCTTACGCTCAATGCCGGCGGGGCGGCAATCACGCTCACGGCCAACGCCACGGCGAACCCGCTGGCCCTCTCGATCGGCGGTATCACGCGAAATGTCGGCGCCAGCCTCAACATCACCCAACCCGCCGGCACGATCAGCGGGTCCAACGGCGTGATCACGACCTCCACGAACACCAGCGGCATCCTCGGCGGGTGGGCGACCGTCGGCGGGGCCAATTGGGCGGTGGCGAACGCCGGCTCGGGGATCACGGCGTTGGCGAGCTACACCAACGACACATGGGCCGCCGACAACAACACGACCATCACGGGCGGGGCCACGGTCGCCGATGGGGTCACGACGAATTCGCTGCGGTTCAATGCTGCTGCGGCAAACACCCTTACGCTCTCTGGAACGGCCACGATCGCCTCCGGCGGCGTGCTCGTGACCTCTGCCGTGGGCAACAACCTGGCCCAAATCACGGGCGGCACGTTGCGTGGTGCGAGCGGAGCTGACCTAGTCGTGCATCAATACAACACGAGCAACGGCCTGACGATCGGCTCGATGATCGTCGACAACGGCGGGGCTACTGGCCTGACGAAGGCAGGGGGCGGCACGGTGACGCTCAACGCGGCCAACACGTTCAGCGGCGACACGCGGGTGAATGGCGGCACGCTGACGCTCGGTAGCGCCGGGGCACTGCAAAACAGCACGTTCGACACGCAGACGGGTAGCGTGGGCACGCTGTCGTTCGGCACGCTCACGTCCGCGACGTTCGGCAACGTGGAGGGGAGCAATGCCCTGTCATTGTCTGGCCTAAGCAGTTTCACATTCGGTGGCAACAATCAGACGACTAGCATGAGCACTTGGTTTAGCAGCGTCGCCACGTCGGGCACGGTCACCAAGACCGGTACTGGATTGCTGACGGTCGGTAGTGTCATCAACTTGACTGGAAATCAGACCCTCAACATCGACGGCCCGATAACGATCAATAGCTACCTGCAGATGGGGCAAAGCGGCACGAGCACGATCAATCACACGCGTGGCACGCTGATCGCCAACTTCACCAACGGTCCCTTCTTCATCGGCCACACGAACACAGGCATCTACAACCTCGCCGGTGGCACGATCGACCTCAATAGTGGATCGAACAACAAGGATATTCGGCTCGGCAACCAGGTCGCGGGCGCAAACGGCATCTTCAACATGACGAGCGGCACGATTCTTGGCTCGAGCGGCGCGCTCAACATCGCGTACGTGGCCGGCTCCCAGGGATCCTATTCCCAATCCGGTGGCGCTGCGACATTTGGCACGGTGGCGGTTGGCTTCGGTGGTAGCGGGACCGCGACGGCGACGGTCTCGGGCGGCAATCTCACGGTGACGACACTCAACGTGGCGACATCCGGCACGACGGTCAGCAACTTCACGCTGTCGAATAGCGGCACGCTGAACCTCGGCGGGGTCGCGACCGTCGGCACGGGCCTGGCGAGCACGGGCACGATGAACCTCAACGGCGGCCGGCTCAACTTCACGACCGCGTCGGCGAACATCACAACCGGGGCAGGCGGTGTCGTAAACGTGGCGGGCGGGTCGCTGAGCAACCAGGTGACAGGTACGGCTGGCGGCACCGTCACTGTTTCGGCGCCAATGGTGCTCGGTGCCGGCGGTTTGACCGTGGCTGCCTCCTCCGGCGCGAGCCGTTGGATGCAGTTCAACGGAAACCTCTCGGGCACCGGTGGCCTGACGATCAACATCGATAACCTCAACACGCTTGTTCTGAACGGATCGAACACGTTCAGCGGCGGGATCACGAGTAACACGGGCTACTTCACCAACAATTCCGCGACTGCCATACCAGTGGGCGCGGCTATCTCTCTGAGCGGCTACTGGGGGCTTGGAGCCGACGCCACGATAGGCAGTCTGACAGGCTCGGGCCTCATCTTTGGCGGGACGACCGCCCGCGTGCTCACCGTCGGCTCCGGTGACGTGTCGAGCACCTTCGCTGGCACGATGCAGGACAACAACCAGTTCGTGAAAGTGGGCACCGGCACATTTACGCTCTCAGGTGCCAACACCTACACCGGGGGCACGCGAATCACGGCTGGGAGAGTCGTGGTTTCCAATACAGGCGCCCTGGGCGCGGCATCCAACACGCTCACCGTCGATGGCGGCACGCTCGATCTCAACGGCCGCAGCATCACGGTCGGCCTGCTCTCGGGTTCAGCCGCCGGCGTGATCACGTCGGGCGTGAGCGGCGCTGCGGCGATCACGCTGGGCACGAGCGGCACGTCCACATTCACCGGTGCGATCACCAACGGCAGCGGTACGGTGGCGGTCGTCAAGCAAAACGCCGGCACGATGATTCTGACCGGATCCAACACGTATGGCGGGCCAACGACCGTCAGCGCAGGAGTCCTGCAGTTTGGCGATGACTCAACCGCGACGACGTTTTCGACCAGTGGCACGATTGCGTTGGCTGGCACCCTCAAGGCCCATAACGGCACGCTCACGCTGACGAACAATCGCATCAACATCACGGGCGCATCTGGTAATCTGACGACCGGTGCCTCGGGGACGATCAGCGTGTCGGGGGTGACGTTCGTGAACCAGGCGGGCGCGAACGTGGCGGTGAGCGGCCCGATGGTGATCGGGGCGGGAGGGCTGACCGTTGCCGCCTCCTCGACATCCTCCGGGGCGTGGGTGACTCTTTCGGGGAATCTTTCGGGCGTCGGAACGGTGACGCTCGATTCGCAGGGTGGCAATACCTTCCGCTTGACCGGCTCGAACTCTTTCACCGGCGGCATCATCGCTTCCAGTGGTTACTGGCACGGCGGCCTGAATAACAGCATCCCGGTCGGCTCGTCGGTCACGAACAACGGCACGTGGGGTGTGTCGGGCGACGTGACCGTGGGCAGCCTGTCGGGCAATGGCGGCATTTTCAACATCGACAACACCACGCTGAAAACGGTGACGGTCGGGTCCGGAAACGCATCGAGCAGCTACAGCGGCAGCGTCGGCAGCACACACAATCTCGCATTCGTGAAGGCCGGCAGCGGCACGTTCACGCTCTCTGGCGCCTGGCAGCACTACGGCGGCACGATGATCAACGGCGGCATGCTGGCGGTGGCGTCGACGGGGGCCCTGAGCGGCACGGCGGGCAGCGTCACGATCAATGGTGGCGAGCTCAAGTACAACTCGTCGACGACGCTCACGCGGCCCATTGTGTTTACGGCTGGCACGATCTCCGGCACCGGCTCGATCGGAACGGCCGTGGCTGTGGGCACAGGCGACATCCTGTCGCCTGGCAACTCGCCCGGCATCCAGAATTACACGAGCGGCCTCACGCTTGCCTCTGGCGGCCAATACACCTGGGAAATCAATAACTGGGCCGGCTCGCCCGGCACGGGCTACGACCAGCTCGCGGTGTCGGGGAGCGCCTTGAATATCACGGCCACGAGCGGCACCACGTTCACAATCGCCGTCACCGGGCTCACGGCCGGCAATGCATCGGGCGCCGTGCCAGGCTTCTCGGCCGCATCCGGCACCGGCACGTCATTCACGATCGCCACGTCGTCGGCCGGGATCTCCGGCTTCGACAAGACGAAGTTCACGGTCGATACGAGTGGCTTCACGAACAACAACACGCTCCCCACGAGCGCCGGCTTCTGGGTGTCGCAGTCGGGCAGCAACCTGCTTCTGAATTACGCCCCGTCGGCGACGAGGTCGCTCTCCGCCGCCACGAGTGCTGCCCAGATCATCGTGGGCGGCACGGCTACGATTTCGGCCAGTGTGATAAACGCCGGTGTTCCAGCGAGCAATCCTGACGCCCTGAGCTTTACGGGGCTCTCGGTCGGCAATGGCGTGACGCTCGGATCGACGAGTGGCGCTGGCGTTACGGCGGGTGGGACGAGCAGCACCTCTGGCGCGTTTACCACCGTCACGGCCGGCACATACACGTTTACGCCGGGCGTGACTACGGCGACCAACACCAACATCGGCACGAATGCCCTGATCGGCTCCACCAACACGACCACGGTCACCGTGCTCGACCATGCCACGTCGAGCCTGTCCGGAACCAGCGTCGTTCTTAGCGCTGTGTTGGATCTCGGCACCTGGGACTACGGCCTCGGGACGTGGACGAGCGGTACCAACGCGGGCACGTTCACAATCTCCAATCTGGCGAGCCTTGCGGGAGCGTCGCTCACGGCCGACCTGTCGCTCACGGGCTACACGGCCAACGGCGGCGGATTCTCGACGAACCTGAGTAACTATGCCGACATTCTCGGCGGCCAATCGTCGCCATTCACGATCACCGTCGATCCCTCGTCATTCCTGACGTCAGGCACGCAGTCGAAGACGTTCACCCTCACGATGGCAGACAAGACGGGGCTGTCGGGCGGTACGAACACGAACACGCTCACGGTGACGGCGAACGTGGTCGTCGTGCCGGAGCCGAGCGCCGCGATTCTGGCCGGTATGGCGGCCCTCACGGCGGGCTGGGTCGCGTGGAGACGGCGATGCCCAGGCGCCCGACCAGCCGCGCCGGAGTTCTCGGCGTAGGATTGGTGTGGGCAGGCGGTGGCGCGGGGGTTTCAAGCCCCGCTCTCAAGGAGGCAGTGGTGCAGATATCTCCGGTTTCGACGTGGCGTCGACGGGCCGCTTTCACCCTCGTCGAACTGCTCGTGGTGATCGCGATCATCGGGCTGCTCGTGGGGCTGCTCCTGCCAGCGGTGCAGTCGGCCCGTGAGTCGGGTCGCCGGATGACCTGCACGAGCCGCCTCAAGCAACTCGGGCTGGCCCTGCACACCTACCACGACGCCTATCGCGTCATGCCGTATGTCTCAAACTCGATGATGGTGCAGATCACGGCATCCGGCGGCTACTGCACGAACTGGTCCGGTGGCGGCGGTGATTGTTCGAGTCCGCAGACGTGGAAGGCCCACACCTGGACGGAACTGGTGCTGCCGTTCGTGGAGGAACAGTCGCTGGCTGATCGGATCGACTGGAACGTCGATTTCTGGTCGGGCACGAACGGCTCGCTCTTCTCCGGACGCCGGCTTCAAGCCTTCGAGTGCCCGAGCAATCCAAACGTCGCGGCGATGACGGCGATCAGCGGAACGTTTTTCTTTCCCAGTGGTGGGCGAAAGTTTCCCGTCGGCTGCTACGCCCCGTGCAGCGGTCCAACCCATCCAGACGGCCTCGGCCCGATTCCTTATGACTGTCCGTCGGACAACAGCTACTGCGCTGTCCGCAATTCCAACGCCCGCTCGCAATACCTGCAGAACGTGCCGGGCATGTTCAGCCCGCGCACGACGCTCAAGATGAAAGTGTCGAACATCAAGGACGGACTCGCGAAGACGATCATGCTCGGCGAGCGACGGGGCGAGCTCAACTACCTGTTCTCGCAACTGTCGTATTACAACGCCACCTTCTGGACGGGGAACCGGATCAACAGCCCGCAGATCGACCCCCAAGATCTCACGAAGATCACGGATCCCGGCTACTACCACGGCGGTGCGGCGAGCCACCACCCCGGCGGAGCGAATTTCTGTCTTGGTGACGGCTCGGTGATGTTCTTTTCCGAGAACATCGATTTCTACACATACAACGGTCTGGGCTGTCGCGATGACGCCACGTTTGGGATCACACAGCCGGTGTCTGTGCCATGAGGGGCGCGCCTCGCAGCGAACTGGCATCGGGGGCGGTGCGGGCGCTCGGGTGCGTTGCCGCATTCGTGCTCGCAGGGTGCGGCTCCGGCGATCGTGATGGCCTCGTGCGGGTGGCCGGGCGAGTGCTATTCGAAGGCAAGCCGTTGCCCACGGGCATGGTGCTGTTCGCCCCGGAATCGAATCGAGGTGCCGGCACTGCGCGGATCGACGCAGGCGGCAGGTTCGCGACCCGGCTCACCCCGGGCAACTACGTCGTGGTGGTCCGGGCGACGAACGGGGCCGACATGATGGACAAGGATGGGAACTTCATTCAGGCAAACAGCCTCGTGCCGGTGAAGTATTGCGATGCAGGGACATCCGGGCTCACGCTCACCGTCGCTCCCGGGATGAAATCGGTGGAGCTCGCGCTCGAACCCTAAGGCCGAACCGGCGTGGACGCCTCGGCCTCGAGGAGTTGGAGGAGCCCGATCTGCACGAAGGCCGTCGATTCCGGGTATGCGTCCCAACCGAGCTGATCCTCCGCCCCATCCTTGTCACGGTCGGTGACGCGGTTGTTGACCGACCCGATCTCACTCAAGAGCCGCACGTGAAGCGGATTGTCGCCGCAGTAGTAGGCCAGGATCGCCCGGGCGCGGTCGCGGTGGCGGACGTCGCCTGTGATCGCAAACAGCCGTGCGAGGGCCTCGATCCAGTGGCCATTCAAGTAGAGGGCAAAATGCGGCAGCCCGTGGTCCCCGAGGTAGTACGTCATCCCTCCGTCGCGGCGCAACCCGAAGAGCGGCGTGGGCGCCGTGCGCTCGGCTGGGAGGGGTTTCAGCGTCAGCCAGACGTCGGCCGATGCGACCGCTGCCTGCACCCAGCGATCGCGGTCGGGGTGGTCGGGAAACTCGCACGCTCCGGCGGACAGGGCTGAAATGTTCACCGCATCGACGTTGCCGTAGTGGCTCCAGGTGCCGTCCGGTTTCGTCGCATCGACGAGGGCATGCAGCGCCTCGATGCACACGTCGCGGAGCGGCTGCCCTGCGCCGGCAGGCCCGATCGGGATTGGCAGGTCAGGAGCGACCTTTGCCGCTGCCAGCATTCCGAGCAAGAGATAGCCGTGCTCGCCGGGATATCCCCAGAGGACGCGGCCTCCGCGCGTCCTGCGAGCGTAACCGTGGTCAAGGGCGTCACGAAGACAGAACTGCAGCGTGAGTGGAATCGCCGCCCGGATGGCCGCTGCGTGCGGCCCTTGCGGGTCGGCCGCGAGCGACTCTCCCAGGGCCCAGATGCAGCGGCCGTTGAGCACGCCCCCGTAGTCGAAATCGCGAAACGTGGGATTGGCGAACCAGCCCGTGCCTTCGGTGAGAAACTCGCCGGTCTCAAACATGCCATACCGGAAGGCTCCCGCCGTGTAGTGCAGCTGTTTACCGGAGGCTTCGCGGAGGGCGAAGTTGTCGGGCGTACGGTGTTGCATGGCGAGAAGGTTGGCCAGCACATCCTCGCGCAGCGCGGTCCGGTTGTCCTGCACGATCGGCTTTGCCGTGCCAAGCATCTGGTAGAGAATGAGCAGATCGGCGGCATCGTTGGCGAACGTGTAGGGCCGGAAGTTTTCCTGGGAGGTGTTCGCGGGATTGCCATCCCAAGGGTGGTCGTTCGTGGCGTTGAACCAGGTGTTCCACATCGCCTGCCAGAAACCCCGGCTGACCCGATGGCCAAGCGGCTGTGACCAGTCGCGGTCGCGGTGGTCGAAGTCGTAGAGGCTGGCGCGATTCTGAAACCAGCGGTAATCGGCTTCCCGGTCGAGATCGAAATCCGTCCTGCCGATATGCATGAGTTTCGCGGCCCGGCTCCGGATAAAAAGGTTCACAAGCGCCTGCTGCCGAGGCCAAGAGGCCGCTTCCCGATCCTTGCGGCCAGTGGCATCGAGAAAATCGTCGGTAAACACGAGCGGCAGGTCGGGCCTTTCAGCGTGATCACTGCCAGCGACCACGAGCATCATTTCCGCCTGATCCGTCAGCGGATCACCACTTCCGAAGGCGGGTGCCGTGGTGGCATCCACATACAGGGTCAGCGGCGGCCGGGGGTTTGCGCCGGGAAAATCGGTGGGATACCGGCACTCGAATCGTCCAGCCGCAGCTGCTGCCCGGGCGACGTGCTCGTCACCGGCAGATGTGGTGACTCGCACGAGGATGGTGGCCCCGTCGGCCGCGGTGGTTGCGCCGCGGATGACGATCGGCCCGGAGGTGAGCGATGTGATCGGTGATGGCTGGACGTTTTCCCTCAGGGTCACGCTCGGCGTCCCAGGGGCGGCGGCAACGACAGCGGCTGCAGGAAGGAGCCCAACAATGCCGCCCAGGAACCATGCGACGTGGTGACTTCCTTGTTGCTTCACGTGGCTGATCCTGGGCAGCTTTCGGCGGGATGCCAATAGCCAATAGTGGCGGGCATGAATACCTTCCTTCCGGCGGTGGACTGCCTGCGCCCGGGCGACATCGCCCTATTCGCCTCGCAGGAAGGCAACCGGCCCGCGGCATTGCCAGTGTTGGCTATACGGAGGTGGTCAGGGTCGAGGATAAGACGGTTTATGGCACGTCCCCAAGCGCTTGCCGTCCTATCTTCTCCTCCAGCGACCTGAGCTTCCCAGCTCCTTCTTCTCCAAAAGTTCCCACATGAATCGATTGTCAGCCAGCCTCATTGCTGTCGTCGCACTCTCAGTCGGCGGGACCACGAACGCGATTGCCCAAAGCGGAGCGGTCAACCCTGCTCCCGATGCCGGAGTTCACTTCCGGTTTGTCATCCTGGCCGATCCGCAACTGGGAGCCCAGAACAACACGGCACCCGTGAGCAAAAACGCCCAAGAGACCACCGCACTGGCGGCTTCCGAACTCAACGCGATGAACCCTCGCCCGGTGTTCGCATTCTGGGCGGGAGATCTCGTCAACGTGTTCGAACCACGATCGGTGGCGAACTTCAAGCGTCTGACAGAGTTGTTTGAGATGCCAAACCTTCTGATGCACGGCAACCACGATACGGTGCCCCCATACGATGGGTATCTGGAACTGCAGAAGGAAATAAGCGGGGTGGAGAGCCCGTTTTACTCGTTTGATGTTGGCTCCTGGCACTTCGTCGTGACGCCCTGCAACCTGATGGGGACCACCAAAGCCGCAGTCGCCGCAGAAGAGGCAATGCTGAAGTGGCTCGAGGCGGATCTCGAGGCCACCAAGAAGAAACCGACGGTTTTCTTCAACCACCTGCATTTCATGCCGCAAGGCCTGACGCAAACCGAGTGGTATATGCACCCCTTGGAGCTGCGGAAGAAAATGCTCGATCTGATGTGCCGCCATGGGAACGTCAAATATTATTTCAACGGCCACGTCCACAACGGCATCAAGACGGCTGAAAAAGTCGCCTGGGAGTATCGGGGAATCAAATTTTTCACCGTCCCCACCCTGATCCAGCCCCGACCGTACGGCGAGGAGTATCCACAATTCAAAACGGGAATCGAGCGCGGCGGCTATTACCTTGTGGTCGATGTCGATGACGACACATTGACGCTACGCGGACGACTTGCGGGAAGTGCCGAGGAATATGTTTTTCCTGCCTCGGCGTTCAAGCCATTCCGCGAGCAGGAGCATCCTCTGTGGTTCCAACGACTCGTGGATCTCTCTGCCAGCGATCGATTGCACAACGGCGACTTTCAATCCGGGTTCGCACAGTGGTCTCTGCCAAACCGTTACAAGCGGGACGAAAATCCTTTCTTTCTCGCCACAACGGACGCCGAGGGGGTGCGGCTCGCAGTTGAAACCCCCGCAGAATCCATCTGGGCGAATGACGAATACCAGCAGGTCAGCCAGATCGTGAAAATCGCGCCGGGCGAATCCCCGGTGATCTCAGGTCGCTATCTCCTGCCCTCGGTACCTGAAGCCGGTGGAGGCTATATCTCCGCGCTCCTGATGAGCGACACCGAATTCAAAGGCTTGATGATGTTTCGCTGGAGCAGCACCGAATCCCAAAGCGATTACCTGCCTCGCAGTTTCGGCTATCAGGTCCGCGGACGTCAAACGAGTCCCTTGTATTTTCAAGACCTCGCAAAAACGAAAAAAGGGATGTTCTTGAAGCTGCCGGACTCACCGCAGGTCTGGCACTCTTTCAACTTTAATCTCGGACGGCTCTACGACAAAGCTCACAACGACGGCGCTTTCGCCCGCTTGGGAGTCACCAAGATGCACTTTGCCGTCGGCGTGTGGAATCAAAACAATCTTGCCGGCATGCGAAGCGAAGCCCGGTTTGCTGACCTGGGGCTGAAATCCGACGGCAGCGACTCTCTGCTCGATAACGCCCCCGTGGTGGTCGACGAATCGGTTTTCAGCTGCCAGTTTGGCCAGATGGTCACGGAAAAAAACCACAAGGATTCCGGCAAGCACTGAAGGGACAATTCGCGCTTCAAGCAGCCGACGCACGGCTCATCATAGTGAGGCCAAGCGGGCGGGAGGATTTCCGCGGCCGGGCGAGCCATCATCCCGCCGGTGCGGGATTCTGGATGGGAGACGGTTCCGTGAGGTATGTCGCGGACGACATCGACTTTTACGTCTCCAATGCGCTCGGCTGCCGGGATTCTGTGGAGTGGCGGGGGTCGGCCTACCCGCCGTGTAACGGACTGCCGTGCCACGCGTAGACTTGGCAGGCTCGTGGGAAGCGTTGGCGACTGGAGGGCTGAGGCCGTGGGCGTGAGCGTCGTGGGCATTCGTCGGAGCGTGGCGGCCATCGTGGCCGGTGCGATACTCGTCTGGTGTGCGTGGGGAGGCTATGGCATGAGGCAGGCAAACGCGGCCGACGACGTTCCGACGGGGCCGCGGGCCGAGGCGTGGGCGCGGGTGCAGCAGGCACTCGACGAGGGAAAGCCGAAGACGGCCGCGGACGCGCTCGCCGGCGTCGAGGAGGCGGCTACGAAGGAAAAGGCGTGGGCCGAGGCGGCTCGGGCGATCGCCACGCGCGTGCTCACGGCGACGGGTGACCGGCCGCCCGACGACCCCGAGCGGCTCGTGCAGTTGGCCGCGGCGATCGAGAAGGCGCCGCCCGAAACGAAGGCCGTGCTGCAGGCGATCCAGGCCAACTGGACCTGGGGCTTCTTCCAGCAGAACCGCTGGCGGTTTGCCCAGCGCACGACGGGCGCGACGACGACCGACGATCTCACGACGATCGCCTCGTGGGACCTGCCCACGATCGTCGGGGAAATTCGCCGCCGGTTCGCCGCGGCTCTCGCCGAGCCCGCGGCCCTGCAAAAACTGCCCGTGGCCGAGTGGACCGCGCTCATCGCTCCCGGCTCGATGCCCGACGCCTACCGGCCCACGGTGTGGGACGTGATCGTGCGCGACGCGCTCGAGTTTGCCACGTCGGGCGAGCGGGGCGTGGTCGCGCCCGAAGACGTCTTCGAACTTGCGGCTGATTCGCCCGCCCTCGGCACGCCCGAGCAGTTTCTCGCCTGGAAGCCGGAGGAGGATCCAGCCGTCACCGACCGTGGTTCGCCGCTCATCGAAACGGCCCGGCTCTATCGCGACCTGCTCGCGTTTCACTCGTCCGATGCCGATCGCACGGCGTTTTTCGCCGCGGATCTCGACCGGATCCTGTGGGCGAGCGGAGCCGCGGTGGGCGACGACCTCGCACAAAAGAAGGAAGCGGCGATCGAGGCCTTCATCGCGCGGGCAGGGAATCACGAGACCGCCACGCTCGCACGCTTTCACCTTGCAGGCCTCGCGCGCGAGGCGGGCGAACTCGTCGAGGCGCACGACCTCGCGAAACAGGGTGTGAAGGCACACCCCGGCACGCCGGGGATCGCGCTCTGCCAAAACCTGATCGCGGAGATCGAGGCGAAGTCGCTCGTCGTGGAGACGGAGCGGATGTGGGCCGCGCCGTGGCCCGTGATCCGGATCACCGCGCGCAATATCGACACGGCCCACGTGCGGATCGTGAAGGCCGACTGGCTCGCCCGCGTGGCCGCCGGCAAGCCGCAGTGGCAGTGGCTCGACGATGCCGATCGCAAGGCACTGCTCGCCCAGCCGCCCGTGAAGAGTTTTTCGGTCGCGGTGCCGAACCCGAAGAATTTTTCCGACGTGCGGTACGACGTGCCCGTGCCGCAGGATCTGGAGCCGGGCAGTTATTGGGTGCTCGCGAGCCATACTGCCGACTTTGGCGAGAAGGACAACGTCGTCGAGGCCACGCTCGTGTGGGTGAGCCGGATCGCGATCGTCTCGGAGGGAGGCGGCAGCCGGAAGGGAGAGCTGCTCGCGGGATACGTCGTCGACGTGGCCACCGGTGAGCCGATCGCCAATGCCAGCGTTCAGGGCTTCGTGCAGGAAGAAGCACGGCACCCGCCGCGATTCGTCGCCGGACCGCCCGCGACCACTGATCGCGACGGCCGGTTTGCCTTGCCGGCGGTGCAGGGCCGGCAGGTGCTCCTCCACGCGAAGGCCCGGCTCGACGGCCGCGACCATGCCACTGCCACCGAGCCGACGCACGTCTGGCAGCACGACGACGCGGGCGCCCACCACGCGATCGTGCTCATGACCGATCGGGGCATCCACCGTCCCGGCCAGATCGTGTTTTACAAGGGGATTCTCTGCTCGGCCGATCCGACGAACAAAAAGTATGCGGCCCTCGCCAATCAAAAGGTGTCGGCCGTGCTGCGGGATGCGAACGACCGCGAGACGGCGCGGCTGGAACATACGACGAACGCCAACGGTTCGTTCCACGGCAACTTTCCGATCGCGACAGGCGCGTTGCCCGGGCAGTGGACGATCCTCGCCGAAGGGGCGGGGGCCACGGGCGTCGCGGCCGTGCGGGTCGAGGAATACAAGCGGCCGAAGTTCCAGGTGACGCTTGCCGCGGCCAAGGGCGACGTCGTGCTCGATCGCGACGTCACGCTCAGCGGCACGGCCACGACCTACACCGGCCTGCCGGTGGCGAACGCGAAGGTCCGCTGGCGGGTGGAGCGCGAGGTGCGGTTTCCGCCGTGGTGCCGCTGGTTCTTTCCGGGGCTCCCGGTCGGCGGCGAGGCGGCGCGGATCGCACGGGGCACGGCCGTCACCGACTCGAGCGGCGCGTTCACGGTCACATTCCCGGCCAAGCCCGACCGCTCGGTGCCGAAGGAGAGTGCGCCGGTGTTCACCTTTGCCATCACGGCCGACGTGACCGACTCGGGTGGCGAGACGCGGAGCGACGAGCGACGAGTGTCGGCCGGCTTCGCACCATTCGAGGCGAGCGTGTCGGCCGAGGCCTGGCAGGTGGCTGCCGATGGCAAGCCTGCGGCCGTGCCGATCACGCTCGCGACGCACGCGCTCGACGGCCAGCCGCGGGCTGCCTCGGGCACGCTCACGGTCGCGAAACTCGTGCAGCCGGAGAAGGTGCCGCGGGGCAGCCTGTTCATGGATGGCCCGCAAACGGTCGCGCCGCGCCGGCGTGGCAAGGGTAGGCCTGTGACGGCCAAGCCGGCCCCGCGGCCGGTCGATCCCACGGACGTGGAGTCGTGGGAGGCTGGTGAGACAGTCTTCACGCAGCAGGTGTCGACCGATCAGGCCACCGGCAAAGTGGCCGTGACGGCCGCGCTCCCTCCTGGCATCTATCGGGCCGAGTTCGTCATGCCGGCCGTTGGCGATGCGCCGCCCGTGAAGGCGCGGCACACGATCGAGGTGCTCGATCCGACCGGCACCCGCTACGCCGTGAAACGTCCGCTCGTGCTCGTGGCGGAAAAACTCGTCGCCCAGCCGGGGAGCGAGTTCAAGGCGCTCGTGGGCACGGGCTACGACCGGGGCCGGGCGCTCGTCGAGGTGTCGCGGGCGGGGAAGACGTTGTCGCGCTTCTGGACGGAGCCGGGCCGAACGCAATGGCCGGTGAGCGTGAAGGTGGGCGACGACGACCGCGGCGGGTTCACCGTGCGGGTGTGGCTCGTGCACGAAGGCAGGCTGCAGGCCCAGGCGCTCACGATCGACGTGCCGTGGACGAACAAGAGCCTCACGATCGAATGGGAGCGGTTCACGAGGCGGGTGGAGCCGGGCAAGCAGGAGGTGTGGCGGGCAAAGATTTCCTCTGTCGCTCTCCCTTTGGGAGAGGGCCAGGCTCAGTCCTCTCTCCCTCTCCCTTTGGGAGAGGGCAGGGGTGAGGGTGCTTCCGAAGCGTCCTCAGACACCCTCACCCGGCCTACGGCCGGCCTCTCCCAGAGGGAGAGGCGAGGAGAGCCGGCGGTGGCCGAGATGGTGGCCACGCTCTACGACCAATCGCTCGATGCCCTGGCCGCGCACGAATGGCCGAGTGGACTGCAGGGGCTGTTGCGCCGCGAATCGGACCAGCGCGTGGTGGCCTTCACGAACGCGGGGCAGCTGCTCAATCAGATCCTCGGGCAGTTCGAGACGCGGTATGAGCCGGTCGACATGACCTACCGCGAGCTGCGCGCGCCGTTCGGGCCGCAGGCTGGCGGGATGATGTTCGGAGGCATGGTTCGCAGTAGAAGAGCGATGCCGATGGCGATGGCCGCGGCACCGGCCGAGGCGATGATGATGGCCGATGGCGTGCCCACCAACGGCATCCTGCGGAAGGGGCAAGATAAGGACGGCGAGGCCCGAAATGGGGGAGTGCCACCGGCGGAACCCCCACGCAACGCGGCTGCGCCGCCTCCGCCGCGCAAGAACCTCGCCGAAACGGCGTTCTTCCTGCCCACGCTCACGTCGAATGCCAGCGGCATCGTAACACTCGAGTTCACGCTGCCCGACACGCTCACCACCTGGCAGTTCAAGGCGCTCGCCCACGACGCTGCCCTGCGCAGCGGCGTGCTGTCGGACACATGCATCGCTGCCAAGGACCTGATGGTCGAGCCGCTCGTGCCGCGGTTCCTGCGAGAAGGCGACGTGGTCGAGATCCCGGTGAAGGTGAGCAACAAGTCCACAGGCCGGCTCACGGGCCAGGTGCGGTTCGAGCTCACCGATGCCCGCACGGGCGTGGGCCGCAACGAGCTCGTGGCGACGTCGCAGTCGCAGCCGTTCGACCTCGCGGCCGGCGAGTCGAAGCCGGTGTTTTTTACGGTGAAAGTCGCTGACGGCACCGAGACGCTGCGGTATCTGGCCACTGGCTCAGCTGGAGCAGCGAGCGATGGTGAAGAAGCAATGCTGCCGGTGCTGCCGCGCCGGGTGCTCGTGGCCGAGACGGTGCCGATCACGGTGCGCGGGCCGGGTGAGAAGCGGATCGTGGTCGAGCGGCTCGCGAAGCCGGCCGACACGATCGAGAGCCAGTCGCTTGTCATCCAGGCGGCGTCGAACCCGGCCTGGTATGCCGTGCTTGCGCTGCCGGCGATCATGGAGGAGAGCGACGAGAGCACCGAGACGCTGTTCACGCGGCTCTACGCCAACAGCCTCGCGCGGCACCTCGCCACCCGTGACCCACGGATCGCGAAAGTGTTCGAGCAATGGAAGGGCACGAAGGCCCTGGAAAGCCCGCTCGAGAAGAATACGGATCTCATGAAAACGCTCCTCGCCGAGACGCCGTGGGTGCGCGAGGCGGTGGATGAGCAGCAAGCACGTGCCAGGATCGCGCTCTTGTTCGACGCGAATCGCGCGGCGAACGAGGTCCAGGCGGCGTTCACCCGGCTCGACACGCTCCGCAACGCCGACGGCGGCTGGCCGTGGTTCCCGGGCGGGTCCACGTGCGATTCCGTGACGCTCGGAATCATCGCCGGCTTCGGCCGGCTGCGGGCGAGCGGCGTCGAGATCGACGTGCAGCCGGCGGTGGGCACGATCGCCTGGCTCGACAACCGGCTCGTCGAGGAGAAGCGCTGGGCGGAGAAGGTGGAGGAACCCGTGCTCACGCCGATCGGTGCCTTTGCGCTCTATGCCCGCAGCTTCTTCAAGGAAGACGTGCCGCTCGCCGGCCCGGCGGCCGAGGCGCACGCCTGGGGGCTCGACGTGGGCAAGAAACGCTGGATGAAGATCGACCACCGCCGTTCGCAGGGGCACCTGGCGATTGCGCTTGTCCGCCATGGCGACAAGCAGACTGCGCTCTCGATCATCGACAGCCTCAAGCAGCGCAGCACGGGGCTCGATGGCAAGCTGGACTTCAACGAGGGCAACTGGCAGGGGATGTGGTGGCGTGATCCGCATCCCGTGTGGTGGAGCTGGGCAAGCGCCCCGATCGAAACGCAGTCGATCATGATCGAGGCGTTCGACGAGGTGGCTGGCGACGCGGCGGCCGTCGAGGGGCTGAAGGCATGGCTGCTCTCGCAGAAACGTACGAGCCGCTGGCCGGGCAACAGGGCCACGGCCGACGCGGTGGCGTCGCTCCTCGGCCGCGGCGACGACCTGCTCGCGTCGCAGGAGGCTGTGACCGTGACCGTGGGTGGCGAGGCGGTAAAGCCGAGCGCGATCGAGGCGGGCACCGGCTTCTTCGAGGAGCGGTTCACGCGGCGCGAGATCACGCCGCGGCTCGCCGACGTCGCGATCAAGAAGGCCGACAAGGGAATCGCCTGGGGCGGAATCCACTGGCAGTATCTCGACGACATCGCCCACGTGCCGGCGGCGAGCCGCGAGGAGCTTGCGATCGAGAAGCAGCTGTTCGTGAAGCGGTTCACGAAGGCGGGGCCGACGCTCGAGCCCGTGGCCGCTGGAAAACCACTCGATGTGGGCGATGAACTCGTGGTGCGGCTCGTGGTCACGAGCGACCGCGACTACGAGTTTTTGGAGCTGGCGGACCACCGGCCGAGCCTGACCGAGCCTGTGGACGTGCTCTCGGGCTGGCGGTGGGGCGATGGCGTGGGCTGGTATGCGGCGGTGCGCGACGCCTCGATGCAGTTTTTCTTCGAGCGGCTGCCGCGGGGCACGCACGTGTTCGAGTATTCGCTGCGGGCGGCCCACCGGGGCAGGGCGTCGAGCGGGTTCGCGAAGATCCAGAGCCGCTACGCCCCGGAGTTCTCGGCCCACTCGGCGAGCGTGCCGGTGGACGTGAAGTAGGGACAGGGCTCCAGCCCTGTCCATTCGACAGGCCTGGAGGCCTGGCGGTACGTGTGGGGACGGAGCTCCAGTTCTGTCCTTCGACAGGCCTGGAGGCCTGTCGCTACGCGTGGGGACGGAGCTCCAGCCCTGTCCATTCGACAGGCCTGGAGGCCTGTCGCTACGCGTGGGGACGGAGCTCCAGCTCTGTCCTTCGACAGGCCTGGAGGCCTGTCGCTACGATTTCGTCATGTCCGACCGCGATCAATCACTGACGAATGAACTGGCCCGCGAGCGCAATCGCGAGGCGGCCGACCGCACGCTCCTCGCCTGGATTCGTACGAGCCTGGCGATGATCTCGCTCGGGTTCGGCATCGAGCGGTTGGGGCAGGCGGCACTCGCCTTCGACGGCCGTCTCACCGGATTCTCACCACTGAAGACGCGGCTCTTCGGGGCTGCGCTGATCGCGCTCGGGATCGCAGCCACGCTCGCCGGCATGTGGGAGCACAAGCGGGTGCTCGAGTCGGTGTCGCGCGACGACTACCGCTATGCAGACCGGCCCCCGATCGCTCGCTACATGGGTGTGGCACTCGTCATCGTCGGCCTCGCGGCGCTCGCGCTCATGCTCGTGCACTTTTCCAACCCCGAGATTCCCAGTCCGGTGGGCGGGTGATGGTCTGGTCGCACGTCTACGACCCGCTCGGCTCGCCACTGCTTTCGACATTCGTGGCGGCGCTGCCGCTCGTCGTCCTTCTGGGCCTGCTTGCGGTGGCGGGTTGGTCGGCACCACGGGCGGCGCTCGCCGGCCTGGCCACGGCTCTGGGGATCGCCGTCGGCGTCGTGGGGATGCCGGCCGATGCGGCGGGGGCGGCAGCCATCTACGGCGCGGCGTTCGGACTGTTTCCGATCGGCTGGA
>JBAXUY010000079.1:0-13743 GCA_037129475.1 Planctomycetia bacterium | reverse complement strand
TCCCTTGGCGGGCCTCCGCCCGCTGGTGATCACCCGGCCCTCCGGGCCTGGCGCGTGTCGAATATTACGTGCCCGGCCTGGCCCCGGTTGACGCTGCCGGGCCGGAGGCCTGGCCCTCGAGTGCGACCGGAGGGTCGCCAAGAAAACCGAGGCACGAAGCCGAGGGTTTTCGTGAAGTCAGCCCCGGAACTTCACCCGCGGCCGTGCCTTGCCGGCCATGTGGAAGGTGTTCATCAGATCGTAGGCCGTCACCTCGCAGAGCAGCTCGGTGACCTTCTCATGCGCCTCCGGGGAGAGGAGCGGCTCGACCTGCTTCATCAGGCTCACCACCCGCTTCTCCTGCTCCTCGAGTTCCTTCGCGTCGACGCGGCCGTCGGCCACGACGTCGAGAAACGAATCGAGCTTGCGGGCATATTCGGCGAGCAGCGGCGAATCGCTCGCGGCATCGAACCAGGGGGTCTTTCCGGTGGACTTGGCCATTGTCATGCTCCTCGGAACTTCAGGGGATGGGGAAGACGTCACGGTTGGACAGGCGCCAGCCGTCAGGATCGGACCACCTCGCGGATCGCGGCCAACCGCTCCTGCAGGTGGGCGCGGCCGCCCGGCTTCGCCACCTGCTCTCGCCAGCGGTCGGGCAGAAATCGCTTTTCGGTGCACTCGAGCACCGCGGCGATCTCCTGCATCTCTTTCTCGAGACCCTGGGCGCTCGGCATGAAGTCGTCGAGTGCCGCCCGCAGATCCTCCGCAGTGATCGTGTCGGGAGCGGGCCGGCCCGAGTCGGCGGCCCGGTCGAGCCCCTTCCGCCGCGCGGCCAGCACGACGCTCTCGATGTCGGCACCCGAGAGGCCGAGCGAAAGATCGACGGGGCCGGGGAGGCCCGGCGCCAGTTTCACCCGGCACTTGCGGGCCATCGCGGTGAACATCGCGTCCATCTCCGCCTGGTCGTGCGGATAGAAGAGCGGGATGTGGACTTCCGCCCTGCCCTGCCGCTTGAGATCGATCGGCAGCATGTCGGGCCGGCTCGTCAGCAGCATCCAGACGATCTTGCCCCGGTAGCGGGTGTCGCCCATCTGGCGGGCGATCATCGAGAAGACGCGGGCCTGCGTGCCTGAATCGCCCCCCTGATCGCGGTTGCCGAGGGCGGCGTCGGCCTCGTCGATGATCACCACCACCGGCCCGAGGCTGCGCAACACGTCGAGCGCGTGTTCGAGGTTGGCCTCCGTCTCGCCGACATACTTGCTGCGGAAGTTCCGGAGCACGGCGCACGGGATGCCCACGCTGCCGGCGTAGCATTCGGCGATGAAACTCTTGCCGGTGCCCACGGGCCCGCAGATCAGGTAGCCCATCGGGGCGCTTTCGAGCTGCCCCCGCTTGATCGCCCGTGCGTCGGACTCCAGGCGGTTTTTCGCTTCGGCGTGGCCGGCGACGGCATCGAGCGTGAGCCTGGGCTGCACGAACTCCACGAGCCCGTGGCACGACCGCTCGATGAGGTCCTTCTTCATGTTGGCGAATTCGGGACCGTCGACGGCCGTACCCTCGCGCGCCGCCATCGTGATCACCGCCCGCAGGCTCTCGAGCGAGAGGCCACCGGAAAGCGCCGCCGCCCGCCTGACAGCGTCGTGCTGCGAGGTGGGCAGCCCCGCCGCCGCAGCGACCGCCAGTGCGAACCGCTCTCGTTCGGCGGCGTCGGGCAGGGGGATGTCGATCGTCGTCACCGCCGGGTTCGTCACGAGATGCGGATGCAGTTCGGCCATCGAGTCGGTCAGGAGCACGATGGCGACGTTGACCCGGCGCAACAGTGGATTGGTGGCCCAGGCGAGCATGCGGACGAGCCGGCCGGCCGCGCCACGGGCCGCCGACGCCGCGTCGCCGGCGGGCGCGAGGTACTGGGCGTAGTCGAGCACGAGCGCGATCCGCTTCCGCTGCTCAGGGGACTCGAGCAGGTTGCGTTCGAGCAGGGCGTCGATCACGCCGATGGCGGCGTCGGGCTCGCGCGGCCACGAGGCCGCGTTGCCCAGCCGCTCCGTGAGCCACTGCGCCATCGATCGCAGCCGCGCGGGGTCGGGACCGGCCAGGGGCCTCAAGCCCTTGCCCACGTCGTACGCGAGCACGATGTCCCAGCGGCCGAACAGTTCGCGGGCCAGAAAGTCGTTCACCGTGCCCCACCCGGTCGTCGCGTCGGCCCCGGGTGGCGCGACAGGGACGAGGTCCCGCACGTTGCCATGGAGCAGGAACATGCAGCTCGTACCCGCGAGATAGGCGTCACCGAGCCGCTCGGCCCACGCTGGACACCAGGCCGGCAGGGCGGTGCTGCCCCCGCCTGGCGCGGTGCCGAGCGACGGCGCAGGCTCGTCGACAGGACGCGGGGAAACGGCAGGAACGGTGGCCATGGGCACCCTCCTCAGGGCTGCGAACTCGAAGACGACGAAACGGCGGGGTCAGGTCTGCTTCTGCGTGGCCCGCTCCGTGCCGAGCTCCTTGTCGTCGGCCTTCACGCCCGCCGTCTCCGGCGTCACCATCCCCATCTGGATCTCGAATTCCCGCAGGGCGTTTTCAGCCATGTTCTTTTCGACCGCTTGTTCCGACTTGATCTTGTCGAGCCCCTCGCCGGAGAGGTCGGCGGCCACGCGCACCTTCGCCCGATTGAGGCCGATCTTGTCCTGGATCACGTCCTCGATCTGGCCGAAGTCGGTGGTGATGTCGAAGTTGAAGCTCGTGGCGAGCTTGGCGAGCTCCGCCTCGGCCCGGCTGAGCTTGAGCTCGGCGTCGTACTTTTGGATTTTCTGCTTGAGGTCGGCAAGCTTCTTGGTGGCGTGCTTGATCTTGGTGACGTTGTTGCCGTAGGCCGCCTCGTGGAGCTTGAGTTGCGCCTCGTTCTCGGCGAGATCCTTCTTGGCCCGCTGGAGTTCGAGCGCGAATTTGCTCGCCGTCTCCCGCTCGCCGATCTGCAGGTAGGCCTTCACCTGGGCCTCGAGCTTGGCCACGTGGTCGCGATCACCGTTGACCTGGCGGGTGACCCGCTCGACGAGGGCCCGATACTGCTCGAGCCCCTCGCGGCCCTCCTTCATCTGATCGACCGCCTTGTCGTACTCGTACTGAAGCTGCGCGATCGGATCGGCCGTCCAGAAGAAGTTGGCGATCTTGTTCATCTGCGCCGAAAGCGCCTTCCAGAGTTTGCCGAGGATCATCGTCAGGGTCTCCACGAACGACGTGCGGATACGAGGGACCGGCGTCCCCGCGACAGCCGTGGTGATACCGCTCGCCGAAACCCGCGTCAAACGGCCCGCAGAGTCCGCACGACCGGCCGCGGCGAGGCCGTCACCGCACGATCGCGATGGCCGGATGGGCCGCCTGGAACGCCGCAACGGCCCCGTCGGAAAGCCCCGTGAAGTTCGCCGACACGCTGCGCAGGCCACCCAGGCGGCCGAGCGGGCCGAGGACCGCGTCGGTCACCTTCGTGCCGGTGAGATCCAGGGCCTTGAGCATCGCCAGATCGGCGAGTTTCGTGATCCCGGCGTCGGTGACCCGGGTGTTCTGCAGATTCAGTTTCGTGATCGCGTTCAAACGCCCCACCGTCTCCATCCCCGCGTCGCCGACACGCGTGTCCCAGAGGTCGAGTTCCGCGAGCCTGGTCAGGCCATCGAGGTGGGCGACGCCCGCGTCGCCCACGCTCGTCTCCGCGAGGTCGAGCAGCACGAGGTTCGTGAGCCCGGCGACGTGCACGAGGCCGGCATCGCCCACGAGCGTGCCGCGCAGCTCGAGCCGCCTGAGCTTCGTGAGCCCGGCGAGGTGGGCCACGCCGGCGTCGCCGACGAACGTGCGCATGACGTTGACTTCATCGAGATCCACCCTGCCCGCGAAGGGGGCGAGGCCGGCGTCGGTGATCTGGCCGTCCTCGACTGCGAATCCGCGCAGCTTCGGCAAGGCTGCGAGGTGCCCGAGCCCCGTGTCGGTGACGCTCGGGCAGCGCAGCTTCACCCGCTCCAGGCTCGTGATCCGTGCCACGTCCGCGAGCCCCGCGTCGCTGATCTGCGTGCAGCCGCGGAGGTCGAGCACCCGCAGTTTCGTGAGCGCGGCCAGATGGACGAGGCCCTGATCGGTGAAGTTGTTGTAGAGCAGCACGAGCTGCTCGAGACCGGAAAGCCTCGCCACCGTCTCGAGCGCCGTGTCGGTGAGGTTCGACGACCGTCGCAGGTTGAGCACCTTCAGTCCGTGAAGGGCGGCGAGTGCCGGCACGCCGGCATCGGTGATGTCGGTGTTCTCGAGCACGAGCGACTCGAGTGACCTGCAGCGGGCGAGGGCGGCGATGCCGCGGTCGGTGATCTCTGCACCCCAGACCTCGAGCGCCCGCAGCTCCGACAGTCCGTCAAGCAGCTCGAGGTCGGCATCGGTCGCCGGTCGATCGGCCAGGTCGACCTTGACGACGTGTCCCGCGGGGCCGTACTCCACCGTCCCGCCCCGGGCGGCCACGGCCGCGACGGCCCTGGCCTCGGCCGGCAGCGGTTCGGCGGCCATCGCGAGCCCTGCCTGCACGACGACGGCGACGATCATGGCGGCGCGACGCATGTCAGGCGTTCCAGCCAGCGCGGGCCCGCGGCCGGATCACCTGCTCCACCTCGGGAGCGTTTTTCGCCACGAGCGTTGCCGAATCCCACTCAATTTTCTTGCCGGGCACGTCGGGCGTGGCGGCAGCCCAGACGGCGAGATTGCCGAGCAGGATCGTTTCGGTGAGCGGCCCGGCATAGCCGGGGAAGTTGCTGACCGCTGGCGGCCCGCCCTTGATCGCGTTCACGAATTCCGCGAAGTGCCCGGGCGACTTTTCGACATCCACCTTCGGCAACGCCTTGCCGCTCTTCAGGAACGCCCCCTTCTCGCAGTAATCGCCCGGAGCGTAGAGCGCGTCGGCGTCGCCGATCACGAGCACGCCGCTCGCTGCGGTCCGGAAGGGTTGCTCCTTCTCGGCCTCGTTCCCGGCCTCGTCCGTGACCTTCCGCATCTCCCCCTTGAAGCCGGCGAACAGCCCGGCGTCGGGCAGCTTGCCGCCGTCATACCACTTCACGGTCACGGCCGGACGGCCCGACAACTCGGGAAATTCGAAGTCGATGACCGACCACTTGGGAAACGTCTCGCCGTTGTGACCGCTGGTGACCGCCTGCACGCTCGCAGGATCCCGGAGGTTGAGCGCCATGAACGGCATGTTGAACGTGTGGCAGGCCATGTCGCCCAGGGCCCCGGAGCCGAAGTCCCAGAAGCCCCGCCAGGCGAACGGGTGGTAGCCGGCGGCGTACGGTCGGAGCGGCGCGGGGCCGAGCCACGCGTCCCAGTCGAGATGGGCCGGCACCGCCGCCTCGGCAGGCCGACCGCCCCCCTGGGCCCAGACCGGACGGTTCGTCCACACGTGCAGCTCGCGAACGCGGCCGAGGGCTCCCGACGCGACCACGGCGGAGGTCTCCCGGAGCGCTGCGCCGGCGGTGCCCTGGTTGCCCATCTGCGTGGCCACCTTGCGCGACGCGGCGAGGTCGGCAAGCAGTCGCGCCTCGGCGATCGAACGCGTCAGCGGCTTCTGGCAGAAACAGTGTTTGCCCAGGTTCATGGCGAGCGCCGCGGCCGTCACGTGCGTGTGGTCGGGCGTGCTCACGGTGACCGCATCGAACTCCTGAGCACATTCGTCGAAGAGCCTGCGGAAGTCGGCGAACTGCTTCGCACCCTCGAATGCCTTCTCGCCCCGCTTGAGCTGGTTGGCGTCGACGTCGGCGACGGCCACCACCCTGCCGCTGCGGCTGGCGTCGGCGGAGTCGCTCTGCCCCTTGCCGCCGATACCGATACAGGCAAACCGGATCTCCTCGTTCGCGCTCGTGGCCGGCTTCGCCTCTTCAGCCCGCAGGTCTGGTGCGATCCAGTAGCCCCCTGCGACGACTGACGCAGTGGCGATGAAGTCGCGACGCGATGCGGCGGCGACCGGGCGGGACGAAAAACGCTGTGGCATGAAGGCGGGCTCCGGAGACCGTCGGCCATGGCACGGCACGACGAATTTCAGTCACGCGCCCGCCGGGCCATGCATGGCCCGGCGGGCGTGACGTTGGGTGGCTAACGGGACTCGAACCCGCGACCCCTAGAATCACAATCTAGTGCTCTAACCAACTGAGCTATAGCCACCGTGATCGACGGATCGCCGACAGTTTACCACACTTTTCCGGCCGTCCATCGCCGACCGAGACGTGCGAAACGTTCGCCGGGAAGAGCCTGCCGCGTGGTGCCCCGTCACTCCCTCCGCCGGGAGTCGACGACGATCGTCACGGGGCCGTCGTTGACGAGCGCCACCTGCATGTCGGCCCCGAATACGCCCCGTGGCACCGGGCGGCCGACGAGCGACTCGATCCCGGCGAGGAACCTCTCGTAGAGCGGGATCGCCTCGTCGGGCCGGGCTGCAGCGATGAAACTCGGGCGGTTGCCTTTCTTCGTGCTCGCGTGGAGCGTGAACTGGCTCACCACGAGCACGGCGCCGCCGGCTTCCCGAATGTCGCGATTCATCTTGCCACCGTCGTCGGCGAAGATCCGCAGGTGGGCGATCTTCTCCGCGAGCCAGTCGGCGTCGGCCGCCGCATCGCCCGTCTCGACGCCGACCAGCACGAGCAGGCCGGCCCCGATCCGCCCCACCTCGCGGCCGGCGACGCTCACCGTCGCCTCGCTTACCCGCTGGACGACGGCCCGCACGTCAGGTTTCTCCTCCCTGCAGCCGCCGCCGAATCTCGACGAGCCGCTCGGCGAGATCGCGCTCGAATCCCCGGTCGGTCGGCTCGTAGTAACGCTTCTCGACGCCGAGATAGTCCTGCGCCGCGATCCCGTCAGGAGCATGATGGGCGTATTCGTACCCCTGGCCGTGGCCGAGTTGCTTCGCCCCGGCGTAGTGCTTGTCCTGCAGGTGCCTGGGCACGGGGATCACCCGCTTGTCGCGCACATCGGAGCGGGCCGCGCCGATCGCGGTCGTGCAGGCGTTGCTCTTGGGGGCAAGCGCGAGATACGTGACGGCCTGGGCCAGCGTAAGCTGGCATTCCGGCAGCCCCACGAACTCGGTCGCCTGCATCGCCGCCACGGCGATCATGAGCGCCCGCGGATCGGCGTTGCCGATGTCCTCGCTCGCGAGGATCACGAGCCGCCGGGCGAGAAACCGCACGTCTTCCCCCCCCTCGAGCATTCGCGCGAGCCAGTAGAGACCCGCGTCGGCGTCGCTGCCGCGAATGCTCTTGATGAGCGCGCTTGCGCAGTCGTAGTGCGTGTCGCCCGAGTCATACGTGATCGCTTTGCGCTGCACGCTCTCACGGGCAAGGTCGAGCGTGAACCTGAGCGGCCGCTCCGTGCTCGAGAGCACGCCGATCTCGAGGGCGCCGAGCGCCCGGCGCGCGTCGCCGTCGGAGGTGTCCACGAGGAAGTCGCAGGCCTCGGGGAGGAGCGCGACCTGCTCACCGCCGAGGCCGTGCTCGCGGTCGGCGACGGCCCGGCGCAGGATCTCCGCGACGTCGGCTGACGAGAGGCTTTCGAGTTCGAAGATCCGGCTGCGGCTCACAAGGGCACTGGTGAGCGCGAAGAACGGATTCTGGGTCGTCGCACCGATGAGGGCGATCACGCCGCTCTCCACGTCGGGGAGGAGCACGTCCTGCTGGGCCTTGTTGAAGCGGTGGATCTCGTCGATGAACAGGCACGTCCGCTGGCCGTCGTCCTCGAGTCGGCGCCGGGCCGCCTCGAGCACGTCGCGCAGTTCCTTGACGCCCGATGCCGTCGCGGAGAGTTCGACGAACCGGCGCTTCGTCTCCGTGGCGATGATCTCGGCGAGCGTCGTCTTGCCGACGCCGGGCGGCCCGTAGAGGATCACCGACCCGAGGCGATCGGCCTCGATCAGCCGGCGGAGGAGCCTGCCTGGCCCGACGACGTGCGCCTGCCCGACGTAGTCGGCGAGCCGGCGCGGCCGCATCCGGGCGGCGAGGGGCGCCGCGCGGGCGACGTTGGCGGCGCGGGATGCGGAAAACAGGTCGGCCATCGGTCGCTCGTCGAACGGGACGGGGCAATCTGGACAAGGGACGCACGTCGACCGCGGACCGCACCGATCCGCGAAGATGAAGCGGTTGCCGTGGCCTTTCCGATGATACCGGATAGGCGGCGGTGCCCCGTGACGCGGGGGCCGGACCGTCCGGAGGGGAGTTGCGCATGCTCGGCGATCGAACGTGGCGACGTGCCGCAGCCGCGGTCGTGACCTGCGCCCAGGTGATCGCCGGGTGTCAGCCGGCGGCGCTCGCCCAGCAGGACGACTCGTCGTCGCAGCGCACCGCCATCATCGAGTTTCCGAACCTGGGCCCCGTCCCGGGCTCGCTCGAGCCGAGCCTCGGCCCCGGCCCCGGCAGTTTCGACGCGGGCCCGCAATTTCCCGGCGGCACCGCGGGCTCCGGCATCCTCGGCGGGCGGCAGCGCACCGGCAGGATTCCCCGCGGCAAGCGAGCCGGGCCTCTCGGATCGACGCTCGCCGCCAATCGCGGGATGCAACTGCCCGAGTCGCTGCCCGAGCCCGTGCTGGCCCGATCCGTGCCGATCCCCGCCACTGCGATCGACGCCGCGATCCTCGACGATCCGGGGCCGGCCGACGGCCTGACGCTCGACGCCGCCATCGAGCGGATGATGGCGGCCAACCTCGACATCCGCGCGCTCAGACACGAGCTCACGCAGGCCGACGCCGACGTCCTGACGGCGGGCCTGCGGGCCAATCCGCTCGTCTACATGGACACGCAGTTCATCCCCTACGGAAAGTTCGACAATGCCACGCCGGGGGGCCCGACGCAGTACGACATCAACATCACCTATCCGATCGACGTCTCCAAGAAGCGGCAGGCGCGGACCGTCGTCGCGCGGATGGCACGATCCACGATCGAGGCACAGTTCCAGGACGTCACGCGGCGGCAGATCGACAACGTCTACCGGGCGTTCGTCACCCTGCAGGCCGCCCGCGTCGACCTGCTCTCGGCGCGGGCGACGGTCCGCCGCCAGGAAGAGCTGCTTGCCGAACTCGAACGCACGGCCAAGCCCGCCGACCCGGCGGCGGCGGACAGCATCGATCACCTGGCACTCGTGCTGGAGCGGGCCCGCGGCGGACTCGGCGACGCGACGGAGGCGTTCGCCGACGCCCAGGAATCGCTTGCCGTGCTGCTCGGCATTCCGGCCGGCGGAACGGTCGGCCTCGAGCCACAGGGGAGACTGCGCAGCAGCGTGTCCGACGCGCCGCCCGTCGAGGAGTTGACCGCGATCGCGCTGCGGTGCCGGCCCGACCTGCACGCCGCCCGCCTCGGCGTCTCACGGGCGGGCGCCGAGGTGCAGCTCCAGCGGGCCAACCGCTTCGACGACGTCTACCTCTTCTACGATCCCTTCACCTATCAGGACAACCAGCCCTTCGGATCGCCCTCCGCCACGTCGTGGGCGCTCGGCGTCACGTTCGCTCTCCCGATCTACAACCGCAACCAGGGAAACATCGCCCGGTCGGAAAGCAATGCCAGCCAGACGAAGCTCGAACTCGCGGCCCTCGAACGCCGGCTCATCGCGGAGGTTCGGCTGGCCGAACGCGAATTCAGGCGGTCCCGGGAGGCGCTCGAGCAGATGGAGACGGCCGTCCTGCCGCGCTTGGCCGCAACGCTCAAGCGCAAGACCGAGCAGTTCGCCGCCGGGCAGATCACGGCCGACGACTACGAGGGGCACCTCGACGACGCGGCCGAGGTGGCGCAGAGCCACCGCGACGCCCTCGTGCGGCACCGCCGGGCGACGCTCGACGTCAACACCGCGGTCGGCCTGCGGGTGCTGCCCTGACGCCCGCAGAATGGCGTCACCGGGCGGCGGCGCCCGCCGCGAGTTCCGCGAGCGGCACCCGCTCGGCATGCACGACGCCGCCCGCAGCGTCGCGGATGGCAAGCGTCACGACCGGGCCTGCCGCCGGATCCTCCCAGTCGAGCTCGAGCGTGCCGAAATTGGGGTCGCGAAACCGCGGCCCCAGCCGGTGCCGATTCGGTTCGTCGCGTCTGCCGGACGACTGCGGCTGGTTGAGACTGCTCGCCGTGAGGTCGTAGAGCGGGTAGTCGAGGGCGTCCGCACCCGGAGCGATCCGGCTGATCTCCGCGCTGTGCCGATCGCCGCTCACGACGACGATGCCTCGCGCGCCCGACTCGCGCAGCGTCCGCAGGAGTCGGGCCCGCTCGGCTGGAAAATTGCCCCACTGCTCCCAGTGGTGCTCCGTGGCCGCGACCTGAATGCTCGAGAGCACGATCCGCACCTCCGCCGGCTCCGCGAGGACGCCGGCCAGCCAGCGCCACTGCTCCGCGCCGAGCACGGTGGCGTCGGGATCGTCCGTCGGCCGATACGGGCCCTCTCCCTGGCGCCGTTCCGGCTTCGGGATCGCGGCCAGGGGTGAGCGGTGGAACCGTGTGTCGAGGCAGATGAACTGCACCCGGCGGCCCGGGGGGCCGACGACGATCGCCCGATGGATGCCTTCCTGACGCCGCAACGGCGAATCGGCCGCCACGCCGAAGAAGTCGAGGAACACCTGCTGCGACTCCCGGCGCCGGGGATACTCGCGGCCGGCGTCGTTGGCGCCGTAGTCGTGGTCGTCCCACACGGCGACGATCGGCACGCGGGCGCGGAGCGGCGCGAAGCCGGGATCGGCGGCGAGTGCGGCGTATTTCGCCCGCAGCACGGCCATGTCCTCGCTGTCGCCGTAGATGGTGTCGCCGAGCAGCAGGAGCACGTCGGGCTCGAACGCCGCCACGGCCCGCCAGATCGGCTGCGGCTTGTCCTGGCGGATGCAGGAACCGGCCGCGATGCGCCGGATCGTCGCGGCGGGGTCGGGCTCGAGGGCGGCGGCGGAACCGGCTCCGATGACGACCAGCAGCGTCGCCGCACCACGCCAGACACGTGTCATGGGTTGCATCGCGTCGCCTGCGTCCCAGGGGAGCCCGTCAGCCCGTCCACACGAACTCGATCGGCGCGTCGATGTCCGGATGGAGGCTCTTGTGCACAGGGCAGGTGTGCGCGGCCTGCTCGAGCGTTGCCCGCTGGGGATGGTCGGCCGGCAGCGGGATCGTGATCCGGGTGGGAAGCGACGCGATCCGCCGCGGCGGCGCCGCCGTCATCACCTTCTCGGTCTCGGCCGTCATCCCGGTCAGATCGACGCCATGCCGCTCCGCCACGATCCCCATGACCGTCATCATGCAGGCGCCAAGGGCCGTGGCCACGAGGTCGGTCGGCGAAAAGCTTTCCCCCTTGCCGTGGTTGTCCACCGGCGCATCCGTGACGAGCATCGTCCCGGATGGCCCGTGGACCGCCCGACACCGCAATCCGCCTTCGTACGTGGATGACACCTTGACCATGGGACCATTCCTCCAGGCGAAAACGGTGCCTGGCACCGAATCTGGGCAGGCTGCCTATAACTTGCATGCGTAGTTTACCCAGATTTGGTGCCAGGCACCGTTTTTTATGGGATTCCGATCACTCAGGTCCTGCGTCGATGCCTTGCGTGCCGAGGGGCAGGCGGTCGAGATCGACCATCCCGTCGACCCGCATCTCGAGATCGCGGAAATCCAGCGGCGGCTGTTTCGGGCTGGCGGACCGGCCGTGTTGTTCACACGGCCGCGGGGTTCGGCGTTTCCCGTGCTCGTGAACCTCTACGGCACGAAGCGCCGGATCGAGCGGATTTTCTCCGACTCCCTCGAGCGCGTGAAGCGCCTCGTGGAGCTCAAGATCGATCCGGCGGCGGCGCTGCAGCGGCCGTGGCGGTATTGGCGGTCACCAATCGACGCCCTCTCGATGCTCCCGCGCGGCGTCCGCACCGGTCCCGTGCTCGCCCGGGAGATTCCGCTCTCGCGTTTGCCGCAGGTGACCGGCTGGCCGGGCGATGGCGGCGCGTTCGTCACGCTGCCGGCCGTCTACACCGAGCACCCCGACCATCCCGGCACGAAGCACTCGAACCTCGGCATGTATCGCGTGCAGATCTCGGGCAACGACTACGAATGCGACCGCGAGGTCGGCCTCCACTACCAGATCCACCGCGGCATCGGTGTGCATCACGCGGCGGCCCTCGCCCGGGGCGAACCGCTCAAGGTGGCGATCTTCGTCGGCGGCTCACCGGCACTCGCCGTGTCGGCGGTGATGCCGCTGCCCGAGGGGCTCTCCGAGCTCACGTTCGCCGGCGTGCTCGCCGGCCACCGGATTCCGATGATCCGCCGGCAGGGGCGACCCGCGATCTACGCCGACGCGGATTTCGTCATCGAGGGCACGGTGCATCCAGGCGCGACGAAGCCCGAGGGACCATTCGGCGATCATCTGGGCTACTACGCGCGTCAGCACGCGTTTCCCGTGATGAGGGTCGATCACGTCTGGCATCGCGAGGGGGCGATCTGGCCGGTGACGGTGGTGGGGCGGCCGCCACAGGAAGACACGCTCTTCGGCTGGCTCGTGCACGAGCTCACCGGACCGGTGATCCCGACCGTGCTCCCGGGCGTGAAGAGCGTGCACGCCGTGGACGCCTCGGGCGTGCATCCGCTCCTCCTCGCCGTGGGAAGCGAACGCTATCTGCCATGGAAGCCCTCCACGCGGCCAGCCGAACTGCTCACGCAGGCGTCGGCGATCCTCGGGCAGGGACAGCTTTCGCTCGCCAAGTATCTGTTCATCGTCGCCGGCGACGACGCTCCCGGCCTCGATGCGCACGACGTCGCCCCGTTCCTCGCGCATCTGCTCGCGCGGGCCGACTGGCGGCGCGACTGCCACTTTCACACCGAGACCACGATCGACACGCTCGACTACTCTGGAACCGGGTTCAATGCGGGCTCGAAGCTCGTCGTCGCCGCCCGCGGTCCGGCGATCCGCAGCCTTCCACACGACGTTCCGGCCGCCGCCAGCCTGCCGGACGGCTTCTCGAACCCGCGCGTCTGCCTGCCGGGCGTGCTCGCCATCGCGGGTCCGCGGATCGAGCCCCGGCCCCGGCTCGAAGCACCGAACGACGCGGCGATCTGGGCCTCGTCAGCGTCACCCGCGTGGTCGGCAGACGTCGACCGCGTCTGCTTCGCGCTCGGCCCCGACCATCCGCTCCGGAGTTTCCCGCTCATCGTGATCGTGGACGACGCCGACTTCGTCGGCGCATCGCTCGAGAACTTTCTCTGGGTGACGTTCACCCGCTCGAATCCGGCGGCCGACGTGCACGGCGTCGACGCCTTCACGCAGCAGAAGCACTGGGGTTGCCGCGGCCCGCTCGTGATCGACGCCCGGCTCAAGCCCCACCACGCCCCGCCGGTCGAGGAAGACCCCGCCGTCACGGCCGCCGTCGACGCTCTCTGCACCCGCGGTGGCCCGTTGGCGGGGCTGGGGTTGTAACTCTCGCGCTCGTCGACTCGCCCAAGCCGGCTTCAGGCCACCCGATCCCCCTCGCCGGACGTTCACTGCGCCCCGACCAATCCGCCTGCGGCGGATCGGTGCCCGGGGCTCCGTTCACTCGGAGTGACTGGCGCTACGCCATCCTGGCTCCGCTGGTCACATACGCCGGCTCAAGGGACACGGGGAGCCCGAAGCCTCCTCCGTAGCGACAGAGCTCCAGCTCTGTCGTTCGACAGGCCTGGAGGCCTGTCGCTACTTCCCGACAGGCCTGGAGGCCTGTCGCTACAGCGCCCAGAACGTTCGGCGGAGTCGGTCGGTGGGCACGCGCAGACGAAGGGAGTCGTTGAG
>JBAXUY010000078.1:0-13779 GCA_037129475.1 Planctomycetia bacterium | reverse complement strand
GTTCCGTGAAGCATCCCTCGAGCATGCCTCCCTTCGGCTCCGAATGCGGGTGGTTGTCACATGCCCCGCCAGGAACCGACCTATGGCAAGCGGGACGCATGCCCCACGGGCTACGCCTTGATGGCGGCGATCCGCACCTTCGTGCCGACCGAGCGGTGGCCGGTGCGGCGGCGGTAGTTCTTGCGCCGGCGAAACTTCTGCACGAAGATCTTGTCGCCCTGCACGAGCGCGATGACCTCGGCCTTGACCTTCGCACCCTTCACGGTGGGCTTGCCGAGCGTGAGCTTGCCGGCCTCGCTCACGGCCAGCACCTCGTCGAACACGATCTCGCTGCCGGCGGGCAGGTGCCGGAAGTCGATCTCGATCTCCTGACCCTCCATCACGCGATACTGCCGGCCGCCGTCGGCGACGATCGCATAGAGGTGGTCGGAACCCGCCATCGTGGCGGCGGTGTCGGTGGAAGCTGTCTTGGCCATGGTGTGCTGTCGCTCTCGAAAACGGGGAGTCTCGAAGCGTACCAACCGCCCCGTGCCCGGTCGAGTGGGGGCTGAAAACCCCGCCACTCGCCGGGCCTCGCGGGCAGATCGTCGCCCTACGGAAACCGCACGCTCCGGCCCGTGGAATCCCAGGCCTCGAACACGAGGTGCTCCGGCGACACGCCGTCCTTGCCGTCGACGTGCAGCTGGATGTGGGTCTGGTCCTCGAACTGCGTGATCTCCCGCCGCTTGCGGTTGTTGATCCAGGTGGCCACCTCGTCGTGCACGGTGATGTTGAGGCGGGCCAGGTCGTCTCGGGTCGCCGAGAGCTGCAGCGTGCGCATCACCTCGATCGCCATGCTCTCGGCCGTCTTCACCATGCCGGTGCCCGTGCAGGTGGGGCAGTCGCGGAAGATGCTTTTGCGCAGCGAGGGGCGGATCCGCTGCCGGGTCATCTCGACCAGGCCGAACGGACTCGTCCGCAGGATCTTCGTGCGTGCCCGGTCGCGCTTCATCGCATCGTGGAGCGCCTTCTCGACACCGCGGCGGTATTTCTCCTTCCGCATGTCGATGAAGTCGTTGACGATCACGCCGCCCAGATCGCGAAGCCGGAGCTGCCGGGCAATCTCCTTGGCGGCGATGAGGTTCATCTGGTAGGCGTTCTCCTCGGCGCTCTTCTCGGTGCGGAAGGAGCCCGAGTTGACGTCGATCGCCACCAGCGCCTCGGTCTGGTCGATCACGATCGACCCGCCGCCCTTGAGCGGCACCTTGCGCTGGTACATCTTCCCGATCTCCTCCTCCAGCCCGTAGCGGTGGAAGAGCGGCTCCTTGCCTTCGTAGAGCTGGAGCCGCGGGGCGTACTTGGGCATCACGAGCTCGAGGAACTCCTTCGCCCGTTCGTACGCGGCCGGCTCGTCGATCAGGATCCGCCCCACGTCCTCCGTGAACATGTCGCGGATCGTGCGGATGATCATGTCGCTTTCCTGGTAGATGTCGATCGGCGCCGAATACTTCCGCATCCGTCGCACGATGCTCTTCCAGAGGTTGAGGAGATAGGCCATGTCGCGGGCCATCTCCGACTTCGTCCGCTCGGTGCCGGCGGTGCGCACCACGAAGCCCACCCCTTTCGGCGGCTTGAGGTCGAGCATGATGTCGCGGAGGATGCGGCGGTCGCGCTCGTCGTCGATCTTCTTCGAGATGCCGACGCGGCCCAGCGGCGGCATGAGCACGAGATACCGGCCCGGGATCGAGATGTAGGTGGAGAGCGTGGGGCCCTTGGTGCCGAAGCCCTCCTTGATCACCTGCACCAGCACCTCGTCGCCGCGCCGCAGGATGTCCTGGATCGGGGGCTTCACCCGGGGACGATCGCCGAGCCGCGGCTTGCGTTTCGTGGCCGTCCGCTGCCGCGCGTCTTCGTCGGCTGCCGCTTCGCCGCCACGGCTCGGCGGCTCCGCGTCGAACGCCTTGTCGGGATCAAGACCGCCCTGGCGGTAGTACTGCGGCTCCACGTCGCTGATGTGGAGGAAGCCGTTGCGGCCCACGCCGAAGTCGACGAACGCCGCCTGGATCGACGGCTCGATGTTGACGACGCGGCCCTTGTAGATGTTGCCCACGTAGTTGTCCTGGCTCGTCCGCTCCACGTAGAGCTCCTCGAGCACGCCATCCTCCATGATCGCGATCCGGCATTCCTCCGGCTGCGACACGTTGATCAGCATTTCCTGCTTCATGAATCGTCGTTCCTTTCCTGTTTCCCTCGCAGACCTTCCGTCCTGGTGAACGGTGCTCTTCAGGCGACGGTCTCCGAGAGTCGGCGACGCAACTGGTCGCGCAAAAAAGCCTTCACCTCGCGGGCGCTGTCCATCTGGAGCGCCCGCACGGCGATCTCGCGGCAATCGGTGACCGAAACACTTCGGCACACCTGCTTCACCTCCGGGATGGCGCTTGCCGGCACGCTCAGCTGCCGCAGGCCCAGCCCCAGAAGCAGCTGCGTGTACATCACGCTGCCGCTCATCTGACCGCAAACATTGGCCGGCACACCGGCCTCCCGCGCCACGTCGAGCGAGCGGCTCAAGAGCCGCAACACCGCCGGATCGCAGGCGTTGTAAAGATCGGCCACCTCCTTGTTGCCACGGTCGACCGCCAGCGTGTACTGGATCAGGTCGTTGGTGCCGATCGACACGAAATCAACCTCCTTGATGAAGGCGTCGAGCATCATCACGGCCGCGGGCGTCTCCACCATCATGCCCACGGGCATCTTGGGATTGAACGCGATGCCATGCTCGGCGAGATCCTCCATCACGTCGGCAAGCACGAGCCGCGCCTGCCGCAATTCGACGAGCGTGGAGACGAGCGGGAAGAGCACCCGCACGTCGCCGAGGGCGCTCGCCCGCAAAATCGCACGCAGCTGCGTGCGGAACATCGGCAGTTGCCGCAGCGACAGCCGGATGCTCCGCAGGCCGAGGCAGGGGTTTCGCTCCTCCTCGGGCGTGGTCTCCGTACGCATCTTGTCGGCGCCCAGATCGAGCGTGCGAATCACCACGGGCTTGCCGTGCATCGATTGCACCACGGCGCTGTAGGCGGCGAAGTGATCCTCCTCGGTCGGCTCCCGCCGGCTCGTGAGATAGAGGAATTCGGTGCGATACAGCCCGATCCCGTCGCAGCCGCGCGACAGGCACTGCTCGGCCTCGCTCGGAAACTCGATGTTGCCGGTGAGCTGGATGCGCACGCCGTCGGTCGTTTCGGCCGGCAGGTCGCGGAGCGTGCCGAGCTTGGCGGCCGCCGTGCGGGCGGCTTCGAGCTCGAGCTTGTAGCGGGCGATCGTCTCCTCGTCGGGCTGGAGGATCACCACGCCCTGCTGGCCGTCGAGGATCACGGGCTCGCCGCCCGACACGTCGGCGAGGAACGGCCCGAGGCCCACCACGGCCGGAATCTCGAGGCCCTCCGCCACGATCGCGGTGTGGCTGCCTGGTCCGCCGAGCTCCGTGGCGAACCCCTTCACGAACCGGCGGTCGAGGTTCGCCGTCTCGCTCGGCGTCAGGTTGTGGGCCAGCACGATCACCGGCTGCGAGATCGCCGCCAGTGTTTCCCGGCGCTGCCCCAGCAGGTTGCGGAGCAGGCTCTTCTCGATGTCATAGATGTCGTGGGCCCGCTGCGAGATGTGGTTGTCGAGGTTCTGAAACACCTTCGCGTAGCGGCGGAGCGTGCGGCTGACGGCGTATTCCGGCCACAGGTTCTTGTCGCGGACGGCGCTCGTGAGCTCCCCCTGGAGCCGCTCGTCGTGCAGCATCGCCAGATGGGCGTCGAAGATGGCGGCGTACTGCTCGCCCAGTTCCGACCGGATGGCGTCGCGGTTGCGCTCGATCTCGCGGGCCGTTTCCGCCACGGCGTTCTTGAGCCGCTGGAGTTCCGTGTCGACGGCACTCCGCTCCACGAAGCGGCGCGGAATGCGAAAGCCTTCGCTGTCGAGGACGAGCGCCTCGCCGATGGTGACGCCGGGGGAAACGGCGATGCCTTGGAGTTTCAGCATGGGGGGCGCAGTCGGCCTGGCCGGCAGCGGTGGCGACGGGCGGGGGGATCGCGCGGCCTCCGCCATGCGGCGGTCCGGCTGCGGTCCACGGCCCCACCCGGCTTCGCGCCAGGGGCTTCGTGCGGCTCCTTTGTGTTCGGTCTTCGTCGGTCGTTGTTTGTCGGCGGCCCGGTCGCCCGGGGATCGTGTCCGGCATCGGTGCCGGTCGTGCGTTCTCTGGTCAGGCGTTCGTCATCAGGTTTGTTCGGTGAAATTGCGGTCGAAAAGGCGGCCGATCGCGTCGACGGCCTCGCGAGCGTCCGGGCCAGTCGCTTCCACGACGAGCCGCGTGCCGGCTTCGGCTGCGAGGGTGAGCAGGTCGAGGATGCTCTTGCCATCGGCCCGCTGCCGGTCGGCGACAAGTTCGATCCGCGACTGCCATTTGCGAGCCTCGCGGGCCAGCAGATCAGCGGGGCGCGCGTGCAGCCCCTGCTCGATCCCGACCACGACCTCGCGCGAGATGGTCTCCTGGGGCGTCACGTGACCACTCCGTGACTGTCGGCCTCCTCGAGCAGGTGCTCGATGTCGGCGGGGGTGGTCGAGGCCTTCAGGCGCCGGCAGAACTCGTCGTCGCGCAATTGCCGCGAGATGTTTTCGAGCGCCCGCAGGTGATCGCCCGGTCGGTCGGGAGGCGACACGAGCAGGAACAGGAGGTGCACCGGCTCGCCGTCGAGGCTCTCGAAATCGATCCCCTTCCGGCTCACGGCGACGGTGCCGACGAGGCGATCGACGCTCGGGTGCTTCGTATGCGGAACGGCCACGCCCCGACCGATGCCGGTGCTGCCCAGATCCTCGCGCTTCATGATCGCCTTCACGATGCCTTCGAGCTCCGCCGGGGCGATCTTCCCGGCCTCGACGAGCGCCTCGGCCATCTCACGGATCACGCCCTGTTTCGTGTCCGCTTCGATGTCGGACCGGATGGCGTCAGTGGCTACGAAATCTGAGAACTTCATGCGGTCGTGCTTCTGGGGTGGGCGAGGGGGCGGGGGCACCCCCCGGTGCGGCGGCTAACTGCGGCGGGATGACTGCACGTGCTTGTGGTCCCGAACCTTTTCCTTGTGCTTCCTCAACTGCTGCTCGAGCTTCTGGACGGCGCCGTCGACGCTCCTCCACAGCTGTCCAGAGTGCTCGCGGCTGACCATGTCGTGAAAGTGCTCGGCCGACGCCACGATCTCCACCTCCGGCAGTTCGGAGTTGCCCAGATCGACGGTCACGTTGAGGGCGGTAATCCGGTCGAAATACCGCTTGAGGCGCGACACCTTCGCCGAGATTTTCGACTGGGACGCAGCGCTGAGTTGGCCGTGCCGGGCCGAGACGTTGATTTGCACCCGATCGCTTCCTTTGCAGGGTTGAAAAAATCGGCTCATGGTCGGACGTTTTGCAGCATATCACCCGCGCCGTGGCTTCGACAAACCTCGCTGCTCACGCGGCCCCGGGGCGGCGAATCAGACCCTTCTGCAACTGTCCGCGCCACCAGGCAGCCCCCTCGCGGCGCAGGTCGGGCAGGCCGTCGGGCCGATACCGGAGGCGATCGGGCGCTGCCGGCTGCACGATGTCGCACAGACATTTGAACGCATAGCGTCGCACCACGAGATCGCCATCCTCGAGGCCTGCCACGAGCGTGTCCGCGGCGCCGGCCGCGAGTTCGGCGTCGGTAAAGCCGCAGGCCATCGCGAACAATGTGTCTGCCGTGCCGTGCGGACCGCGGCTTTCGAATGCCGTGCGAAGTTTCCCGGCGGCGTTGGCACCACGCGCCAGCGCCAGCGGCACCACCTCCGCCTCCAGCTTCGTCCATTGCCGCTGCTCCAGCCTCCGGCCCGCCGCTTCCGTGCAGAGCAGGTCGACAGCCGCATCGAAGTCGCCGAGCAGGGCGAGGGTCGAGGCCGCGAGCATCCGGTTTTCGACCCGCCTGTCGGAGGCGAGATCCCGGAGCGCCTCGTCGAGCGACCCGGTCGTGAGCACCCGGGCGGACAACGACTCGGCGGCGTTGCGTTCGAGCTTGTCGACCGGCACCGCCGCGCCGATCCACGCGGGGAGCGGGTCGAGCCGCGCCACCTTTCCGACCCCGGCCGCGACGCTCTCCCAGGCAATCGCGGTGCGGGCGTCGAGCATGCCCTCGGCCGCGAGCCCCGCAAGCGGCCGCGGGTCGCCGTCCGCCGCCCGTCCCGTCTGCCGCCAGACGAGCCCGCCGTGGACGGCCACGACACTGGCACGCACACGGGCCGGTTCGACCGCCGGATCGGACCCGGGAGCGCGGTCGAGATCGACGACGATCGCCGCCTGCCCGTCGAGCCCGTTGGTGATCGCTCCCTCGAGGCCACCCGCGGTGATGCCGACCTGCGCGTCGGGGCGGCCGGCCCTGACGATGGCCCGGCCAAACACCACCTCCAGCTTCGGCATGCCGCCGGCATCGGCGGTGACGATGGCTCGTGTCGCCGGCAGGAGCCGGATCGTGACGCCGCCGACGGTGATGTCGGGCTGGCAGCCAACGGGCGCGATCATGTCCTCACGTGGGCCGAGCGCCGCGCCACGTTCGAGCGCCTCCCACGCCGGACGCCCCTGTGCCACCGTGCGATGAACGACGAGGCCGCTGCCCTCGACGAGGCCAAACGCCGTCCGATCCGCAGCCGGGGCCGGGGCAGACGGTTTCGCGGTGGGGAAGTCGGGCCCTGCGGGAGCGGCGGCCGGAGTGGGTGGAGCGGCCGCTGCGATCGCCAGCGCGTCCCCTTGGGGCACCCGCGGCGACGCGGCGGGCGTCACCGCCAGCGGCGCCTCATCCACGGGTGCGGTGACGACCGGAGGCGATGCCGCGGGCGGCTGATCTGCGGCGGCCACCGCCGCAGCCTGGTTCGGCGGCGCCGCCTCCGGAACTGCCGGCGGAACCGGCTGCTGAGTCTGTCGCTCCATCACGTCGTCGGCGGGTTCGGCACGGGCCGGAGCGCTCGCGGGCCCGGCGTGTGGCACAGGCTCCACCGGCTCGATCGCCGCCGCAGGCCGACCGGCGGCGACGGCTGCCGCAGGAGCCAACGCCTGGTCGCCGCCCGGTGCCTGGTCGCCGCGTTGCACACGCGATCGACCGATCGCGTCGACCAGAACCACCCCCAGCGCGACGAGCAGCGTTGCTGCGGCCACCGCCGCCGCCCATGCCGCCCACGCGGCGCGGCGGCGGGGAACTGGGCGTGCCGTGCCGCCGGGTGTCGGCTCGATCGCCGATCGGAGAGCCCGCGCATTCGACGCCGCCTCACGCCGTTCGATGTCGGCGAACACGGTCGCCGACTGGTGCCCCATCGCCTCGAGCAGCCGCCGCCGGCCCGCCGCATCGAGCGGCGCCAGGGCGGCCGGCTCGCGGGCCACCGTCGCCAGGATCTCGTGGCAGGCCGCCACCTCGGCCAGATGCATGTCGGATTCGACACAGATTCGTTCGAAGGCTTCGAGCCGGTCGGGCGCGAGACAGTTGTCGAGGTACTCGGCCACCGAGTTGGGATCAGCCGCCAGCCCGCGGCCGTCCACCCGTGGCGCCGGGATCGTCGGCCGCTCGACCACCTGCCGGATCCGGGCGACGAGTTGCTGCGCCGGTGCGCTCGCGGCCACCTTGTCGCTGAGTTCGTGCTGCACGTCGGACGGCAGCATGTGATCGAGCCAGGCCAGCAGCGTTCGGACCGTGAGACGCATCGTGAGCACTCCACTGCGGGATCGACGACCGCCAGGGCGGTTCGTGGGGCAATTCTCCATCCTCAGGAGTGGCGATCCGCCGGACATTCCGTAGCGGGCCCCATAAATCGCCGTGAACCCCGAAAATTCGCCGATTTTTCGGATCGTCGCCGATCCAACGGGCTCGAACCGCGTAGGACAGGAAGGTTTCCCCCGCAGGTGCGCAGGGCCGGATGCGCCCACGATGCCTACACTGGGGCAGGAGGCGTTTGATGACCGCGATGACGAGACTCCGCCGGCAGGCCATCCTCAGGCAGGCGACAGGCTACATCGAGTTGGGGGAACTTCTCGTCGAGACCGACAAACCCGTCCCGGCATCCGCACGGCGGGTTCTGGACCGCGCCCTCGGGCTCCTGGCCGAACTCCCGGAGCCCACGCGTTCGCTGCCGGGCACGAAGATGCTGGAAGGCGAGGCCTTGCGGGCCCTGGGCCGCTGGGAAGACGCCCTCGATCCGCTGCAGTCCGTGACGGAGCACGAACCGGACAGACTCGAGGCCTGGCTCGGAATCGGCTGGTGTCTCAAACGGCTCGGTCGGCTCGAGGAGGCGATCGCCGTGCTCGAACGGGGATTGGTGGCCACGCCGTTGCAGCCAATCCTGCACTACAATCTCGCCTGCTACCTGTCGCTGGGTGGCCGTGTGCAGGCGGCGATCGAGCACCTCGCGCGGGCCATCGCGATCGACGGTCGATTCCGCGACCTCACGGAGGTCGAGCCCGACTTCGATCCGATCCGCGCCGATCCGCGATTCGTCGCGGCCACGAGTGTCATGGTCTGACCTCCGACGCGGACCTCCGTTCATGACGAGCCCGGCACTCCAGGAGATCATCGCCCTGTTGGGCTGCCCGGCCGCGGGGAATCCCGCCCAATACCTGTACGAACGGGCCCTGGCCGAGGCCGGCCTTGACTGGCGGTTTCTGACGCTCGACGTGGCCCCGGAGCGCGTCGGCGCCGCGATCGCCGGCGTCGATGCCATGGGGTTTCGGGGATGCGTTCTCTCCGGGCCGCTTCGCGGCGCGGCGACGGCCCACGTCGCCACGTTGTCGCCGACCGCCACGTTTTCGCGCGCGGTGAGCCTCGTGGAGCGGCAGCCGACCGGGCTCGTGGGCCACATGACCGATGGCCGCGGGCTCCTCGAGGCGCTCAGGGCCCACGCCGATCCGACCGGCGCGGGCGTGCTGCTCGTGGGCGCGGGTCCGGCGGCCCGGGCCGCAGCCCTCGAACTGTCGCTCGCCGGAGCGGCGGAAATCATCGTCTGCAACCGCACGCCCGACGCCGCGACGGCGCTCGTGGAAGCCCTCGCCGGAGTCGACGGCGCCCCGGCCGCTGCCCTGCCCTGGCACGCGGAGATCGTGGTCCCTGAGCAGGTGGGCATCGTGGTGTCGGCCGTGCCGCCGGAAGCGCAGTTCACGCTCGCGGGCCTGCGCAAGGATCACGTCGTGGCCGACTTCGCCCTCGTCCCGCAGCCCTCACCAGCCGTGGCCGCCGCGCAGAAGCAGGGCGCCTGCACGATCGACGGCCTGGAGATCCACTGCGCGAAGACGGCGATCGACTTCCACACCTGGACGGGCATCGAGCCCGACACCGATCTCCTCCGCGAACTGCTCGACGAATATCTCAACGCGTGAGCCAGGTCGCGGGCATGGTAGCGGCATGCGACAAACACCCGCATTCGGAGCCAGGCGAGGCGAGGGGTTGCCCCTGCCGGTGAGCCGGCGTATCTGACCAGCGGAGCCATGGATGGCGCAGCGCAGGCAGATCCGAGTGAGCGGAGGCCTGGAGGGCCGCAGTGAACGTCCGGCGAAACGGTACGGGGCAACCCCGAGCCGGATTGATCGCGAAGAGCTCCTCGGCATGACAGGCTGAAGCCTGTCCTACGTGGCGTACTCTTTCAGGAAGCCCTTGAACTGCACGAGGTGCTCCTCCTCGTCGGCCAACAGGCGGATGCAGAGGTCCTGCGTGACGTAGTCTTCCCCCTCCACCGCCTTGATGAGTTTCTTGTACTGGGCGTGGGCGATCGTCTCTTTGGTCGTGATGGCCATGGGGCCTCCTCCGGGTTCGGGATGTAGGACCGTGCAAGAAGGGAGTCAGGCGGCAGCGGGGGCGGCGATGCGTTCGATCTTCTTGAGCAGGGCCGCGGCACCCGACCGGACGTCGCCCACCGGATCGGTCGCAGCGGCCTCGAGACGATCGACGAGGACCGCCGGCGGCGGTTCGTGGGTCGCATCGACGAGGAGCGCCACGCCCCGCAGGGCGTTGACCACCACCAACGCCCGCTTGTAGCGGCGCGATTGGGCCGCGGCGTCGTCGCCGGGGTCGGCCGCCACATCGGGCAGGGAGAGCATCTCGCCGAGCCCTTCGTAGGCCTCGGTGCGTCCCTGACGGGCCAGGCCGAGCGCGGCGTTGAAGCGGACGTCGTCGATCGTGTCGCCGGAAAGCACGAGCAGCCGCTCGACGGCGGCCTCCCCTCCGAGCACACCGAGCGTGAAGGCGGCCGCCGACTTGAGCGGAGCGTCGTCGCTTCGCGAGGCTGCGATCACCGCCGCCGCCACACCCACCGGATCGACGAGCGCACGCCCCGCCGCCACGAGATTGGTCTGGAGCACCGCGAGCGCCTCCACGGCTGCCCGGGCTGTCTGCGGGTCGGTGCCGTCACCGAGCCGTTCCACGAGCGGCGGCGCCGCAGCCGGCACGGCGAATTCGCCGAGGGCACGGCAGAGATACATGCGGAGCGTCTCCGACTGCTCTCCCGATCGCCCGCTCGTCGCCTCCTCGGAGAGGATCCGGCCCAGTTCACGCGCGAGGGCCTCGTCCTGCTTGAGAGCGGCGCTGCCGGGCCCGCGCAGGTCGTTGGCCAGGTTGAGGGCCGCCTGCCAGCGGCCTTCGTTGTCGCGCTGCAGCGTCCGTACGTAGGCCTGCGGGTCGTTGCCGAGATGGGCGAGCCAGTGGAATGCCAGCCACACGCAGACGATGATGGCGACAATGAGCCCCGGCACCAGGAACAACTGTACGAGAAACGCGGCACTCGGCGGCTCGACGGGCGGCAGAGCGTCGTCTGCCGAAAGCGGCCGCTTGGAATCTGCCATGGGTGTGCCCTGGGTCTGTCGTGCACCGGCAAAGGCCTGTCGGTTCGTTCAAAGTCTAGGGGAGCGACGTGGTGCGTCAACTTGATCCCACCCAGCCTGGCGCCGTGTGGCTCGACGCCGAACCGGACACCGTCGAGGAGCAGCTCGCGCTCGACGAGGCGTTGCTCGAGGAGGCGCACGAGGGGCTGACCCCGACGGCCGTGGTGCGGACTTGGATGGCGCGGGAGCCGGTCGTGGTCGTCGGGTCTTCGAGTCGCCTGGAAGAGGAAGTGGATGTGGCCGCCTGCCGGGCGGAGGGCGTGCGGATCGTTCGCCGGCCGAGCGGCGGGCTCACGGTGCTCCTGGGGCCTGGATGCCTGATGTGGTCTGTGATCGAGCCCCATCCGGACGGCGCGCCGCCGATCGAGGCGATTCATGCCCGCATGCTCGACCCGCTCTGTGCGTCGCTGTCGCGTGTCACGGCCATGGCTGGCGGCGTGTCGCGGCGGGGATCCAGCGACCTCGTGGTGCGCGGCGATGACGGCGATCGCAAGGTGTCGGGCAATGCCCTGCGGGTGCGCCGCCACGGCGTGCTCTATCACGGCACGCTCCTCGACGACTTCGATCTCGATCTCGTCGGCCGCATCCTCCGGCATCCGCCCCGAGAGCCCGCGTATCGGGCCCATCGGCCCCACGGAGCATTCCTCGCGAACCTGCGGCTGGGGGTGGCGACGCTTCAAGCGGCCGTCCGCGACGCATTCGCGCCAGCGTGCAGTCGCATCGAGTGGCCACGCGAGCGCGTGGCCCGCCTCGTCGCGGAGCGCTACGCGCACCCCGACTGGACCGGTCGCCTGTAGGACCTGGCGCGATCGGGCAAACTGGCGAAAGACGTCGGCGCATACGGTTTGGAAAGACTCGCGAGGAGGCGATCACCTCGGGGCGGCGATCGCGCCGATACTTCTTTCGGTGGAGGGAATCGGGGGGGCCGATCCGGGTCGTTGCCCGGAAAAGTCGCCTACCGTCGCCGGAAACGGCCCGTTATGGTTCCGCCTCCGATCGACAGGAAGTCGTTCGATACGCCCGCAACAGGAGGTTGCCTTCCATGCGACTGAACATGCATGCCGCCGACGTGCGGCACATCGTCACGCGGTACTTCCTCGAGTTCGGTGCCGAGGCCGTCGACGTGGCCGACGTGCAGGAAAACATCCGCATCGATCGCGGCCGGTGTGTCGCCCGTTGCTACCGGGCCGCCGAAATGTTCGCGATGTGGCTGATCGACGTCGGCGTGCTGCAGTTCTACGACGCCGACGGGGAGATGCTCCACACAGTGAACCTGTTCACCGAGTTGCAGCCCCAGCGGGCCGCCGCCTGACGCGTGTGGATATCGGGGCCGAGAGGCCTGCTGCAGACCGCCGGGTTCCGAGCCGATTCGTCGTGTTGTTCCGTGTGCGTGGGGGCGGGAATGGTGCCGCGTCGAGCGAGTCAGCCGCGACTTTCGATCGTGATCGCCGCGCCGTCCGACGTGGTGGCGCTCGAGGACACGCTCGTGAGCGTGCTCGAGAAACGGCCCGCAGGCAGTGAAGTGATCGTGGCGCTCGGCTGCGACTACGACGACCCGTGGAACATCCGCGACGAAGTCACCTTCGTGCAGGCGCCGATCGGCTCGAGCCTCGTGGCGTGCATCAACGTGGGCGTCGCCTCGAGCCGCGCCGACGTGACGCACATCCTCGCCGCGGGCTGGCGGGCCACGGAGGGCTGGACCGACGGCCCGCTCGCGCGGTTCGACGACGACGCCACCGCGGCGGTCGTTCCCCTCACGGTGGCCGCCGACGACCATGCGCGGGCGGTCGCTGCAGGCATCCGCTGCCGGCGCGGAGGCCGGCGCGTCGACGTGGTGCCCGGCCGAGGCACGCCGCGGCCGCATGGCCCGACGCTCGAGGCCGGCTTCTGGCGGACCGCGTTCCTGCGGCAGGCCGGCCCCGGATTCTCCACGGCCTGCGGCAACAGTTGCGCCGATGCCGACATGGCGGTCGCACTCACCCGCAGTGGACGGTCCGTCGTGGTCGACGATTCATCGCGCGTGATCGCGGGCCCCGTTCGCGGTCGAAAGGGTTCGTTTACGGCGGGGCTTCACGCGGAGCGGCTTTTCTGGCGGTCGATTGCCGGGCAGTTTCTCCCGTGGGCGCTCGTGGCACACGGCGTGGAAGTGGTGCGTCACGCGGTGGCGCGGGCCCCCTTTGGCACGCTGCCCATGCTCGCCGGCCGGCTCGTGGCCCTGATGCAGTTCGGCGCGTATCTGCCCCGCTACCGGCAGCTACGGGCACTCATGCAGGCCACCCGCGCGGATGCGGCAGCGGACGACGTGCGAACGATCCGAATTGACGGGCCGCACGGTGCGGCGACCGCGCCGAAGCGGCGGCCGGAGGCCGCACCGCTGCGGCGTTCCGCGTGACCATCGACGCGGCGCCGGGAACCCGAATTGCCGCACCCGCCCGCGGCCGTCACGATCCTTTTGTCGCGCGCTCGGGCCTGCTAGACTTCGAGCGTTCGCTCCCGTAGCTCAATTGGATAGAGCGTCAGCCTCCGGAGCTGAAGGTTACAGGTTCGATCCCTGTCGGGAGTATTGGGGCCCTCGCGTCGAGACGTCGCCAGCTGATGGACTGCTCTTCAGTCGTCTCGATGGCGGCGCGGCCGCCGCCGCTTCTGGGCGTTCATCCGTTCGATTGCCGCCCGGGCGACGCGCCCCTGGGCCGCCCGCAGGTCGGCCTTCGTGGCCACGCCCATCTCGAGGAGCAGCGTGAACCAGCCCACCTCGTAGCCATGAAGCCGGTTGTTTGTCGGGCCGAGCATGCTTGCCTCGCTTTCTTCCGGGTGTGAACTGCCGGTGCGTTCGATTGGAACCGCGCCGGGGGACAACCTTGTATCTTGCCCCGCCCGTCATCCAGCGGCGACAGTGATCCTTCC
>JBAXUY010000077.1:0-14197 GCA_037129475.1 Planctomycetia bacterium | reverse complement strand
GATCGACAGAGCTGGAGCTCTGTCGCTACGGAGGAGGCTTCGGGCTCCCCGTGCCCCGGTCGCCGGCGTACGCAGACAAGCGCAGGCATGGATGCCGAAGCGCAGTCGGAGTCGAATGAGTGGAGCCCAGGATGGGCGCAACGAACGTCCGGCGACGGGGCAGCGGGGAGCCCGAAGCCGGGTTGGGCCAGAAGACCCAACCCGGCCCTGCGGGCTTGAAACTAGATCGCGGCCGCGGCGGTTTCGCCGGTGCGGATCCGGATCACGTCGGCGAGCTGCGTGACGAAGATCTTGCCGTCGCCGACCTGGCCGGTGCGGGCGGTGGTCATGATCTTGCTGATCACGTTCTGGGCCTCGTCGTCGCCCACCACGACCTCGATCTTCACCTTCGGCAGGAAGTCGACCGAGTATTCGGCGCCACGGTAGGTCTCGGTGTGGCCCTTCTGGCGGCCGAAGCCGCGGACCTCGGTCACGGTCATGCCTTTCACGCCCAGGGCGTTGAGGGCGTCCTTCACCTCTTCGAGCTTGAAGTGGCGGATGATGGCTTCGATCTTCTTCATGATGGCTCTCCTCGTGCGGAACCTGGGATGCGGCGGGCCGGTCGCGGTGACCGGCTGACACGAGCATGAGGTGCATCTGCCGTGCCAAAGCAGCCGGGCTGTTTTCGCGGCTGTTTTTGCGGATTCGCTCCACGTCGCCTGTCTCACGGCTGGAGCGCGCCTCGGCCGCTCACGAGCGGACCGCAGGCGCCCGCGATGGCCGATTCGTGGTATTTTCCAGCCGGTTTCGGGCCTGTCGCGCCGCCAAGGCGCGCTCCAGGATTCTGTCGCACGAAGGACGCAGCCTCATGAGCGATGCCCCTCCCGCCCGCCGGCTCCTCTCGCGCCGCACGTTCACGGCCCTCGTCGCCGGAGCCGCCGTCGGCGCAGCCCGACCGGCCAGCGCCCGCACTCGGCGGCTGGCCGGGGAAACGATCGTCGGCGAGGGGGCCCACACGTTCCGGGTGAAGCACCACTTTCCACAGCTGCCCGACCGGTTCACGTGGCAGACCACGCACAACGTGGCCGTCGACGGGGCCGGCAACGTCTACGTGATCCACGAGGGCCAGAAGACCAAGAAGGATCATCCCGCGATCTTCGTGTTCGACCCCACGGGAAAATTCATCCGCGCCTTCGGCAGCGAGTTCCAGGGAGGTGGCCACGGCATCGAAGTGCGGCAGGAGGGAAACGAGGAGTTTCTCTACGTGTGCGGCTACCAGGGCGTGAAGGCGTTCGCCAAGATGACGCCGGAAGGGGAGATCGTCTGGTTCCGCAAGGCGCCGATGGAGTCGGGTGCCTACGCTGCCGGCGAGGATATCTCGACGACACCCTCCTGGAATCGGCAGGGCTTCCTGCCCACGAACTTCGCCTTCCTCGACGACGGCGGGTTTCTCCTGGCCGACGGCTACGGCTCGTTCAAGATCCATCGCTACGACAAGGACGCGAAGTGGGTGAGCGCCTTCGGCGGTGCCGGCGACGGCAAGGGCACGTTCAACACACCGCATGGCATCTGGATCGATCGCCGCCCGGCGGCCGACGGCTCCACCCGCGAGCCAACGGTCGTCATCTGCGACCGGGCCCACAACACGCTCCAGACGTTCGCGCTCGACGGCACCTACAGGGAAACGATTCCGGGCTTCGGTCTGCCCGCGAACCTCGACACCTGGAAGGGGCTGATGGTGGTGCCCGAACTCAAGGCCTGCGTCACGCTCCTCGACGAGAAGAACCAGGTGGTGGCCAAACTCGGTCGGGCGGTCGAGCGGCTCGACGAAATCAAGGATCTCCGGCGACAGCCCGACCAATGGCTCGACGGTCAGTTCGTCCATCCACACGATGCCTGCTTCACGCCTTCGGGCGACATCTTCGTGGCGGAATGGGTGGCCACCGGCCGGATCACGAAGCTCGAAAGGGTGTCATGACCCGCCCTTCGTCCGTGGCCCCGGTGGACGCAAGTTGAGATTTTGCGCATGCGACCATTCGCATCGTCTGGATTCCGATTTATGCTGGACGTTGCAGGTCTGCCGAATTCTTCGAGGAGCACCATGCCCATGTCGTTCGCCGGCCGTCTCGGAAATTTCCTGCTCATCCTCACCGCGATGGCCGTCCTCGCGGCACGGGGCGCTCCGGCCGCCGAGGCCAAGAAGCCTGAAGCCGAGAAGAAGGAGGCCGACCCCTTCAAGACAGCCCGCGAACTGCTCGCCCCACAGCCCCGGCCGGCGCGGCCGGCCCTGCCGCCGAGCACGCTGCCGCTCCAGTTCCTCGACGGCGAGCGAATCGCGATCTACGGCAACTCGACGGCCGAACGGATGAACCTGTTCGGACACTTCGAGGCGCTCCTCCACCAGCGGTTCGCCGACAAGAAGCTCGTGGTCCGCAACTTCGCCCGCCCGGCCGACGAGGTGGCCAACCGGCAGCGGGCCGGCGACTACACGAAGCTCGACGACCCGGTGGCCGCGTTCGGTGCCGACACCTTCCTGCTCTTCTTCGGGTTCAACGAGTCGTTCAGCGGCCCGGGCGGCGTGGAAAAATTCAAGGCCGACTATCTCAATCTCCTCGGCGAGCTCGCCGCGAAGTATCCCCGCGACGACACGAAGGCGGCGCCACGATTCGTGATCGTGTCGCCGATCGCCGTCGAGCCGACAGGCGATCCGCTCATGCCCGACGCCGACGCCCAGAACGCGTCGCTCGCCCTCTATCGTGATGCAGCCCGCGACGTCGCGGCGAAGAAGGGGCTCGCGTTCATCGATCTCTTCGACGCCACGCGCGAGGCCTTCGCGGCCGGGCCGGGCCGCCAGTTCACGATCAACGGCTGCCACGTGAACGACGCGGGCGACGCGCTCGTGGCCGGACTGCTGGATGAAAAGCTCTTCGGCGCGCCCGCCTCCAAGCAACTCGGAGCCGACGCGTTCGCGAAACTCCGCGCCGCGGTGATCGACAAGGCGTGGGTCGCCATGCAGGACCACCGGATGGTCAACGGCTGGTACGTCTACGGCGGCCGCCGCACCTGGGACACCGAGACCTTCCCGCGGGAGTATCTCAAGCTTCGCAGCATGGCGGCCGTCCGCGACGCCTACGCGTGGGACATCGCCGCCGGCAGGCCGGTGCCGCCCGTGCCGGACGACTCGAAGACGGGCGATCTCATCGTGCCGCAGACCCGCTTCGGCGAGCCGCGGCAGGCCTACAGCGAAAATGCCGAGGGCGGCCCGGCGATCAAGTCGCCCGAAGAGGTGATCACAACCTGCACGGTGCCAAACGGCTTCGAGATGCGGCTCTTCGCCGACGAGCGGAAGTTCCCCGAGCTCGCCAAGCCGGTCCAGCTCGCCTTCGACTCCAAGGGCCGCCTCTGGGTCTCCACGATGCCGAGCTATCCGCAGTGGCAGCCGGGCGACCCGAAGCCCGCCGACAAGCTCGTGATCCTCGAAGACACCGACGGCGACGAGAAGGCCGACAAGAGCTCCGTGTTCTACGACAAGCTCCACTGCCCCACCGGCTTCCAGTTCTTCGACGGCGGCGTGCTCGTGATGGACCAGCCGCGGATGCTGTGGCTCAAGGACACCGACGGCGACGACAAGGCCGACGTCGTCGTCCACGTGCTCGACGGCTGGGCCACGGAGGACACGCACCACACCGCGGGTGCGTTCGAGGCGAGCCCGGGCGGCCTGCTCCACATGCTCGAGGGCGTGGCGATGAGCACCGCGGTCGAGACGCCCTGGGGCCCGTTCCGCAACTACGGCTCCTCGGGCGCCTACGTGCTCGACCCGCGCACCTGGAAGCTCACCCACTTCAACACGCCCGGCTACGGCAACCCGTGGTGCTACGTGTTCAATGAGTGGGGTCAGGGTTTTTGCGGCGACGGCACCGGCGCGTCCCAGCACTGGGACACGCCGCTCTCGGGCAAGCAGTATGGCGGCCGCAAGGGGATGGGGCCGGTCTTCAACACCGAGGGCATGCGGCCGGTGGTAGGGAGCGAGTTCCTGCGCACGCGGCAGTTCCCCGACGACGTGCAGGACCAGTTCATCTACGCCTGCGTGATCAACATGAACGGCATGCCGCGGTGGAAATTCTCCGACGACGGTGCCGGCTACAAGGGGGAGCGGGTGCGACATGAACCGAACGATCCGAAGACCCCTTTCGACCTCATCAAGAGCACCGACAAGCACTTCCGACCGGTCGATCCGCAGATCGGACCCGACGGCGCCCTGTGGTTCGGCGACTGGGCCAACCCGCTCATCGGCCACATGCAATACAGCCAGCGCGATCCCAACCGCGACCATGTCCACGGCCGGATCTACCGGCTCGTCCACAAGGACAAGCCGCTCCTGAAGCCCGACACACAGGCCGGCAAGTCGATCGACGAGGTGCTCGACCACCTGAAGAGCCCCGAGTGGCGGACGCGCTACCGGGCACGTGCCGAACTGCAGGCCCGCCCGCGGGCCGACGTGCTCGCCGCCGCCAACGCCTGGCTCGGCCGCGTCGCGTCCGACCCGGCCGCCGAGCGGCTGGCCACCGAGGTGCTCTGGCTCCAACAGAGCTTCCATGCGGTCGACGCAGGCCTGCTCACCCGGCTGCTCGAATCCCCGGTGCCCGATGCCCGGGCCGCGGCCGTGCGGGTGCTCGCCGACGAGCGCGACCGCTTTCCCGATGCCGAACAGCGGCTCATCGCCAAGGCCACCGATCCAAGCGCGCGGGTGCGCACGGAGGCGGTCCGCGGCCTGAGTTTCTTCGGCACGCCGGCGGCGATGCAGGCCGTCGTCGCGGCGGCGAACGTCGAGTCATCCGACCGGTTCATCGCCTACTCGTGCGACGCTGCCCTCGGCGCCAACATCGACGTCTGGAAGAAGGCCCACGAGGCGGGCACGTTCGTTTCCAAGGGCACGCCCGCATTCACGATCATCGAGAGCGTGCTGGGGCTCGACAAGAAGGCGGCCGAGATCAAGCCGCACCTGGCCATCCTGCTCAGCAAGGACCCCAAGAGCGACGAGGAGCGCAACAAGGCCATGACCGCCCTGGCCGGGATCAAGGGGGGCAACGCCGACAACGGCAAGGCCGTGTTCCGCCGCGTATGCATCAACTGCCACAGGGTCTACAGCGAGGGAGCGAACCTCGGCCCCGACATGAACGGCGTGGGCAAGCGGCTCGATTCCTACAAGCTCGTCGAGTCGATCATCGACCCCAACGCCGCGGTGGACGACAAGTATCTCTCCACTCTCGTGGTCACCGCCGACGGCCGGAGCATCGCGGGCCTGCTCGTGAGCGAGTCGCCGGAGGAGGTCGTGATCTTCGACGGCAAGGAGCAGAAGAAAATCGCCGTGGCCGAGATCGACGAGCGGATGAAGCTCAAGCAGAGCAGCATGCCCGAGGGCCTCGCCGCCACGCTCTCGCCCAACGAACTCCTCGACGTCGTCGAGTTCATGCGGAGTTTGAAGTAGCAAAGACAAAGAATTGCTGCGGAGCAATACGGGAAGGCGAGGGGGGTCGGCGAACGCTCGACGAGCATGTGGCCGTTGCGGCCGCTGCGAGGAGACTTTTGCCGCCCCCGAGCCGGCGAGATACGCTCTGGCATCGTGTTCACAGGAGTTTCTCATGACCAATCGCTTCATCTCGCGCCGCCGGTTCCTGGCCTCGACGGGCATGGCAACAGGCTCCGCCGTCGCAGCCCCGTACGTGATCACGTCGAAGGCACTCGGTGATGCCACCACGCCCCCGGCGAGTGACCGGATCGTGATGGGCGGCATCGGCATCGGCAACATGGGCAAGGGCGACCAGGGCGCCTTCCTCGGCCGGCCCGACGTGCAGTACGTCGCCGTTTGCGACGTGCGGAAGCAGTGGCGCGACGAGGGTAAGGCGCGGGCCGACGCCAAGTACGGCAACGGCGACTGTGCGGCGTATGTCGACTTCCGCGAACTACTCGCCCGCGACGACATCGACGCCGTGCACATCGCGACGCCGGACCACTGGCACTCCGTGATGACGATCGCCGCCTGCCAGACGGGGAAAGACGTCTATCTCCAGAAACCCGAGACGCTGACCTTGCGGGAAGGCCCGCTGATGATCGCGGCGGCCCGGCGCTACGGCCGCGTCGTCTCCGGCGGCAGCCAGCGCGTCCTCGGCGACTACCGCGGCGTGGTCGATCCGATCTGGGCCGGCGAGATCGGCAACGTGAAGTCGATCGACATCTCCGTGGGTGGGCCCTCGATGGCCTGCTACCTGCCCGCGCAGCCCACGCCTCCCGACATCGACTGGGATCTCTGGCTCGGCCCAGCCCCGTGGGAGCCCTACAACTCCGGCCGCTGCGACGGCAATTTCGGCACCGGCGGCAACAGCTGGCGATCGTATGTCGACTACTCCGGCGGCAGTCTCACCGACTGGGGCGCCCACCACTTCGGCGGCGCGGTCTTCGCGGCCGACCTGCTCGATCTGCAGCCGACGAAGGTCACCTACCACCCGGCGTCGGCCGACGGCAAGGATGCGGCGTATGTCTCGGTGGCCTACCCCAACGGCACCGAGATCTTCCACAACCGTCCGGGCCACCTGCGGCCGAAGCCCTCGATCGCCCACCAGGGATCGATCCAGTTCGTCGGCGACGGGGCGGCCCGGCCCGCGAAGCCCGTACCCGCCTACCACGGCGGCGAGACGAGCATCTACGGCGACTTCATCGAGTGCGTGAAGACCCGGCAGCGGCCCTTCCGCGACATCGAGCCGGCCGTCAACACGATGACCGGACCGCACATGATCGCGATCGCGTACCGGCTGCAGCGGTCGCTCCAGTGGGACCGGGCCATGCAGCAGTTCGTCGGCGACGAGCAGGCGAATCGTTTTCTCGACCGGTCCCGTCGCGAGCCCTGGATCATCTGACTTCACGCCAAGGAGCCCCACGATGCCATTCGACCTCGCCTCGCTCGATGCCCCGTTCGCGGCCCTGAAGGCCTACGACTGGGGTGGTGACGCCGCGCCGTTCAAAGCGATCGACGACGCCGTCGTCGCGGCCCACGGCGATGCCGCGCTGCGCACGGATCTCGAGAAACGGTTCGCCCTGATCCTCGGCGCCGGCACGAGCCGCGCCGCGAAGGAGTATGCCTGCCGCAAGGTGATGATGATCGGCACCGCCGCGAGCGTGCCGGCGCTCGCCGCGCTCCTGGGCGATGCCGACAACTCGCACATGGCCCGATTCGCCCTCGAGCCGATTCCCGCCCCCGAGGCTGCTCAGGCGCTCCGCGCCGCCCTCGGCACGGCACAGGGCAGCCTGCGGATCGGGATGATCGAATCGCTCGGCGGCCGGGGTGATGCGGCGAGCGTGCCCGCGCTCGCCCGGCTTCTCGCAGGGGACCCGCAGGTGGCGGCCGCCGCGGCCACCGCGCTGGGGCACATCCGCACGCCCGAGGCCATCGCAGCCCTGTCCGCGGCCGACCCGCTCGCTGGAGCGGGTGTCGGCCGAGCTGTCGTGGATGCCCGCCTGGCGAGCGCCGAAGCTCTACTCGCGGCCGGCAAGCGGGCGGAAGCCCAGGGCATCTACCAAACGCTCGCCGCCGCCGTGAAGGGCAAGCCGGGGGCCAAGGGCGTCGAACTCGCCGCCGCGCGGGGGCTTCTTGCCTGCCTCGACACGCTCAGCGCCGCATCCTGATTCTCTTTGCAACTCACTCGGAGTGCCCTCTCATGCGGTTCCTTCTCTGCTGCTCTGCCGTCTGCCTCGCCCTCGTCTCCGTCGAGCGGGTGATGGCGCAGGACGCCGTGGCGATGATCGTGGACCTGATCGGCCGCGACGACGCCGAGTATCGCGCGATCGGTCTCGATCGCGTCCGCCATGCCGCCAAGGGCTCCGAGGCGACGCGCGCGTTTTCGGGCCTTCTTGCGACGCAGCAGCCTGGTCGCCAGGCCGAACTGCTTGCCGCGCTCGCCGACCGCGGCGACAAGGCAGCCCTGCCGGCCATCACGACCCTGCTTCCGACCGCCACTGCCGCGGAAGTGCGCACAGCCGCGGTTCGCGCTCTTGGTCTGCTCGGCGGTCCGGCCGAGGTCGAACAGCTCCTGAAATCCCTCACCGCAGCGGATCCGGAGAAGTCGGCCGCCCGCCGGGCGCTCGTGGTGCTTCCGGGCGCTGATTCCGACAAGCGGCTGGTCGAGGCAGCAGCGTCAGGCTCCGCCGCGGTCCGCCCGGTGCTCATCGACATTCTCGCCGATCGTCGCACCCGGTCGGCTCTGCCCACCTTGCTGGCGGCGGCGACGGATGCCGACGCGGGCGTGCGGTCGGCTGCAATGCGGGCGCTCGGTCGCCTCGGCGGGCCCGACGAGGTGCCCGGCATGGTGAAAGGGTATCTCGCGGCGCAGGCTGGTGCGGAGCGCAACGACGCCGAGCGGGCCCTCGTGACGGTCTGCACAGAGAGTCGCGGCAAGGAGCAGTCCGCCACCGCGTTTCTCGCGGCATTCGAGGCCTCCGCCGGCGCCGACCGGGAAACACTGCTCTCTCCGCTCGGCCGGATCGGCGGATCCGCGGCACTGGCGATCGTCGACGGCCTGCTCGCCGACCCGGCGAAGCGAGACCTCGGCATGAAGGCGCTCACCCGGTGGCCCGATGCCACCGTCGTGCCGAAGCTCCTCGACATGCTCGGCAAGTCGCAGAATCCAGCCGAGCGCGAGATGCTCCTCGGCGCCCTGATCCGCATCGCGCCGCTGCCCGACAACAAGCTCAACGACAAGCAGAAGCTCGACCTCGTCCAGAAGATCATGCCGCTCTGCCAGACGGACGAGGAGCGGGCCAAGCTGCTCGAGCGGGCCAATGCAATCCGCACGGTGGAGACGTTCCGATTCGTGCTTCCCTACGTCGACCAGCCCGCGCTCGCCGAGCCGGCCTGCAAGAGCGTGGTCGAGTTGGCCCACCACCGGCAACTCCGCGACGCCCACAAGGAGGAGTTCACGAAGGCGCTCGACAAGGTGATCGCCACGACGAAGAACCCCGAGTTCGTCGATCGCGCCAACCGCTACAAGGAAGGCAAGACCTGGGAGCGCAAGTAGGACGGGCTTCGGCTTCGTAGCGACAGAGCTCCAGCTCTGTCGATCGACAGGCCTGGAGGCCTGTCACTACGTATCGACAGGCCTGGAGGCCTGTCGCTACTTCCTGAAGGCCGCGCCGTCGAGGGCGTGGCTCTTCATGAGGCGGTAGAGCGTGCCGCGTGGGAGCTTCGCATCGCGGGCCGCGGCGGAGACGTCGCCGTGGTGCCGCGTGAGCAGCTCGGCGAGATACTGCTTCTCGAATCGCGCCACGTGCTCCGCCCGCCGGGCGAAGAAGCCGTCGTCGCCGTCGGCCGCGGGCAGGGAATGCCCTGCCGCGGCGACGATCTCGTCGGGCAGATCCTCGACGTCGGGCGTCGCCGAGCGGGTCATCGCGACTGCGCGACGGATCACATTTTGCAGTTCCCGCACGTTGCCGGGCCAGCGGTAGTTCTTGAGCACCTGATAGGCATCGATCGAGAGGCCGCTCACCGGCTTGCCCATTTCCTGTGCGGCCCGGTTGGCGAAAAACTCCGCGAGCAGCCCGATGTCGTCGCCCCGGTCGCGAAGCGGCGGCAGGTCGATCCGCACCACGTTGATTCGGTAGTAGAGATCGCGGCGGAACTCGCCACGCTCCACCATGGCGTCGAGATTTCGCGACGTGGCCGCGATCACGCGCACGTCCACCGACGTCTCTTGTCTGGCCCCCACGCGGCGCACCCGGCGTTCCTGGAGCACGCGCAGGAGCTTGGCCTGGAGCGCGAGCGGCAGTTCGCCGACCTCGTCGAGAAAGAGCGTGCCTCCATCGGCGAACTCCACGAGCCCCATCCGCCGGGCATCGGCGCCGGTGAAGGCGCCCCGCTCGTGGCCGAAGAACTCGCTCTCCATGAGCGCGTCGGGGATGGCGCCGCAGTCGACCGGCACGAACGGTGCGGCGGCGCGGCGGCTCCGCTGGTGGAGGGCGCGGGCCACGAGTTCCTTGCCGGTGCCCGTCTCGCCGGTGACGAGCACGTCGACCGAACTCGCGGCCACCCGCTCGATGATTGAATAGACCGCCCGCATCGGCGGGCTCTCGCCGAGGAAGCCCTCGAAAGTGTAGGGCCGTTCGATCGCTCGGCGCAGCACCTCCTCGGCATCGCGCCGTCGTGCGGCCGAGAGCAACCGCGCGAGCGCGTCCTCGAGTTCGGCCTCGGCACGGTCGAGGTCGAGATAGTCGCCGACGCCGGCCTGCAGGCACAGCCGGGCCGCCGCCACCGTCGGGTGCGCATCGACGACGACGAGCGGGAGGTGGGAATCGGTGGCACGGACGGCAGCCGCCAGGCTCGCCGCGGCGCCGGGCTCCCGTGCGGTGATCACGCCGAGGTCCCAGGCGTCGCGTTGGATCGCCGCGGCGACGCCGTCGACGACCGTCTCCACGCGAAGGTCCATCGGCTGCAGCCGGGCCACGAGGCTGGCATAGGGCAGGCCGGTGGCGCCGCGGGCGTCGAGGACGAGGATCCGGGGTTGGCGCATGGTGGTTGGATTCGGGACCCGCCGGCGGCATTATGGCCGTCGCCGCCGACAGCGTCATGTGGCGCTGGTACATTCGGCGGATTCACCCGGATTTCGATTTTTCCCCCGAGGGGACAGGAGCCCGCCGTCCATGGCCATCGATCCCTACGCAGCATGCCCCGGTGGCACCGGCAAGAAGATCAAGTTCTGCTGCGACGATCTCACCGGTGATCTCGAGCAGATCGACCGACTCGTCGAAGGCGACCAGGTATCGGCGGCGCTCCAGCAGGTGGAACGGCTGGCGGCCAAGCATCCCGGCCGGGCCTGCCTCATGGCCACGCTGGTGAAACTCCAACTCGCCACGCGGAAGTTCGCCGAGGCGGCGGCCTCGAGCCAGGCGTTTCTCACGGCCTTCCCGGACAACCCGCTGGCCCTCGGGCATGCGGCCGTCGCCGACGCGATCGCCGGCCGGATTCAGGAGGCGGCCGCCCAGTTCGACAAGGCCCGGGAAGCAGCCGGCGTCGAGATCTCGACCGACCTCGTGCGGATCGCGGCCACGCTCGTGCAGGCCGGCGCCCAGGCCGGGCACACGGGCTTCGCCCAGGGGCTCGTCGAATGGATGGTCGACAAGTCGCTCGGCACCGCCGAGGAGCAGCGACTCCTCGCGGCCGTCATAGGCTCGTCGGGCGTGCCCGCAGCGCTGCGCACGAAGGTGCATCTGGAAGTGGCACCGGCCGACTCGCCGTGGCGGGCCGACTTCGACACGGGCCTGAAGCATGCCGAGGCGTGGCGGCTCGGCAAGGCGCTGACGGTGTTTCGCGGTTTGAAGAGCGTCGCCGGACAGAGCCGCGAACTGTTCACGAACATCGCGGCGCTCTGCGAGATGCTCGCCCGGCCGTTCGAGGCCGCGGAAGCATGGCTCGCCGTGGCAGGCCTCCCGGGCACGTCCCCCGACGACGCCGTCGAGGCGACCGGCCGCGCGATGGCGCTCGAGACCGAGGCCGACGAGGACCGCTCGCCGACCGTGCCCTACGAACGGCGCTCGGCGACGCTCGTGCTCGGCTCGGAAGGAGCCGCAGCGCTCGACCTCCTGGAGGACAAGTTCCGACACGATGGTCACTTCGAACCGGCCCCCTTCGACCGCTCGCAATGGACGGCGCGCGGAGCCGTCCCGCCACGATCCGCGTGGCGCGTGTTCGAAGCGGCCCCGACATCCGACACGCCCGCCCGGCTCGTGGCCACCGTGCTGATCTTCGGCAAGCAGACCGACCAGGAGCCGCTCGCCACACTGCAGGGATTCGCGCCCGACGTCGCCACCGCCCGCGCGGTTCTCGAACCGGTGGTCGGTGTCACGTTCGGTGAGCCGCTCACCGCCGCGCTGCCGGCTGCCACGCCCACGAACTGGCTGCGCGGCGCGCAGTTTCGCACCACGCCACCCGCCATGTCGGCCGCCGGGACGCCGGCCGGGCAGCCGTCGCCGGTCGACACGATGCTGGCGGCGGAATCCGCGGCGCTGTGGCGCCGATTCGTCGAGCGTTGGCCCGACACCGCCCTGCCCGAACTCCTCGGTCAGACACCCCGCTCCGCACTCGCCGACACCCGCGCCGCCCGACGCGTGGCGGCGATCGTGAGTGAAGGGGAAGCCACGGCCCGCAGCCGCGACGAGAGCGCCGCGTGGACGTCGATCCGGGCGCACCTCGGCATGCCCGCTCCCACCCCGATCGAAGCGGCCCGGCCCCTCGAGGCGGTGCCACCGCTCCGCTGGCATCGGCTCGACTTCGCGAAGGTCGATCTCGACCAGCTGCGCGGGGTGTTCGTGACGGCGCTCGATGCCGGCTTCGAACTCGCCGCCGAGCGATCGGCCAGGGCGCTCGTCGCCCGGACCGACTCGACGCCGGAGGATCGCTGGGAGGCCTGGAGCATGCTCGAAGAACGGGCGGCCTCGACCGTGGAAAAGCTCGATGTGATCGGGCACCTGCGCGAGATCGCGACTGCGCTCAAGGTGAGCGACGGCATGATCGACGTGGCGGAGCTTCGCGTGCGGCTCCAGCGCGGCGACCAGGCGGAGATCGCGCGACTGCTCGATGGCCTGCGGCGTGACCATGCCCGCGACCAGAAGGTGCTCGAGGCGCTCGCCCAGGTGCTCATGGAGGCGGGCGTCGACCTGCCCGGAATGATGGCAGCCCAAGCCGGAGCCGCGATGCCTGGCGGCACCGCCCAGCCGGGCGTCGGCCCCGGCGGCGCACCGACCGCGGCACCTGCCGCACCCGCGGGCATCTGGACGCCAGGCAGCCCGCAGCCACAGGCGCCGGGTCAGGCGGGCGAGAAGAAGACGATCTGGACCCCGGGCTGACCCCACTGCTCATGGCCTGGACCGCGTTTGAACATGCAGCGATGCATCGGGCGCTCGACCTCGCCCGACGCGGTGCTGGGCTCGTCGAGCCCAACCCGATGGTGGGCGCCGTCGTGGCGACGGCAGACGGCACGATCGTGGGCGAAGGGTGGCACGCGCGGTTCGGCGGCCCTCACGCGGAAGTCGCCGCCCTCGCCACGGCAGGTGCCGCCGCCCGGGGCGGCACGCTCTTCGTGACGCTCGAGCCCTGCTGCCACCACGGCAAGACGCCCCCCTGCACCGACACGATCAAGGCGGCAGGCATCACCCGTGTCGTCGTCGCCATCGGCGACCCGTTTCCCGAGGTGTCGGGCCGCGGCATCGCGGTGCTCCGAGCAGCCGGCATCACCGTCGACACCGGGCTCCTGGAACGCGAAGCCGCGCGGCTCATCGCGCCTTTCGCCAAGCTCGTGACGACCGGGCGGCCGTGGGTGATCGCGAAATGGGCCATGAGTCTCGACGGCCAGGTGACTGCGTCGGCGCCCGACGGTGACCGCTGGATCTCGTCGGAGGCGTCGCGCCGACTCGTCCACGAGTTGCGGGGCCGCTGCGACGCGATCCTGATCGGCATCGGCACCGCCCTCGCCGACGACCCGCTCCTCACGGCCCGCCCTGCCGGGCCGCGCGTGCCGCTCCGCATCGTGCTCGACGGCGCTGCGCGGCTGCCGCTCGACGGCCGGCTCGTGCGGTCGGCCGGCGAGGCTCCGCTCATGGTGGCAGTCGGGCCAGACGCGCCGGCCGACCGCATCGGCGGGCTCGAAGCCGCGGGCTGCGAGATCCGGCGGTCTGATCTCACCGACCGTGATGCTCGGCTTCAGGCCCTGCTCGGCGAGCTCGGGAAGCGCCGCCTGACGAACCTGCTCGTCGAAGGCGGCCCGGACGTGCTCGCCTCGTTCGCGGCGCTCGACGCGATCGACGAAGTCTGGGCCTTCGTGGCCCCGAAACTCCTCGGCGGCGACGCCACGCCAGCCATCACGGGCCACGGCCAGGCTGCGCTCGCCCTGGCCCGCTCAATCGAGATCGAAGACGTGTCGCACCCCGGCGGCGACCTCTTCATCCGCGGCGTGGTGCGCCGCCGGTGAGGAACTGCCCATCCTCCGTCGCCGGACGGTCGGGCAGGTGAGCGCGCCGGCCTCGGGCTCCCTGTAGCGACAGAGCTCCAGTTCTGTCGATCGACAGGCCTGGAGGCCTGTCGCTACTTCCCGACAGGCCTGGAGGCCTGTCGCTACGGCGCCGAGAACTTTCGGCGGAGTCGGGAAGGTGGGCACGCGCAGACGAAGGGAGTCGTTGA
>JBAXUY010000076.1:0-14613 GCA_037129475.1 Planctomycetia bacterium | reverse complement strand
ACAGAGCTCCAGCTCTGTCGATCGACAGGCCTGGAGGCCTGTCGCTACAGCGTTAGGAACGTTCGGCGGAGTTGGGAGGGTGGGCACGCGCAGAAGGAGGGAGTCGTTGAGGACGAAACAGCGTCAGGCCTGGAAGGCCGGGTCATCACCAGCCGACGGAGGTCGGCCAAGGAACGGACGGCAGGATGCCGTGCCGTTCCGTGAAGCATCCCTCGAGCATGCCTCCCTTGGCTCCGAATACGGGTATTTATGAATGGCCTTACCGTCTGGCGCGGAGTTCGTGCGGCCCCGAGCCGTGATGGGCTACGCGATGATCAGCGCGGCTGCTTGGCAAACTCGGCTTCGTCGCGCCACTTCTTGGCGTCTGCCTCGGCGGCCGTGAGGGCGGCGCGAGTCTTGTCGGCCGTGGCACCGAGCTCGGCGGCCCGCTTCTCCGCCTCGGCCACCTGCGCAAGGATCGCTTCGAGGGCCTTGCGGGCCTGGAGGAGCTCGGCGTCGGCCGCGTCGTGGGTCTTCGTGGCGGCGGCGAGCGCGGTCTCGGCCGCTTTCACGCGGTCTTCGAGCCGCGGAGGATTCGTGTCGGGCGTGCCGAGCGGCTTGGCGTCGGCCGTGGCGTAGGCAACGAGCGTGCCGGCGAGGTCGCCCGTGAACAGGCGGCTGCCGTCGCTCGTGGCGGCCACACGCAGCGCGATATCGGCGTGCTGCGGAAAGTCGCGGTCCTTGGCGCCATCGCCCTTCCACACGACGGCCCTCTTGTCGCGGCCGCAGGTCGCGAGCCGGCCGTCGGGGAGCCAGGCGAGGCCGAGGGCGCCGCCCGGGTGAGCGTCCCACTCCTTGATCTTGGTGCCGTCCTTGCGGGCCCAGAGCCGCACCTTGCCGTCGTCACTGGCGGTGGCGACGACCGTGCCGTCGCCACGCCACGCCACGGCGGTGATCCCGCCGCCGTGCCCCTTGAGCACGGCGTCTTCCCGTGCTCCACGGGTCTCCCACAGGAACGCATTGCCTGCGCGATCCCCTGTCGCGAGCATCGTGCCGTCGGGGGAGAACTCGAGGGCGGTGATCCAGTCGGTGTGCTTGCGGATCTCGGCCTCGACCTGGCCGTCGGCGGTGCGCACGAGTCGCACCACCTTCTGTGGCCCTCCGAGGGCCACCAGACGCTGGTCGGCGGTCACGTCGGCGGCGAGCACCTGGTCGAACTCGTCGCCGAGTTCAGTCACCCGCTTCGCGGTGGCGACGTCCCAGAGTGCGACGCGGCCGTTCTTTGCGCCGCGGCCGCCACCGGCGAGCAGGAGCTTCGCGTTGCGCGAGAACCGCACCGTCTTTACGTCACCCTCCGGGAAGGGCAGCACGCCGAGGAACGCGAGCGACGAGGCGTCGTAGAGCAGCACCTGCTTGCGGCCGCCGACCGCCACGAGGCTGCCATTGGGCGACGCGGCGAGGCCCGTGATCGCAAGCGGCTTCGCACCCGTGCTCTCGACTGCGAGCGGCAGCCGCGGCGGCATCACGGGCGGGCCGCTCGGCGCGGCGACGGCTGCCGGATCAAGGGCGAGCGAGGCCCCGGCCTTCCGCGTGATCGGCTTGCCGCCGGCCCGCTCGATCGCCCCGCCGGCGATCCACTTCTTGAGCACGTCGAGCATCTCACCCGGAATCCGATCCGCCTGTGGCGGCATCTTCGGCTCAGACGAATGGCTCGCGAGTTGCCACAGATACGAGCCGTCGGGGTCGCCTGGCGCGATCACCTCGCCCGATGAGCCGCCCGCCATCGCCTGACCGAAGCTCGTGAGGTCGAGCCCGCCCTGCTTCTTGTCTGCGTTGTGACAACTGCCGCACTTCTCCCGAAAGATCGGCAGCACGTGCTCCTCGTACGTCGGCGGCGCATCGGCGGCGGAGGCGAATGCAGCCGTGGCAGATGCAAGAAGCAGAGTCAGGAGCCAACTCGCCCAACCGCAGAGCTTTCCTGCGTAGCGACAGGCCTCCAGGCCTGTCGATCGACAGAGCTGGAGCTCCGTCTCTACGGGGAGGCGAGGGGGTGCCCCTACCGTTGAGCTGGCGTATGGGACCAGCGGAGCCATGGATGGCGCAGCGCAGGCACATCCGAGTGAGCGAAGCCCAGGATGGGCGCAGCGAACGTCCGGCGAGACGGTACGGGGCAACCCCGAAGCCGGGTTGGGCGAGTTGACGCTGATACTCATCTTGCGCACCCCGGTGATCAGTGGTTGAAGATGAACTCAGGAGAATTCAACAGCGCCCAGAAGACGTCCTCCAGCGCGGCCTTGCGGTCGGGCGCAGCCATCACGGTCGTCACCGTTTCGATCCGCTCGCGTTCCGTCGGCATCCGGCCGTAGCAACGTACGAACAGGCCGTCGATGATCTCGCTGTCGGGCTTGCCGGCGTCGACGGCCCGGGCCACGAGGCCGCCCTGCTTGATCCGGTCGTTGGCGGCGTCGCCGTTCAAGAGGTGCAGGGCCTGCGAGAGGCTGGGATCCATGCGGACGGCGCAGCTGCAGACGTCGTCGCGGGTGGCGCGGCCGAACGTGGTGAGGAAGTAGTTCGTCGTGCGGCCGTCGGCCACCTGCACGGCGCGGGCGCCGAGCGGGAGGCCGGGGAACTTGTTCTTCGTGTCGGTCACCTCGGCGAGCACGTCGAGCAGCACCTCGGCGCGTATCCGGCGCACGGCGGCGTGCGAGAAGTTCACGTCGTCGAGCTTGTTGGTGGCGTTCGTGTCGCACGATCGCTGGTAGGTGCGCGAGAGCACGATGTCGCGGACGAGCTGGCGGAAGTCCCAGCCCGATGCGGCGAACCGGCGGCCGAGCTCGGCGAGCAGCGGGCCGTTCGACGGGGGATTGCTGACGCGGGCGTCGTCGGGCTCGTGGACGATGCCGCGGCCGAAGAAGTGCGTCCAGGCGATGTTCGCCACGTGCCTGGCGAAGTAGGGGTTGTCGGGCGACGTGATCCAGGCTGCGAGTGACTCGCGGCGGTCGCGGTCGGTCACCTTCGGGGCCTCGCCCCCGAGGAACTTGGGCGGAACCACCTGGCCGGTGACCGGATGCTTCATGTCGCCGGAGCCGGAGTCGTAGACGATGAACTCGCGCGGATCGTCGCCGCGCTTGCGGGCGATCTGCTTGAAGAACGCGGCGAAGCCGTAGTAGTCGTCCATCGTCCAGCGGTCGAACGGATGGTTGTGGCACTGGGCGCACTGGATCCGCATGCCGAGAAACGCCTGGGCCACGTTCTCGGAGAGCTTGAGCGTGTCGCGCTCCTGCTGGAAGTAGTTCGTGGGTGGGTTGGTGAACGTGCCGCCCGAGGCGGATACGAGGTCGCGCACCATCTTGTCGATCGGCTCGTTGGCGGCGATTCGGCGGTCGAGCCACTGGTGATAGAGGAGCACCGCCTTGGGGCTCACTTCGTTGTTCACCGAGCGAATCTGAAGGATCTCCGCCCACTTCATCACCCACAGTTCGACGAACTCCTTGCGGCCGAGCAGCTCCTCGACGACGTGGGCCCGGCGGTCGGTGCGACCGTCGGCAAGGAATGCCGCCCGCTCCTCGGGGGTGGGCACCAGGCCCGTGAGGTCGAGCGTGACCCGCCGCAGGAACGTCTCGTCGTCGCACACCGGCGACGGGGCGATCCGCAGGCTCTCGAGCTTGCGATCGACGAGCTCATCGACCCAGGTGCCGCCGGTCTCCTTCGGATACGTGAAGGCGAGATCCTTCGGGATCACGACGACGGGAGAGCCGACCGTGATCGTGTCGTAGCGGGCCATGATGAAGGCCTCGCCGCGGCTGCCCGTCGTCACGAAGCCCTCGGGCGACACCTTCGCCGTGGGGTCGTTGTTGGAGCCATACCAACAGAGGTCGGTGACGTCGCGGTCGGTGCCGTCGGCAAACCGGGCGACCGCGACGAACGGCTGGCGGACGTCGCCGCCGGCCACGAGGGCGGTGGGCGGGTAGAGGTCGAGGCCGACGAGTTTCGCAACCGGAGCGGGGTCGTCCGGGGCGCCGGCCGCGATCCAGCGCACGAGCGTGTTCGCAAGCTCGCTGCCGGGTTCGAATCGCTTGCCGCCGGTGTGCGGCACGGCACCGGTCGCCTTCGCGACGAGCAGGCTTTCCTGCGGATCGCCGGGATCGATCCGCCTGCCGGGGAACTCGCGCGTGATCCGGTGGTAGTCGCCGGCCGGGTCGAAGCCGAAGAGCGAAAGCCGGAAGCCGTCCTTGCCGCGGGCCGCGCCGTGGCAGCTGCCCATGTTGCACCCGGCCCGGGCGAAGACGGGCATCACGTCGAGCCGAAACGAAAGCGGCGGCTCGCTCGACGCCGAGACGACCGTGACGGGGATCTCGCGCGTATGCCCGGCGTGCTCGACGATGAGTTTGCCCTCGCCGTCGGCGAGCGGCTTGAGCGTGGCGTTTTCCACCGCGAAGAACTTCGGGTCCGACGGTTTGAGGCCCGGCGCCGGCACGTGCTCCGTGCGGCCGTCGGCGAACGTGGCCTGCACGAGCACCCGCTGTCGATCGCGCGCCGAGTCGAGCCGGATCTTCGGGGGATAGACCTCGATGCCCACGGGAGCGTCGGCCCGCGCGATCGATGCCCACAAAGGAAGCGCGACGATGACAGCGACGCAACCGCGTAGGCAGGATACGAGTGTGGCGTGGGTCGGGGTTGCCCCCGCCATGTCGCCGGACGTTCGCTGCGGCCATCCTGGCCTCCGCTCACTCGATGCTGTCTGCGCTCCGCCATCCATGGCTCCGCTGGCCAGCAACGCCGGCGCCACGGCAGGGGCAACCCCTCGCAATCTCTTCGATCGGGGCTTCATGGTTTCGGCCCTCCGGTGGCAGCCACGGCCGGCGGCAGCGGCTTGTCGATCCGCAGCGAAGTCGCCGCCATCTGGTGGATCATGACCGCATCGCCCACGGGCACCTCGATCCGGCAGACCACGTTTTCGTGCTTGCCGACCGGGGCGTCGGCCGCGACCGTGACCGGGAACTCGAGCGTCTCGGCGCCGGCTGCGAGGTCGAGGGTCGGCGCTTCCGTCTTCGTCGGCAGGCCGAGGAGCCGGGCCTTCGCCGTGCCGTTGAACGACGGTGGCTTCGCTGCCTTGAAGACGAGTTTCACCGTGCCGCCCTGCTCGACGACGGCCTTCTCGGCCGTCATCTCGACGAGCGGTTCCGAGATGCCGAGCGTCAATGGCCGGCTGGCGACGACCATGCCCTTCGCCACCCGCTTGCCGGCGGCCTTCTTGTCGGGCTTTTCACCTTCCGGCACGAGCGTGGCGGTGAGCGCGATCTGCCACTCCTTCACAGGTGCGTCGCCAGCGCACGTGATCGGGAACGAAACCTCCGTCTCGCTCTCCTTCACCTCCACGGCCGAGGCCCCGATGCCCGGCGGCCGAAACGGCATCTCGAGTCGCACGCGGCCCGCGTAGCCGTCCGCGCGGTGTACCTTCACTTTGAGATCGAGCATGCCGCGTCGTGCGATCGGTGTCGCAGGTGCCGCCACCTCGATCGTTGCGGGCGCCTCTTCGACCACCGCCACGGCGAGGCGATCGCTGAACGACGTGCGATAGGGGGTGCGGTTGGGCTCGCCAAAGACGAGGTCGGTGCCCTGCCGGAGGCCGCCGACCTCCTGCACGGCCTCGCCATCACCGCGCACGACGCGTACCTGCGTCGCCGCCGCTCCGGGCGCCGCGTCGGCGGTCGCCTCGAAGACGACGATGCAGTTTGGTGCCGGGTCGATGATCGAGGCCGGCGACACCGTGGCACCCGATGGCAGGCCGGGGAATTCGAGTCGTACAGGATCGCCACACTCGGTGCGGGCGGCATTGAAGACCAGCGCCGTGCGGTTGCCCCGGGGCACCGCCGCCACGAGCCGCTGCTGCGTCTTCGTCTGCGCCGGAGGCACGCTCACGGTCACCCTCGGGACGACCGGCTCGACGTCGATCCAGTAGATGAACTCGGGGCCCCCGCGCCGCTCGAAGTCGCTCACGCGCAGCAGGAACGCGGCCTCGTCCGGCGTGGTCACCTGCACGAGGCTGTCGGGGCCGTCGGCATCGTCGCTGCTCGTGATCCGCTCGCGCTTGTCGTTGGCGCGGTGGGCCGCGATCACGAGATCAATGGGCGACCCGAGGCGACGACCCCAGCCCGTCACCTTCCACTTGCTCCCTTTCGGCGCCTCGACGCGGATCCAGTCGACATCCTCCGACGACTCGATCCGCCCCACGATCGCGCCGGGTGCCTTGGCCGCCGAAGCCTTCTCCGGCTCGTCGTTCGGCTCGGCCGACTGGACGACCGGGTCGCCCGTGGTCCGGAACGGCACCGGGATCGCCGACGTCCTGCCATCCCGGACGGCACGCACCCGGGCGAGCCCGTCGCCGCCGGCCGGTGGGAGCGTGACCTGGGTCTTGAACGGCCCGGCCGGGTCGCCGAACCACTCGACGTCGAGCGTCGCGCCCGGACCGCCGCCCGGCGGCCAGGCCACGTGGGGGATCGGGAAGTCGCCGACGTGCAGCAGATACAGGGCGTTGCCGCCGCCGTAGGCGCTCTCGCGCACGCGCAGAAAGTAGTCGCCGTCCCGCGGCGCCACGGCGGCGAGTGCGGCGTCCTGCGCGAGCAGCGGATGGTCGTCGCAGGCCGCGATCACGAACCCCTCGGCATCGACGAGCTCGACGTGCGGATCGAGCATCTGCTGGTCGAGCCGCACCGCATCGATGACGGCGGCAATCCGGGCTCCGGCATGCAGATGCACCTTGAAGATGTCGACGTCTTCGTTCTTGACCGTGCCCCACACGGCCCTGCCGGGCTCGAGCAGCGCGGCCTGGGCGAACGAGTCGTTCGGCTCCTGCTCCGCCACCTGGTCGGACACATGCACGTGGAAGATCCGCAATTCCGAGAGGCCGTCGCTCGTGCGCACCCGCATACGGTGCGGTCCCGGCGGACAGTCGGCCGGCACCGTAAGCCGCACGGTGAGCGTCTTGTCGTTCTCCACAGCAGGCGCGGCCGCGGTGATGCGGCCCTGCTCGAAGAAGATCTCGGCCGCACCGTCGAGCTCCGCGCCGATGATCTTCACGTCGATCGCGGCACCCTGTCGGGCGGCCGGCGGCTCGATGCGATCGATCGTGGGTTCCCCATGCGCCGCCCTGATCGCGAGGCCCAGCCCGAGCACGGCCGGCATGGCGAACCGCCACGGAATCGATCGACGCCTGAGCGGACGCGCGCACATGGAAGCATGCCGCCGGTGGCGGCCCCGTCAGGCGAGAAGGTCGTTGCGTACCTTGCCGCCGTCCACGATTTCGACCGGTCGATTGCCAGGGGCCACGAGTTCCTTGTCGGCGACGATGCCCAGGCAGTGATACACCGTGGTGGCCAGGTCCTCGACCGTGAGGGGCGTATCGGCCGGCTCGGCCGCGATCGCGTCGGAGGCGCCGTAGACGAGGCCCCGCTTCGCGCCACCGCCCGCGAGCACGACGCTGAACACCTTCGGCCAGTGATCGCGACCCGCGTCGGGGTTGATCTTCGGCGTGCGGCCGAACTCGCTCGACACCATCACGAGCGTGCTGTCGAGAAGGCCGCGCCGCTCGAGGTCGCGGATGAGCGCGGCATACGCCTGATCGAACGGCGGCAGCGTCTTCGTGATCCCGTCGCGGATCTTCTGATGCATGTCCCACCCGCCGTAGGAGAGCGTCACGAGCCGCACGCCCGACTCGACGAGCCGGCGGGCGAGCAGCATCCGCTGCCCCGCTTCGTTGCGGCCGTATTCGTTGCGCACCGTGTCGGGCTCGGCCTGGATGTCGAAGGCCGCACGGGCCTGCGCGGAACTCACGAGGTCGTAGGCCCGCGAGTAGAACTCGTCCATCGCCTCGAGGTTCGCGGTGTCCTCCAGCCGCTGGAAGTGCCGGCCCACGGCGTCGCGCAGCCGTTGCCGCGTGGCGAACCGCTGCGGATCGACGCCGCCGGGAAGGGCCAGATCGCGGACGGTGAAGTTGGGGTTTGCGGGATCGGATCCGAGCGTGAACGGACCGTAGGCACTGCCGAGGTATCCTGCGCCGGCATCGGGCGCGGGGAGATTCGGCAGGCAGACATACGGGGGCAGGTTTTCCCGGGGGCCGAGTTCGTGCGCCACCACGCTGCCGAAGCTCGGGTAGGTGAGCGCCGGGCTGGGGCGGTAGCCCGTGAACATGTTGTGGGTGCCGCGCTCGTGGGCCGCCTCGCCGTGGGTCATCGAGCGGATGACCGTGATCCGGTCGGCGATCTGCGCGGTCTTCGGCAGCAGTTCGTTGAATCGGACGCCCGGGAGGCTCGTCTCGATCGAGCCCATCTCGCCGCGGTATTCGAGCGGCGCGAGCGGCTTGGGGTCGAACGTCTCCTGCTGGGCCCAGCCGCCCGGCAGCCAGATGTGGATCACGCTCTGGGCGGAGCCGGTGAAGTGATGGAACGACTTCGTGTCGGCCCGGGCCGCCTGCATCCGGAAGAGGGATCCGAGCGAGAGCCCGAGGCCGCCCAGGCAGCCCACCTGGAGAAACTCGCGCCGATTGCCCGCGAACGGGCCGGAGCAGGGGAGACGCGGACGGGTCATGGCAGGGCACTCCGTGAGGGCGTGGCACCAATCCCAGATGTTTCCCGGCACTCAAACCATTCGTATCATACCAATGAAATCGGCTTTCCCGACCGTGCTGGGCGAGCCTCCCGGCCCGACGTGCCACAAGCCCAAAGGTGGCAACGTGTTGCGTCGGTGGCTTCGGGGTGATGCCTCTGCCCGGCGGGTTGTAGGTGCAGACTGGCAGACTGCACACGGCCGCATTCCGCAGAGTACCACTCTGCGGCTACTCACTCGTGAACCGCTTGCCCCGCAGCAGGTGGTGGTAGTGCTGGGCGAAGCGATGGGCCTCGTCGCGGACATATTCGAGAAGCCGGAGTGAAAACGAGTCCCTCGAGAGTCGCAGCGGATCGCTGCGGCCCGGGAGAAAAATTTCCTCCTCGCGCTTCGCCAGCGAGATGATGCACGGCGGGTCGATGCCGAGCGAGTCGAGCGCATCGAGGGCGGCCGACAACTGCCCCTTGCCGCCGTCCACGAGGAAAATGTCGGGCAGGGGCGCTCCCTCGCGTACGAGCCTTGCGAACCGCCGCGACACCACTTCGTGGATGCTCTTGAAGTCGTCGATGCCGTCCACCGTCTTGATGCGATAGCGCTTGTAGCCGGGCTTGAACGGCAAGCCGTCGATGAATTGAACGAGGCTCGCCACGGTCTCGTCGCCCGCCAGGTGGGCGATGTCCACGCCCTCGATCACGCGGGGCGTCTTTTTCAAGCCGAGCACCTTCTCCAGGCCGGCGAGGCCCTTCTTCGGGTCGACGAGAAACACCTCCGGCTGCACGTTCTCCTCGAGGTCGCCCCGCTGGTCGAGCGTCTCGAGGAGCCGGATCTCGTCGCGGAGCCGCGCCGCTTTCTCGAACTCGAGCGCCGTGGACGCGGCGAGCATGTCCTGCCGCATCTCCTCGAGGAGCCGTTTCTTGCCCCCGTCGAGAAACGTCTTCAGCCGGTTGATGTCCTTGCGATAGTCCTCCTTGGAGATCCGCAGGTTGCAGGGGGCGGTGCACTGGCCGATCGAGGCGAGGAGGCAGGGCCGGAACCACCGCCACTGCTCGTCGTCGGCGTCGATGTCGAGCGTGCAGGTGCGGAACTTGAAGATCCGCTGGAGCACCACGATGGCACCACGCAGGCTGCCGGCGCTCGTGAACGGGCCGTAGAGCTTCACCCCCTTCTGACGCGGCGTGCGTGTGAACTCGACCCGTGGAAAATCCTCGTGGGTCGTGATCTGTAGGTAGGGAAACGTCTTGTCGTCCTTGAGGTCGCTGTTGAACCTCGGCTGCACGTCCTTGACGAGTCGGCTCTCGAGCAGGAGCGCGTCGACCTCGCTCTCGGCTTCGAGGAAGTCGATGTCGCGGATCTCGCGCACGAGGTCGGCCGTGCGGCGGTCCAGCTCGGCGGCCTTGAGGAAGTAGCTGCCGGCCCGGGCGCGGAGGTTCTTCGCCTTGCCCACGTAAATGACTCGGCCGGCGGCATCTTTCATCAGATAGACGCCGGGCGTCTGCGGGAACGAGCGCACCTTCTCGGCAGCGGGCGACCGGTCGCAGGCCGCGGCGGCTGCGTCGGTGTCGGCGGGCGTCGTCTCGGTGTTGTCGTGCGGGGGAGGGTCCACGACCCGATTGTAGGGGCTACACGCCGACGAGCGCCCGGAGGTCGCGCTCGAGGGCATCGAGCCGGGCCCGCAGAACCTGCTTCGTGGCCGCACGTTCACTCGCATCGCCCGGCGTCGCGGCCGTGAAGAGATAAAACTTGATCTTGGGCTCGGTGCCCGAGGGGCGGGCGGCGACGGCGTTGCCGAGCGGCGGGAAGCGGCCGTCGGCGAGCAGCGCGCCGGCGTTCGGCAGCCCCGCGAGATCGAAGATCACGAGGTCGCTCGTCACGCCGTCGTAGGCGATCGGCCGCGACCCCGGCGTCCACGTCGTCAGGCTCGCCTGGTCGCGCGTGCGGACGACGTCGAGGCCACCGAGTGCCGCCGGCGGCCTGGCCCGGAGCGTCGCCATGATCTCCTGCATCCGATCCATGCCGCTGGCACCCGGCAGCATGATCGAGATCTGCCGCTCCTGATGGCAGCCGTGCCGCACGAACAGTTCGTCGAGCTTCTCGTGTGGCGTGCGGCCGGCGGCCGCGAGCGCGGCTGCCTGCTCCGCCATCAGGAGCGCCGCCACACTTGCGTCCTTGTCGCGCACGTGTGTGCCGGCGAGGTAGCCGTGCGACTCCTCGGTGCCGAACACGAAGTGCTCCGGCCCGAGCCGGTCGATGGCCGAGCAGATCCACTTGAAGCCGACGAGCTCGGTGTCGTCGACCTGCAGGCCGTGCGCTTCCGCGACCCGGCGCACAAGGCCGCTCGTGACGAGCGTCGTCACGATGAAGTCGCCGGGCCGCCCTTCGCCCCGGGCCTTTCGGCCGACGATCGCCTGGTCGCAGAGCAGGGCGCAGAGCTGGTTGCCGGAGAGCGTGGCCCAGGCGCTCCCCGGCTGCCGCGTGAGCGGCGCGGCGGCGCCGAGCCGGTCGCAGTCGGGGTCGCTCGCGAGCACGAGTTCGTCGCCCCGCGCTTTCGCCTCCTCGATCGGGCCGGTGAGCACGGCCGGGTTCTCGGGGTTGGCCACGTGGCCCGGCACGTTGGGAAAGTCGCCGTCGGGTTTTTCATGGGGCCCGTAGACCCGCAGCCGCTCGAAGCCCGCGCCGCGGAGCACCGGCACGACGGCGCTCGCCCCCACGCCGTGGAGCGGTGTGTAGAGGATCGAGAGATCGCGCGGGCCCGGCGCCGACTGCCTGAGCACGGCCGCGACGAATGCCTTGTCCATCGCCGCCTCGACGAACTGCACGCGCCCGTCGGCCACGGCGGAGTCGAAGCTCTCCCGCCGGATCGTGTCGACCGTCATCACGCGGTCGATGATCCCCTTGTCGTGCGGCGGCAACACCTGCACGCCTCCCGACCAGTAGACCTTCACGGCGTTGTCGCTCGGCGGATTGTGGCTCGCCGTCACCATGATGCCGCAGGTGCTCTTCGTCTGGCGGACGGTGAACGACAGTTCGGGCGTGCTGCGGAACCCGCGCAGGAAAAAGATCCTGAAGCCCGCCGCGAGCAGCACTTCGGCGCAGAGTTTCGCGAAGTGTTCGGAACGGTGGCGCGTGTCGTAGGCGATCGAGCAGGTGGGCGGGTCACCGGCCGGCATGATGCTCCGGACGTAGTCGGCAAGGCCCTGCGCGCTCTCGCCGATCGTGCGATCGTTGATCGCGTTCGACCCCACGGGATACATCGTGCCCCGCCTGCCACCCGTCCCGAACGGGATCACCGTCCAGTAGACGTCGTCGAGTTCCTTCCAGGCCCCGGCATCGATCCGGGACGCGAGTTCGGGGGCAAATTCGGCGTATCGCGGCTCGGTGAGCCAAGCCCGCATCGTCCGCGCGGAGTGGTCGGTGATCGTGCCGGCAGCACGGGCCGCGTCGATTGCGGCGAGGTGCCGGGCGTATGAGGTCGGTGTCATCGAGGTGTTCCTGCTGGAGAGGCGTCGTGGCTGCGGTGGCCGGTTCGCGCCGGGCCGTTTTATACTCCGCGGCCACAATGGCCGACACCTTGATCGTGAGCGTTTCGGGGCTGCGCGGCGTCGTGGGATCGACGCTCACGCCCGACGTGGCAGTTCGCTATGCCGCCGCGTTCGCCGCCACGCTGCCGCCGGGGCCGATCGTGATCGGCCGCGACGGGCGCACGCACGGGCCGGTCTTCGCCGCGGCCCTGCGGGAATTTTTCGTCGCGAGCGGACGCGACGTGATCGATTGCGGCATCGCGGCCACGCCTACGGTCGGCGTCGTCGTGCGTGAGGAGCGGGCGGCCGGCGGTATACAGATCTCCGCGAGTCACAACCCGCCGCAATACAACGGCCTCAAACTGTTCTCCGCGGCGGGCCGTGTGCTGCCCGCTGCGGACGGTGCGAACGTGCTCGCCCGATATCGCGTGCTTCCCGAGCGCATGGAAGCCGGTGGCACGGCGCGCGGCAGCGTGCGGGAAGTGGATGGCGGCCCGGCCCACGTCAGCCTCGTCGCTGCGACGGTCGACGTCGCTGCGATCCGCCGCCGCCGGCCACGGGTCTGGCTCGACGCCGGGCACGGCGCGGGCAGCCGCGCGGCGCGATTGCTCTTCGATCGCCTGGGCTGCGAGTTCACGATCGCGGGAGGCCAGCCGGACGGCCTGTTCGAGCATCCACCGGAACCGACGGCCGAGAACCTGGCGGCGATGCTGCCGCAGATCGGACGACAGCACGCCGACATCGGCTTTTTTCAGGACCCTGACGCCGACCGGCTCGCGATCGCCACGGCCGACGGCCGGTATATCGGCGAGGAGGCGACGCTCGCGCTGTGCGTCGAGGCCGTGCTCGCGAAGACCCCCGGGCCGATCGTCGTGAACTGCTCGACGAGCGGCATGGCGGCGGCGATCGCCGCGCGGCACGGCGTGACCTGCCACGTCGCCGCCGTCGGCGAGGCGAACGTGGTCGACGCGATGATCGCGACCGATGCGGTCCTCGGCGGCGAAGGAAATGGCGGCGTGATCGAGCCGCGGGTCGTGCTCGTGCGCGACAGCCTCGTGGCGATGGCGCTGGTGCTCGAGCGGCTCGCCACCGGCGGGCCGGGCACGACGATCGACGGCCTGGCACGCGCCCTGCCGCAGCGTGTGATGAAGAAGACGAAGATCGATCTCACTCCCGACGTGCAGGGACCGGGCCTCGCCGCCGCGCTCGACCGCATCGAACGGGCCTTCCCCGACACGCGATCGAGCCGGCTCGACGGGCTGCGGCTCGACTTTCCGGAAGGCTGGCTGCTCGTGCGCGCGAGCAACACCGAGCCGATCGTGCGACTCGTCGCCGAAGCGGAAACTGAGGCCGCCGTCGACGAGGCCCTCGCCCGCGCCCGTGCCGCGCTCCCGTAGCGACATGCCTCCAGGCCTGTCGGTTCGCATGCCCCCCGACACCTCCGACATCTCCGGACTCGCCGCGCTGTCCGACGAGGCGCTGGCCGCGCAGGCCGCCCGCGAAGGCTCGGACGGTGCGGCGTTCACCATGCTGATGGAGCGATATCGCGAAAAGGTGTGGCGTGTCTGCTGGCGGCTCATGGGCACGCAGCACGATGCCGAGGACGCCGCCCAGGAGGTGTTCGTTCGGCTGTTTTTCGAGCGTGGCCGGTTTGCAGGCCGCTCGACCTATTCCACGTGGCTGCACGGCGTGGCGATCCGCACCTGTCTCATGCTGCGGCGGTCGCGGTCGCGCCGCCGCCGCCGTGAGGAACCCGGCACGGCCGCCCAGATCGAATCGCACGAGTCGCGACAGCCCGAGACGTCCGCCGCCGTCGACGCGAGCCACGACGTGGTCAAGCTTCTGGCCGGGCTCGACGAGGAAGACCGCGCGCTCATGCTCATGAAATTCGCCGAAGGGCACGAGTACGATGCCTTGGCGGAGATGTTCGGATCGACCTCGGCCGCCCTGCGCATGCGGGTGAGCCGGATCAGGGAACGCCTGACTGCCCAGGAGGGCCGGCCGCTCGGCGAGCCTGCCGCCCCACCCACACGACGCTGACCGGAGACAGCCCATGGATCCCTTTGACCAACTGGCCGAGATCGAGGTTCCGCCGGTGCCGGCTGCGCAAACCTTCACGGCCGGCGTGCGGCGAAAACTGCATCCCCGGCTGCTCGCCCTCCACGTTCTCCAGTTCGCGTTCGGGGCCACGGCCTGGGCCCTCATGCACATGGCGGCCGCCCTGGCGGCCGCGGTGCGCTTCACTGTCACCGGCACCTGGCCTGATCGCCCCCGGCGCCGCTGATTTCGCGGCCCAAAAAAATTCTTGTTGCGCGGGGCGGGCGGCCGGCAACTCATTGTGTGGCGGTCGAAGCGGCCGCCGCTGACAAGACACTCGCCGGTGTGGCGCCGGCGCAGCGGAGAACAGGTCCGGAAGTCCAAGGACGGGTTTCAGAAGGAGATTCGATGAACGATTTCACGAAGGTCGGGCAGACGGCGGCGGAGACCGTCAACGTTTCGAAGCAGGCGCTGG
>JBAXUY010000075.1:0-14769 GCA_037129475.1 Planctomycetia bacterium | reverse complement strand
GGCAGCCGCACGGTCGGCCAATGGCTCCTCCGCCTCCTCTGGCAGACCTTCAACTTCCGCATGTAGCGACAGGGCTCCAGCCCTGTCGATGCCCTTCGTAGCGACGCGGCTCCAGCCCTGTCGATGCCCTTCGTAGCGACGGGGCTCCAGCCCTGTCGATGCCCTTCGTAGCGACGGGGCTCCAGCCCTGTCGTGGGACAGGCGTCCCGCCTGTCCAGAACTTTGCCAGCCGCATACGCTCACAGGCATGCCCACGCTCGACCGGATCACACTCTATCCCGTGAAGAGCCTCGACGGCGTCGACGTCGAGGAGGCCCACGTGCTGCCCTCCGGATCCCTCGAGCACGACCGCCGCTGGCGGCTCATCGACATGGAGGGCCGCGTGGTGAACGCCAAGCGCACGGCGGCGTTTCATCCGATCCGGGCCGAGTTCGATCTCGCCGAGAAGCTCGTCACGCTCTCCCGGTGGGCTGATCCGCCGACGGCCACGGCCGCCACGTTTGCGCTCGTGCCGGGCCGCGATGGCCCGTGCGGCTGGCTCTCCGAGGCGCTCGGCATCGGCGTGCTCTTGGAAGAGCGGCCCGATGGCGGGTTTCCGGACGACCGCGATGCACCGGGCCCTACGCTCGTCTCGACGGCGAGCCTCGTCGAAGTGGCCCGCTGGTTTGGGTTCGACCTCGCGGAGAGCCGGCGGCGGTTTCGGGCGAACCTCGAGATCGGCGGCTGCGATGCCTTCTGGGAAGACACGCTCGCGAGCCCGGCGGGGCAGGGGCCTCCGGCCCGACGTCGACGCGAGCGGGTGGGGTCACCTCTACCGGCTGGGAATCAACACCCAGCTAACCCGCGGCCAGGCGAGCGTCATGCGGCAATCGGTCCACGTTACTGGCTAGCCACTCTCGTATTTTCAGATCGGCAGGCACGTCGTGGCGGACGTAGCGCACAAGCGCTGCGACATCTGCCCAGCGTTGTTCCGCCAAGGAAGCCCAGAGCCAGAGCCGTCAGGCTGTTGGAAGCAGTGACACCGAGTATGCGGCAATTTCGGGATCAACAGTCGCGATCGTGAGCCCATATTGTATCACCTGAGCAATCAACAACCGATCGAATGGGTCGCGGTGGAGTGGCGTGAGAGCAGCCAGGTGCGACATCGCCCCCTCATCCACTGGTAACGCGGATATCCCGTGGGCAGCCCGCTGTAACGGCAAGTACTCAGCTGGTGCGCCGGGGAGTGGGAGCTTACCCAAGCTGTGCTTTATGACCGCCTCCCAAACCGAGGCAGCGCTCAGAAAAACCTCGTTATCGCAATCTTGAATGGCAGCCCGAAACGGCGCTGGGAGTTTCGAGTCGGCAGTGATGTACCAAAGGAACACATGGGTATCGAGCAGCAACTTCATCGCCCCTCAAACTCTCGAAGGATGTCGGGGGGGAGCGGGCTGTCGAAGTCGTCGGGAACCGTGAAAGTTCCGGCGGCCAGCCCGAATGGTCGCGCCGTCGAATGGGGCGGCGCAACGGGCCGGAGTTCCGCGACTGGGCGGCCCTCCCGGATGACAACGATGTGCTCCCCTGCCTGCACTCGGTCAAGCAGTGCGGCAGGGTCGTGGGCAAGTTCTTGAAGGCTGATGTTACTCATGAACATATTGTATTCATGCGACCATTGATCGCGACCAAGACTTGGCATCATTTTGTTGCCAGTCGATTCCATAGGCAAAGAATAGCAAGAATGGACGGGTGTTCATGTTTCTGTCAAGACTAGAACCCTCGTGAAAAAGATCACGTGACGCGAGTAGCTTGCTTGCGGCTCATCCATGCCCACGCTCGACCGGATCACGCTCTATCCCGTGAAGAGCCTCGACGGCGTCGACGTCGAGGAGGCCCGCGTGCTTTCCTCGGGGGCCCTCGAGCACGACCGCCGCTGGCGGCTCGTCGACATGGAGGGCCGCGTGGTGAACGCCAAGCGCACGGCGGCGTTTCATCCGATCCGGGCCGAGTTCGATCTCGCCGAGAAGCTCGTCACGCTCTCCCGGTGGGCTGATCCGCCGACGGCCACGGCCGCCACGTTTGCGCTCGTGCCGGGCCGCGATGGCCCGTGCGGCTGGCTCTCCGAGGCGCTCGGCATCGGCGTGCTCTTGGAAGAGCGGCCCGATGGCGGGTTTCCGGACGACCGCGATGCACCGGGCCCTACGCTCGTCTCGACGGCGAGCCTCGTCGAAGTGGCCCGCTGGTTTGGGTTCGACCTCGCGGAGAGCCGGCGGCGGTTTCGGGCAAACCTCGAGATCGGCGGCTGCGACGCCTTCTGGGAAGACACGCTCGCGAGCCCGGCCCGGCCCGGCCTCGCGCCATCGCTCGCCGATTTGCCGGGCGACATCCCCGCCGATCCCTACGCCACACTGCCGCCGCCGGAGCCTAAGGAGTTTTCAATCGGCGCCGCTCGCTTCCGAGCCACGAACGTGTGCAAACGGTGCGTGGTGCCCACCCGCGACAGCCGCACCGGGGCCGTCACGGCCCACTTCCGCGACGCCTTCGAAGCCTGGCGGGGCAGGGGGCTGCGGCCCGACGTCGACGCGAGCGGGTGGGGGCATCTTTACCGGCTGGCGGTGAATACGAACGGACGCACACGGACGTTTTGCACAACGAGTTTCACGGTCCTTCCTCGGGGAAGCGACCTGGTTGCCGTCTAGGCCGCGCGATCAGGCGAAAACCGAAAACTGCACAAAAAAGCTCCCAAAATGAACGCCGGCCGCGTGCCCCTGGGAAAGCCTGCGGCCTCTGGGCCGCGAGCCGAAACAACCGTGGATGAATCTGCCGAAGATCCCCCCGAAGAGGCCATTATTCGGGGGAGCAGAATTTTTTTGAACCAAAAAGTTGCCCCCCCCGTAAAGCGGTGTTAGCGTCGCTAGCAGTTCAGTGCAGGGCTCGTCGCCGGCTGGCAGGCGCCGATTTTTTTGGTGGTTCGCTCTCCAACTCGCAGGATCCGGCCTCCCGGGAATTTTCAACCATGCCTTCGCAACCCAACCGTGTGTTCGACTTCTGGAATCGGCGCCCTGCTCGCACGAATGCCCGTCGTAGGCCGCGGGGCGGCGGCATGGTCCGCTCGGGAGCGGAGCAACTCGAGTCGCGAGCAATGCTGGCAGTGACGGTTGCGCCGGTACTTGATTGGAACATCGATCTCGGCGCTTCCACGCAGGCCATCAATGGCGGTGCCAATGCGAGGGCCGGCACGAACGTCTATACGAACGTTAGCGGCACTGTGGGCAAGTGGGTGCTTGACATCGCAATCGACGACACGGATGCAGTCCAAGACGTCTACATGCGGGTCGTCAATAACAACTACGTTATCGCGACCGATGCTTCTTTTTCTTCGTCCAGCATCGTCTACCAAACGCCTGGTAACCTTGTCTGGCTGACCAAACTTCCCACAACCACCGGTTTCACCGATGCCTCCGGCAAGTATACGGCGCCGGTCTATACCGGCTATTCCTTCAACTTCGACTCCATTTACGTCCGTCTGTCCAGTGGATCGTCGTTCACCGACGGCACAGACACACCGTCGTTTACGATCGTCGGGGCCTCACAGAATGTCGCCAAGACGGTGATCGTCGATCTTGTCGATCGGAGCGGAGCGACCCCCAAGCCGCTGAGTGACTCGGCGATCACGGTGGCTGCGCCGATCAGGGTGGCCGCCGACACGGCCGACGGATGGGTTGGCGGATACCAGACCGCTTTCGATGCGGCAGGCAGTCCCATTAACGTCGGCACGAACGTCAACCCCCTGCCACTCGGCTCGCCAATCAACTCGAAGGCCGGCGGAATCTATTCCTACGCTGAGTCGATCAGCCTTCAGGCTGGAATCACGAGCGCTCAAGACTTGGTGCTCGACTCTCAAATCGGTGCCGCCAATGCTGCCCTCGGCGCATTGAAGACCATCTCGCTCCTTGCGGGAAACACGAGTGGCAGCGTTGTGGTGCCAGGCAACGTGACGATCGACGCCGTCGGCACCGGCTTCACGATGGGGGCGGGCGCCAAATTGACCGGCAATGCGGCCGGCACGGTCCCCGCCGCGTCGGTGACGCTCTCGGCACAAGACGCCGACGTGGTCATCGGTGGCACTTTGGAGGCCGTCAACCAGTCATATTTCTTGATGCCGTCCGCATCCGCTGCGCCGGTTGCTCGCACCATCACCACGAAGGTTAACGGCGTCCAAAAGGGGAAGATCTCGGGCGGTTCGAGCGGCGCGAGCGAACTGCTCATCTACCTGGCCAACGACGCGGTCGGCGTTCCGGACGGCGCAGTGGACATCCAGACGAGCGTGAATACCCTGCGAACGACGTCGCTTCCGGGCGCGACGCTCGACTATGCCATCGCCGTCAAGAACGACAGGTCGCTTATCGTCGACGCGGTCGCTCGGTCGCAGGGCGACATCGCGCTCTCCACGACGGCAGGCACGATCAATCTGCAGGCTGCGATCGACACTGAGGGCAGTTTCTCGCTCTCGTCATTCGCCGACCTTAACGTCGATTCGAGTATCGCGTCGGGTAAGAACATCGCGCTCGCCTCGACGAATGGCGGAGTGACCACCAGCGCCGCAATCCAGACGGCGAATAGCGCCACGGGGGTCGGACGAGTCACGATCACGGCCAAGAACGACGTACAGGTGAATTCGCTCGTCAACGCTGAGTACGAGGGCGTAACGATCACGAGCCAGACGGGCAAGATCTTCAGTGGCACGAATCTTGCCGTCGACCCCACGTCGCGGGTAACGAGCCCATCGACGAAACTCACTGCCGTGACAGGCATCAATCTCGGCACCGATGTGGGCTTCATCGACGCGGCGGTCACAGGCACCGGGGATCTCGCGATCGACGACAGCGGGGCCAGCGGCTACGCTGCGGTCCTGACGGTGACCTCGGCCACCACCGCAGCGGGTAGCATCTCGATCAAAACGGTACAATCTGTCGACGTCTCGAGCCTTGTCGCCGGCGGCACGGGCGACGCCTCGATCACGTCGACCGGCGGCGACATCAACTTGGCCGGCACGGTGATCGCCGATGCCAACGCCGTCACGCTGACCGCGGCCGAGTTCGCCGCTGACGGCGTCACGGTCCTGAATTCGGGGTTCATCACTGGCCGGGCTCCGATCGCCAACGAGATCAGCTGGACTGCGAGCAACGTCGTCGATGACGCGACCCGCTCGGCGATCACCGTGCTCGACTACATCGGGGCCACCACCACGTTCGAAACGAACGATGCCGTCGCCGACGGCGACCTCTTCTACTTCACGGGCCCCGCCGCCACGGTGCCGGAAGGCTTCTCGCTCGGCACCGCCTACTACGTGGTCAATTCCGCGGTCGGAGCCCCGAACACGTTCCAGTTGTCGCTCACGCCTGGCGGGGCGGTAGAAGGCGGCCCGACCGACCTCGCCGGCCCGATCGACCTCGAGCCCGGCAATACGGACCTCTACCGCAACATCCCGGTCGTGTCGGCCTATCGGCTCTCGGCCGGCGGCATCAACTTCACGGCCGACAACTCCACCACGCTGAAGTCGATCAAGACCACCGACGGCGACGTCAATGTCACGTCGGCGGGTGGGTCGATCATCGCGACGAGCGTCGTCGCCAAGGCAGGCGCGAATTATTTCGGCGACGTCGCACTCGACGCCCGTAACGGCGGCGTCACGCTCGGCTCAGTGGCCACCACATCGGCAGCGGGCACGGTGTCGGTGCTTGCTTCGCAGGGAATCGCCGACGACGGCAACGCAGCCACGACCGGCATCACGGCCAACACAATCAACCTCTCGGCCGCCACCGGCGGCGTGGCAAGCGACATCGGCTCGGCCACCAATCGCGTCACAGTGGCAGGCGTCTCCACAGGCATCCCGGTGGCGCTCACGATCGCCTCGGCCCCCATCGCCGACTATCCTGCCGCCCTCGACGCCTCGAGCGTCTACATCGGCGCCTCCTCCGGGCTCGGGTTCAACGCCGCTGCCGTCAACCTCGTCGACGTCAGGGCAACCGGCGCGGCCACCGACGTCGAAGTGCAGACGGTCGCCCTGAGCGATGAAGATGGCAAGGCCGTGCTGTTCGCCGGCCGCAACCTCACCGTCGGCAACGTGACCGTGGCAGGCGGTGCGTTCGGCGAATTTTCGAGCATCTCGCTCGAGGCCGGTGGCCGGCTCGTCAACGCCAACGGTGTCGGCGCCGACACCTCGCTCGAAGCCCGCGCCCTGACGTTGAAGGCCTCCACGTTCGACGGCAGCTTCGACGTCACGAACCTCGACACGTTCGAACGGCTCACCGCGGCCGCCACCGCCGCGGGCGGCGGCGTCAACTTTAAGTTCGACCGCGCCAAGCCGTTCACGCTCGATGGCATCACCACGGTCGGCGGGAACGTCACGATCGCGAACCAGGCCGTGGCGGTCGATCCCGACAATGACGCCTCGATCCGCATCGGCGCCGGCGGCATCACGGCCGGCACGGCGACCTCCGCCAACACGGTCACGCTGACGACCAAGGGCGCGGCGATCTCCGGGCCCACCGACTCGGCTGAGGCCACCGGCACGATCTTCGCGGCATCGAGCGTCACGCTCACAGCCGCGGACGAAATCACGGCGGTTACGAAGGCCGGCCAGCTCGTCGCCACGGCCGACTCGAGCATCGACATCACCCAGACGGGCAACACAAAGATCGGCTCGGGCGGCATCGCTACCAAGACCGGCGGCTCGCAACTGGTCAATCTCGCCGTCACCGGATCGATCCTGTCGGGCACGGGCAAGATCACGACCGACGTCGCCACGGTGTCGGCCACCACCGGCATGGACATCAAGACCAACGTGGGCTCGCTCTCGGCCACGGCGGCTGCCGGCAACGTGACCGTGCTCGAGGACAACGGCCTCGAGGTCGGTGCCGCTGGGATCACCGCCACGAGCGGCGCCGTGTCACTCACGCTCACGAAGGGCACGCTCGTCGGCGGCGGCCCGGCGATCAAGGGCAACTCGGTCGCCCTCAATTTGCTCCAGGCCGCCAATTCGATCGACGTCGACACGTCCACTTCCTCGCTCACCGCCTCCACGAAGGCGGGTGGCAATATCACGATTCGCAACGACAAGAATGTGGCGATCGGCGCCGCGGGGATCGTGGTGGGCAACACGGCGGTCGACGACGTGTCGCTGTCGGTGAGCAACGGCGCGATCACCGGCGGCACGGGCTCGATCAAGGCCGATGCGGTGTCACTCTCGGCCACGACCGGCATCACCGCCAATACGTCGGCCAATTCGCTCACGGCGGCAAGCACGGCTGGCAATATTGCCCTCACGCAGACGGGCAAGGCGGTCACGCTCGCGAGCCTCGTCGCCGCGAATGGCGGCGTGACGGTGACCAACAATGACAATATCGCCGTCACCCAGGTGCAGGCGATTGGCAGCGGCAAGAACGTGTCGCTCACCGCGACCGGCGTGAACAAGAAGATCACGTTCGGCGTTGGGTCGATCACGGCCGACGGTGACTCCGTGTCGCTCCTCTCGACCGGCGGCCTCGACGGCACGTCGGCCGGCGCGGCGGCTGATATCACGGCCGCCTCGATCAAGCTCGGCTCGTCTGGCGGGGACGTGACGGCCACGGTAAAGGCCACGACTATCTCGGCAGGCGCGAGCGGCACCGACACCGACACGGGGAAGGCGTCGAATCTCGACCTCACGGTGCTCGGCTCGAAGCCGTTGTTCGTGGGCACCACGACGGGTCTCACGCTCGGCGCCGCGGGCAACGTGACGCTTCGAACGAAGGCCGATCCCGCTTCTCCGCCTTCGTTTGGCCTGCCGATCATCGTCGTCGCCTCGCCCACGGCTGGCGGCACGGTCACCTACAACACCGACAAGCAGGTGACGTTCGCGGTCTCGACGGCTGCTGCCACCGGCGCCGGCTCGCTCTCACAGGCGCTCACCGACTCCGGGGCCGCGTTGGTCACGGGCGGCGGCACAACGGGCGTCGGGTTCTCATCCACGCTCACAAGCCCGATCCAGCTTTCCTCGACGCTCGCGATCACGAAGCAGACCACGCTCGACGGCACGCAGCGGCTCAACCTCGCCACCGGGTCGATCGTGGTCGGGCGGGCCATCGACATCGACGGCTCCAAGCTCGCGGGGGCCAACACCGTCGGCTTCGCGCTCTCCGGCGCGGCCGACAACAGCGTGATCCGCGGGTTCGCGTTCTACGGCTTCAACAAGACGAACGGCGCGGCGATCAGCCTCAGCCCGTCGGCCAACGGCGTCACGATCGCCAACAACCTGTTCGGCACCAGCACCGGCGGCGCAACCCCGGGTAACACCGTCGGCATCCTGGCCGTGGGCAATGTCGCGCAGGCGATCAACAATCTCTCGATCTCCGGCAACACGGTCGTGAAGAGCACCGACGCCGGCATTCGGCTCGGCACCAACGTGACCAACGCATCTGTCACCGGCAATCTGATCGGCACCAACTCCGCCCGTGCGGCGCTCGGCAATGGAGTCGGCATCGACGTGAGTGGTGCCGGCGGCGGAAACACGATTGGCGGTGCGGGAACTCTGGCGAACGTCGTGGCCAACAATTCGGTCGCCGGTATTCAGGTGACGAGCACGACCGGCGGCACCACGATCCGCGGCAACGAGGTGCTGCAAAACCTGACAGGCGTTCTTGTCAACGGCACGTCCGACACCGTCACGATCGCCGGCAACACGGTCACCCGTAATACGAACAACGGCGTCGTGGTGAACGGCACGTCTTCGAACGTGACGGTCGGCGGCGTCGCGGCGACTGATCGCAACTTCATCGGCACCACGTCGAGCAACGCGCTTGGCCTCGGCAACGGCTGGAACGGCGTGGTCGTGAGTTCCACTGGGGCTGGAAACACGGTGACAAACAACGTGATCCTCGGCAACGGCACGGCCAACGTGGGCGGCGACAACGCCGGCGTGAAACTGACCGGCAACACCACCAATGGCGTTGCCGTCACCGGCAATACGGTCAATGCCAACCGCGGCGCTGGCATCCTTGCGGCCCGCACCGGAACCGGCGTGGCGACGATCACGAAGAATGCGATCGCAAGCAACTCCGGCAGCGGCGTGCAGGTGAGTTCCGGCACTGTTGTGGTCGGCTCAGCCGCGAGCGAAACGAACGAGACCACGATCCGTGGCAACGCCAACACGATCAACTCGAACGCCCGCTATGGGGTCGAAGTGCTCGCCGGGGCCTTCGCGCAGATCGCGGGCAACTCGATGGCCAGCAACCTGCTCGGTGGCATTCTGAACGCCGCTCTCACGGCCCCCACGGTCACGTCGGCGACTCGATCGGCCACCACCGGCCTGCTCACCATCACGGTCACTGGAGTGACGGCCGGTCAGGTGGTGCACTTCTACACCGGCACCGACCAAGGCCGCACCTATCTTGGCCGCGTGGCGGCTACTGGCACCACGGCCACGTTTACGATGACGCTCGCCCAGCAAACCACCGCGGGCGTTTCGGCCGCGGTGTTCGTCGGGGCGCCCGTCACGGCCACGCGGTCTACGACCGGCGTCAACGGTCAGACGTCATCCTTCGCAGCGGTGCGGTCGATCGTGAAGGTCTGAAACGAGTCGCTGACAAGCAGTGAATCCACGGCCGGATTCCGGCCGTGGATTTCGCCGCGCGCTGCAAGGTGCTCTGCACCCCGCTTGCTGCGTGCGCCGTGTGTGAGAATCTGATTCGCGCGGCCCGCGGCGGGTTGCCGGCCGCGGCTCTCACCGTTACACTCCGCCCCCATCGATCGGGTGGTCACCCGGGGGCGTCCCCAGCGATCGATCAGCGGCTCGCGGCTCCTGCGCCTCGGACCCGCTGCTCACATCCGCTTTCTGATTCGCTCCCGACATTGCGAGGTTCACGATGCCCGCCGCATATGATTTTGCCCGCCCGTGGTCCCGCCGCTCCCGGCCTGCACCGCCCCGGCGACGTGCGCGGTCCGCCCGCGCGGCCCGCATCGCCGCATGCGAACGCCTCGAGCCGCGGGCGATGCTCGCCGTCTCCGCCACGTTCTACGACGATTTCACGTCGGCGGATCCGGCGGGACAGAAAGGCGCCTCGTGGGCGAACGGCAACACCGAGAAGGGCGTCCTGGTCATCTCGATCGACGGCACGACGGGCGATGACGACGTTTACATGCGCGTTTCCGGAGGCAAGTACTGGTTTGCAACCGATCCGCTTTTCTCATCGACCAGCCTCCTGTCAATCTCGACGTACGGCTACGCGCCCCCCTCCGACATGCTCAACCCTGCGAACGCGCCGGCCAACGCCGCGGTCACGATCGGCACCAGCATCCTGTCCACCTACACGCATTCCTACACGCTTCAGACCGTCGACCCAGACATCACGCCCACCACGCCTGTCGAGGGCAAGACCTCGAGCGCGTTCAAATCGGCGTTCGACACGATCCTGGTCCGCGTCGACGCGTCCTCCCTGCCGGCGAGCCCTTCGTTCACGATCGTCGGCGCCTCGCAGAACGTCGACAAGACGCTGATCGTCGATCTGTCCGACGGCACCAGCAGTCTCGACGACTCAGCCATCCGGATCGGGTCTCCGGTGCTCGTGGCGGCTTCGACGGCCGACGGCTCGCTCAACGGCACGATCTCCCCCGCCGCAACTCCCGCCTCCGGAATTACCGCTCCCACGACCAGGGTGGGGTCGATCTACCTGCGGGCCGAGGCGATCACCATCGATGCCAAGGTGTCGAGCCAAAACGATCTCGTGCTGATGTCGGAGGATGGTCTCGCAGGTGGCGTGGCGGATGGTGGCGCAGGCATCGCGATCAACCAAGCGGTCGCAGTGCCCGGCCTCGTGACGGCGAGCGTGATGGGCACAGCGTTCAACGTCAACGCAGGCGGCTCGATCGGCAACGGTACCGCCGCATCGACAGGTCTCATCATGGACCTCCAGGACGCCGACGCACGTGTCGTCGGCACGATCAACGCCAAGGATCAGTCGTACTTCATCATGGCGTCGGCCCTGGCGCCGGCGGCGACGACCTCCCGCACGATCACGACGAGGTCGGCGTCGACGGGCACCCAGACAGGCACGATCACGGCCGACCAGATGCTGGTGTACCTCGCCAATGATGTCCAAGCTGCGGGTTCCGATGGCTCCGTCGATCTGCAGACGGCCGTGGGCAACCTGCGGATCACGTCCGCGCCCGGTGCGACGCTCGACTATGACATCACGATCAAGAACAAGACCACGTCGCTCCTGCTCGACGCGGTCTCGGCGTCGGAAGGCGATATCGCGATTTCCAACACCGGCGCGATCGACCTCCAGGCGGCGATCGACACCGTCGGCGCCTTCGCGCTCTCGACCGCCGTCAATTTCAACGTCGCCTCGGCGGTGAAATCGGCAAGCGGCATCGTGCTCACGTCGACCGGCGGCACGCTCACGACGAGCGCGGCCATCGAGGCGGCGGCAAGCGCCGGCCCCGGCACGATCACCCTCTCTGGTGCGAAGGACGTCACGGTCAATTCGCTCGTCTCGAGCCCCACCTCGGTGAAGATCATCTCCACCGGAGGGGCCATCAAGAGTGGTGCAAACTTGGCGCTCGATCCGACGTCCCGGGCCACCAGTCCGGGCCTCTTCCTTTCCGCGGCCACGGGCATCGACCTCGGCACCGACGCCGCAAACGTCGACGCGATCGTGACCGGCACGGGCACGCTCGCGATCAGCGATGCCGGGGCCTGGGGTGGCCTCGTCGTGGAACGGGCCGCGACGGCCAGTGGCGACGTCAAGATCACCTCGTCGCAGTCGATCGATCTGCAAGCCGTCGTGGCCGGCGGAAACGGCAATGCGACGGTCACCTCCACGGGCGGCGACATTTTCGTGGACAGCGTGATCGCCGACGGCAACGTGGTGACACTCACCGCCGCAGAGTTCGACACCGACGGCACGACGCCGCTCAGCTGGCGGTTCATCAGCGGCAACGCCCCCACTGCAGCCGAGATCAACTGGACCGCGGCCGACGTGGTTGACGGCGATGCCCTGACCGACACGCAACTCTATCGCAACGTCCCTGTGATCTCTGCCTATCGCCTTTCCGACGGCGATATCACGTTCACGGCCGACAACGCCGTCACGCTCAAGTCGATCAAAACGACCAACGGCAGTGTCGCCGTGACGTCCACGGGCGGCTCGATCGTCGCCACCGGGATCACCGCCGTATCCTTCGGAGCCCCCGCCGATGTTTCGCTCACTGCCCAGGGAGGCGGTGTGACGCTCGGCGCCGTCGTGGCCGACGGTACCGTGACGGTGACGGCCGCGCAGGGCATCGCCGATGACGCCAGCTTCGCCACGACGGGGATCACCGCCGACGTGATCAGTCTCTCGGCCGCCGCCGGTGGGGTGGCGAGCGACATCGGGACAGCCGCCAACCGCATCTCGGTGGCCGCCCGGACGGCCGGAGGCGCCGTGGCCCTCACGATCGCCCAGGATGCTGCCGCAGGGGCGCTCGACGCGCAGAGTGTTTACGTCACGTCCGCGGCATCCGTCGATCTCAACGCCGCCGCGGTCGACCTCGTCGATGTGCAGACCACGGGCGTGCAGTCGGATCTCGATGCTCAAAACGTGACTGCTAGCGACACCGATGGGCAGATCGTCCTCGCCGCCGGCCGCGATCTGGTGGCTGGCACGCTGAAGGTGGGTGGTGCAGCCTTCGGCACGGCGTCGAGCATCTCCCTGCAGGCTGGCCGAGGCATCACGATCGACGCAGGAAGTTCGATGCAGGCCGAAACGCTCTCGCTCTCGGCGGCCCAGTTTCCCGGCCAGGCCGACCTGACCGGCGTGGACGACGTCAATCACTTCGTCGTCGCGGCCACGTCAGCCTCGTCGCTCGACCTCCAGTTCGACCGGCCAAACGACCTGATCCTCGACAAGGTCACGACGGCCAATGGCAATATCGCGATCACGAATGCAGGCGCGGGCGCGATCCTTGTCGGCTCGGGCGGAATCACGGCGGGCACGACCACGACGAACAACTCCGTCACGATCTCGAGCCAAAGCGACATCGCCGGCTATGCCGCCCCTGCCGCGACGGGCGCCGGGGCGTTCGGCGCCTTCTCGATGGCGGCTCAAGCGCCCACCGCCATGGCGCCGGCGGCACCGGCGGCCACGATGACGTCGGGCTGGGAGCGTGTGGCGCCGCTTGGCCGCCTGGGAACGTCCACGTCGATCGTGTCGTGGCAGGGCACCGCGGCCGCCGCGTTCACCGACCGCTGGGTCGTGAAGGCGTCGGATCCCGCCGTCACCTCGCAGTCGCTCCTCGCGGGCTTCAAGAGCCGCTCGGCCACGAGCACCTGGTCGGCAACGTCGCTGGGCGAGGGCTACTTCTCGGTCGTCGCCCCCAAGGCCACGCAGACGAGCGTGCTCTCGTGGGCATCGGCGACGCAGGGTATCTCGTTTGCACAGCCCGACTTCGTGATCACGACGGCCGCCGTGCCGAACGACCCGTCCTACGGCCAACTCTGGGGCCTCAACAACACCACCACCCCCGCCGCCGACATCGACGCCCCGGCCGCGTGGGACATCACCACCGGTTCGCGGAGCACGGTCGTGGCCGTGATCGACTCGGGGGTCGATTACAACCATCCCGACCTCGCCGCCAACATGTGGAAAAACCCCGGCGAGATTCCGGGCGACAAGATCGACAATGACGGCAACGGGTTCGTCGACGATGTGTACGGCTGGGACTTCGTGAACAACGATGCCGACCCCATGGACGACAACGACCACGGCACCCACTGCTCGGGCACGATCGGGGCCGTGGGCAACAATACTGTCGGCGTCGTGGGCGTGAACTGGCAGGTGTCGATCATGGCGCTCAAGGCCTTCAGCGCGTCCGGCACTGGGTCGACCAGCGCCGAAATCTCCTGTGTGAACTACGCCACGATGATGCGCCGCGATCACGGCGTGAACATCGTTGCCACCAATAACAGTTGGGGCGGCGGTGGCTACGACCAGACGCTCAAGGATGCGATCGATGCCGGCGGGCAGGCGGGTATCTTGTTCATCGCGGCTGCTGGGAATTCGAGCACCGACAACGACACCACACCTCATTACCCGAGTTCGTACACGAGCGACGCCATCATCGCCGTGGCGGCGACCGACAGTTCAAACAAACTGGCGTCGTTCTCCTGCTACGGGGCGACCAGCGTCGATATCGGTGCACCAGGCGCGGGCATCCTCTCGACGACGCCAAACAATACCTACAGCACGTTTAGCGGCACCTCGATGGCCACGCCGCACGTCACGGGCATCGTGGCACTGTTGGCCTCCGCCTACCCCAACGCCACCGCCAGCCAGATCAAGGCTGCCATCCTCTCCTCCGCGGTGCCAATTCCGGCGCTCGCGGGCAAGGTGGCGACGGGTGGCTTGGCCAACGCCCCGGCGGCCCTCGCGGCCCTGGGCGCGATCGCGGGCAGCGGCACGATCAAGGCTGGTGGCCTGGTGACGCTCACGGCCGTGGGCGACATCACGGCGAACACGTCGGCGGGCCAGCTCGCGGCAACGTCGGGCGGTGCGCTCGACGTCACGCAGAGCGGCGACGTGAAGATCGCGGGCATCACCGCAGCCACGTCGGCCACGCTCGACGTGGCCGGCTCGGTGGTCACGGCGTCGGGCAAGTTCCTCACCTCGCCGCTGGCCACGGTGACAGCGACGGGCTCTATCAGTCTCGCCACCGACGTCACGACGCTCTCGGCGGTGTCGTCGGGCGGCAACGTGACGGTGGTGGAGGCCAACG
>JBAXUY010000074.1:0-15226 GCA_037129475.1 Planctomycetia bacterium | reverse complement strand
CCTCGCCCGGCCGCAGGTGCAGGTGATACGTGTTGGCGAGGATCATCCCGGCGCCAGTCTCAGCCACTCGCCCGATGTCGACCCCCTTCACGCTCGCGAGCGTCGCCACCGGCATGAACAGCGGCGTCGGCACGCTCCCATGCCACGTCGCGAGCGTGCCCGCCCGCGCCGCACCGTCGGTCGCCTCGAGGGTGTAACCGAAACCTTCCTGCATTCGGGCAGGCTACACGGTTTCCGGCGGGCGCAAAGCCGCGTCGACTCGCCGCGGGCGCGGCGCGGGCCTCAGGGTGCCGCCGCCTCCAGATGCATGAGCCGCACCGGACCCACGAGGCCCGACGGCAGCAACGGCTCCGTCGGAGCGGCCACGATCGTGGTGCGGGTGACGCGTTCGTCGGCGGGCTTCGCGGCGTCGCCGATGAGGCGGTTTCGCCACAGGTTCACGACGTCGATCTCGAGCTGGTTTTCGCCCGGATGGAGCGCGTCGCCGACGGCCACCCGCCAGGGCGGGCACCACACCGTCCCCAGCGGCTTGCCGTTGAGCCGCACCGTGGCGATCTCTTTGACAGCGCCGAGGTCGAGGGCAAGCGGCGTGGCGGCCTGAAGCATCGACGCAGGCACAACAAGCGTCGTGCGATAGGTGGCCTCGCCGGCGTGATGTCGAATCTCCAGCTCCGGCCTCTTCGTCCAGTCGGCCAGGGCATCGAACGTGGCGGAGAATGACGCGGCTGTCGGCGGCTGCGCCCCCTTCCCCGACACCTGCGGGGCGAACGTCACCTGCCACGGGCCCGCAACCTCGAGCACCGGCTTCCAATCAGGCACGTCTTCATTCGTGGGTTCGGGACCGCGTGGCGGCGCTGAGTCAACTTTGCCCGAACCACGAAACACCACGAACACGGAGCCCGACGGTTCGAGCCGCAGCGGCACGTGCGTCACGGCTGCCTCGGCCGACCACTCCGGCACATCGCGGCGCGTGCCCGTGAGCGGATCCCACGCCTCCGGCCTCGAGCCCGAGATGCGAAACGACACCACCTGCCGCACCGCAGCAGCGCCGGAGTTCGCCAGGAAATAGATGTCGGTGCCTGCGTCGCGCCGATGGGCCCACGTGACGTTTGCCCAGCCGGGATCCGCCTCGCCGCGGGCCGCGACGTCGGGCGCGAGCTTTTCGGTGGCGAGGAATTCCGCGAGCGGCACACCCGCGACCACGCGGCCCTTCCCCACCCGGCGCACGCCGAAAGCCACGGCGGCGTCGCCCCACAGCGAGCGGATGATGCCTTCCCGCTTCATGCGGTCCGTAGCCGAGTCGAGCAGCCGCGGCGACGGCCCAGGCCGCGGGCCGATCACGGTCAGCCCCTCGGCCACGAGGCCGGCGATCTTCTCGAGCACCGGCAGCGTGACGGGCCAGCCATCGGAGGCGGGCAGCACGAGATAGCGATACGACTGGCCGTCGGGCAGCGTCGCCAGTCCGTCGCGGCAGGCGAGCCGCGTGAGGATCACCTCGGCGTTGATGCCGTCGAACTCGTAGCCGGCGGGGAGCGCGGGCCGCACCTGCCCGCGGCCGGGCACGAACTGGGCCGTGTCCTCTCCGAAGAAGTAGCAGCAGTCGGCGACGCTGCGCCCCTGGCGGAGCAGAAACTGGCAGCGGCCCAGGTAGTCGAGGAAGGCGTCGCTCCGCTCCCACCAGGTCATGTTGGCGTTGAGCGCGTCGAACGTGAACAGGCCCGGCCGGGCGTGGACGTCGGGCTGGTGCGACCAGAGGTGGATCATGGCGGCGTTCACGCCGTTGGCGAACTGCGCGTCGAGTTCGGCCTTCCAGGCGGCGGGCGGATGCCGCGTGCCGTCGGCGATCGTGAGCGACTCGGCTACGACGAGGGGCTTGCCATAGATCCGGGCGGCCGAGGCGGCGGTGCGCACGGAGTCGACGTAGCCGTAGTGCTGCTTCATGACGACGCCCCACGGACTGCCGTCGTTGAACCAAAACTCCCCCATCGGCTCGTCCACACGGCCATACGCGGCCAGCCCGTCGATGTGCGGAAATGGATACGAGCCGTAGCCATTCTCCGCCCGCATCACGAGGCCGTCGCGATGGGCCCGCTCGGTGATCCGCGCGTAGAAATCGAGGTAGCACTGGGCGAGGGCTCGGCGATAGTCCCAGAAGAAGCGGTTCGTCTGGCGGCGGCCGTCGACCACGCGGCGGGCCATGGCCGGCAGGTACGGCACGAGGTCGTAGCCGGCCTGCCTGCGGAATGTGTCGCGAAAGCCGTTGGTCCACGTGCCCTGGATGCCGAACGCCGCCGCGCCGATCTCGTGGCTGTCGAGAAACCCGCCCTTCAAGGCCAACCGCGCCGCCGGGCCGGCATCTTTGAGCACGACGCTGATCGTCTTGTCGTAGAGCAGGTCGGCCGCCGCGGGACTGTAGGGGTCGGCCTCGTAGCCGCCCGAGAGCGCCGCACTCATCGCCCGGGGCGGCTCGCCGACGAGCGTCGCGCCGAACCGGGCGATCGCCCAGCGGCCGGGCGGCGCATCCCACGTGAGCATGCCGCTCGGGTCCATTGACCGAGTCAGTTCGATCGTGTCGGCACTCCGGCAGTCCACCACGTCGGGCTCGGCGTATTCCTCTCGGAGCACTGCCGGCCCCGCCGCAGGCCAGTCCCAGAAGGCACGCTTGCCCGACTTGAATATCCACCACTTGATTCCAGGGCGGACGTGAGGCCGATCTCCCGCCCGCAGCGCGCAGAATTCGGCGAGTTGCACATCGGGCACGTGTGCGGACGTCATCCGCAGCCGGAAGGCCCGCGCCTCGGTGGGCGGGATTTCGAGCGTCGTGGTCGCGCCGGCCTCGAGGACGAAGTCGGCAACCTTCGTGAACGTAGCGCCGTCGGCAGTTGCCTCGAGATCGCACGTGCGCGGCCCGGCGCCTGCGGGCGACGCGACGTGCAGGGCCGTCGCCACCAGCGGCGCGTGATACCGCACCTCGACCCACTGCGGCGCATCGGCAGTGGGGGCCACCTTCGGCTTCCAGCAGGTTTGCGGATCGCCGTCGGCAATATCCTCCGCGGGAAAGTTCTTCTCGTCGGTGCAGTAGTTGCCAACTTCGGAACTGGCCGTGACCTGCGCCGGCCGCGGCGGCGCGTCGTCAGGCTCGCGGAAGGCGACCACCGCCACGTCGTCGTAAAACAACTCGCTTCCCGCCGGCTTCGCCAGAGCCTGGGTGATCCGCGCCGGCCCCTGCACCTGGATCTCGGCATAGGCGAGCTTCTTGGTGGCGTGCTTGGCATCGATCCACGGCCCGCCCATGCCCCAGCCGGCCGCGGCCGTGAGCCGCACCTCGATGCCGAGCTCCGCGGCCTCGGCCAGCGTGTGCTGGAAGAGCTCCCGCCACTGCGGCCCCATCATCCCGGCCGGCCCCGCAGGCACGCCGCCGCTGACGTCGAAAATGTCGACGCTACGGATCCCCTTGCGAGCCATCTCGGAAAGGTCGCGGCTGATGCCCTCGCGGGTGACGTTGCCGTCGATCCAGCGCCACCACACACCCGGCATCGCCACCGCGGGAGGCCGGGCGAAGCCTTCCTCGAGCGACTCGGCCCAGGCGGCCGACGCGCCGCACAGCACAACCGCCACATATCCGACCCGGAACATCGACATGTCGATTACTCTTCGGCTACTCGCTCCACGCTCAACAGTCTGGAGGATGACTCGAGCGAGAATACGTCAGGCACCTGCGCCGGTGTCACAGCGCCGGTGCGTGGGCGTAGCCGTTCAACTGCATGAAGGGCATCACGCCGCCGCGATCAAGCCCGCCTTGAACGACGGCGCAGGAACGCGGCGCAAGCTACTCCGGCGGTGAGCATCGCCCATGTGCCGGGCTCGGGAACTTGCGCAATCGCGACATTGTCAAGAGCTGGCGGTGTGCCTGGTGTAACCAAGTAGAACGCGACTGAGAGCGCAGTGCCCGCAGCGACGGGCGACGACGTCGTGAGCGTCTGAGAGCCGACACTCGAGAATGTACCAAAAGCGTAGTTGGTTCCGTTGGTGAATGGCCCGGCGTAAATCCCGGCCCCCACGCTGTAGGCGGCGCCAAAAGTGCCGGGCAGGTCAAATGTCAGGGTGACGTTTCCGGTGACGTCCGTAGTTCCGACGCTTTGCGAGAGAAAAAGAGAGGGGCTCGAACCATTACTTGCCAGTTGACTCAAGTTGGCGACGACGGCGGAGCCGGTGTCGTACACCGTATAGGTCGCATTGATGCCGGTCCATCCGGCGGGAACGCCTTCATACCACCCGCCACCTTGCGCGGTCAGACCGGTCAGATCTTGGAAGTCGCCATTGGCGACGATCAACCCAGCACTTGCCGGTCCGACGACGGCCACGAACACGAGCGTATACGCCAGCGAGAGTATGGATTTGGTTTTCATGCGTTGCTCAACGAAAAAAGAAGTTGATCGTGCTCGCGAAACACTGGAACTCCCCGACGAGTCGGACTGTATCACCGCAGACGGTGCTCGTCAAAGCTCTGGCGATCTTTTTTCAAGGCTCACGTGATCTTCCTCCAAGCCTGTCGCATCCCGCCGAAAGCGCGTCGCATAGTGCGGTTTTTCATCGTGGCAGAGCGGCTCATGCCGTCGAGTCACGATTGCGTGTCCGCTCCTGCCGCAGCTGCCGCCGGAGCCGCAGCGGCGCCACACCGTGGACCTTTCGCACCGCGCGCGTGAGCGCATCGGCGCTCGTGAAGCCGCTGGCAGCAACGAGCTCCGTGATCGAGATATCGGTATCCACGAGCAACCGCCGCACGCGATCGAGCCGGCAGCGCAGGATCTCCTCCTTCACGGTGCGACCGAGCGCCTGCTTGAAGCGGCGCTCGAGCGAGCGCGACGTCGTGTGCAACTGCTTCCCGAGCGCACCGACGGAGAGTTGCAGATGGCTGCCGCTCCAGATCAGCCGCAGGGCCTCCGCCACGAGCGGATCGGTGAGCGGTTCGACGTCGCGCGGCCCCTGCATGATGAGGTGCTGCGACTCCTCGCCGGTGGTGGCCGCGAGCAATGCGAGCAACTCCACAACGTCGGCGGCGATGAGGTGCGGGAACCCGGGCGGTGCTGACCAGAGTCGGCCGAGCAACTGGTTGAATGTAGCCTGGAACTGTTCGGCCGGGCTGATCTGGAGCACCGGCACGCTCGCCGAAAAGAACCGGTACTGCACGAGACGGTTCATCCAGTCGCCGGTGAAGCCGACCCAATACACGTGCCAGCCGGTGCGGGCATCGGGACGGTAGCGGTGCCAGACGCCGGGAAAGAGCAGCAGCACCGACCCGGCCGTCACCCGCGTTTCACCGCGTCCATCGACCTCGAAGAGGCCGCCGCCCGCGGCGATGTACACGATCTGGTATTCCGGCAGCCTGCGGCCCCGTTCGAATGAAAAGTCGTAGAGCTCCGGATGCCCCGGCAGCGGATACGGGGAGTCGCCCGGCACCGTCTCCCAACCGGCGCCCGAGACGTACAGCCCCCACTGGGCGTCGCGCGGCCGAGAAGGCAGATACCGAAAACTGCTCGCCACCGCGTTCATGCCGTATTCCCTCCTCCACCGCCGGCCGCTCAGTGTCCGCCAAAGACGGCCCGCACGGCCTCCAGATACGCCATGCCGTGTTCGGTATCAGGCTCGAGGTAGCTGCCCTCCGTCCACTCGTTCCAACAGTTGATCGTCACCACCCGCGGGCCGGTCGGCTCGGCGAGCAGGCGCCGCCGGGTCAGCGCGAGGGCCTCCTTGAAGCGGGCCGGGGTGTTGCCGCTGATCGTATTCATGAAGGGATAGCCCGAGGCGTCGAAGGCATCGTCCTGATGGGCTCGCGGACTCGAGTCCCAGCCCATCGTCACGTTCGGGAAGAAGGGGATGGCATAGCGACGCTTGGCCTCGTCCCAGTAGTTCATGTAGCCGTCGCGGACGACGTCGTAGTCGGTCTGCTGATTCGGCATCGGCACGTGATGGATCCAGACGTAGCTCGTCACCGAATCGAAGCCGAGATCCGCGATCAATTTCGCGGGATCCGACGGGGCCTTCTCACCAGGAAGGATCGGCGTGCCCCAGGCCACGGCATTGACGTGCACCCCGGGCATTCCCGCCGCCACGGCCTTGGCCCGCAGGGCGTCGATGGCCTTGCGCGTCGATGCCACGTCGCCGAAGCTCTCGACGAGCTTCTGCAGATCGTAGACCGAGAAGTAGGGCTTGCCGTCGATCCGCCAGTACGACGGATGGGCGAAGTAGCGGCTCACGAGCAGGTCGCCGATCTTCGCAAACGTTTCCGGCGTCACCTTGCCGGGATAGAGCAGCTGCTGCGGGCCTCCCCTCCGCGCCGGTTGGATGTCGACCCAGTCGTGGTTGGCCCACATGAAGCTGAATTTCAGGCGGCCATTGTTGGATGCCTGCATGAAGCCCTCGTCGATTGGCCGCTCGAGGAACGGGCCGTCGTCGTACCAGTACCAATCGAAGATGAAGGCATCGATGCCGTGGTCGGCCGCCGCGTCGATCTTTCGGGTCATCTCCTTCGGATCCGATTCGTCCGTGTAGCCCCAGAGCGGCACGCGCGGCTGGGCGTGCCCTGGAAACCGCGGCCTGGCCTGCTTCACGAGCTCCCATTCCGACCAGCCTTTGCCCTTGAGCACCTCGTTCCTGCGGTCGTTCGGGTGATAGTTCCCGAAGTAGTAGCAGGCCACGAACACGTCGTCGTGCACATTGGCCCGCGCATCACCCGTTTCGGCGGCTTCCAGCGCGGCCGGTCCTGCCACCGCGCCGAGCGCGAGCAGGGGCCCGATCATGGTTCGACACCACCGGAACGATCGACGCATCGCTAGCTCCACATACTTGGAATGACAGTCACCGCGGGGAAACCCACCGCCACAGAGGCATCGTAACACGTCGTTGCGGGAAGCCTGTCGCAAAACGCGGGAAACGTGTCGCGATTCACGGTGTGGCTCGTTCACCCGCTCGTGTGGCCGTTGTGCGGTGAACCATCTCGGCATACGATCCGACGAGGGGTTACGTTTGGCCTTTCTGACTATCAGACAGCCGCTGTGAACAAGGCCTGTTCTCTTCCGTCGCCGCAGCGTGTCGGCATACGCCTGCCGAGTCGCCGGGTGCAAGTAGCTGGTCGCTGCATCGTCCTGATACTGGCGATCGTCGGCTGTACCACGCGGTCGGTCGGGCAGCCCGAGATCGCGCCGGTGTCGGGCACGGTGACGATGAACGGCCGGCCACTCGGTGGAGTCGCCGTGGTCTTCGAGTCGGAACGCGGCGTGCTCTCGTTCGGAAACACTGACGACGAGGGGCGATACAGCGTTTCCTACATCCGCTCGGCGAAGGGCGCCGGGCTGGGCAGGAACGTCGTGCGGATCCGTACGCCGACCATGGGCCCGTCCAGCCCCCTGCGGAAGGACAAGATCCCGTCAATCTACAATACGGCATCGACCCTCGCGGTCGATGTCACGAAGGGACACAACGTGTTCGATTTCTTGCTCGAATCGCAGCCCGCCGAAAAATAATGAAGGAAACGCCCATGCATCGAAACCGCACATCGTCTGCGGGCCAGTGCGGCTTTACCCTCGTGGAGCTGCTGGTCGTGATCGCGATCATCGGCGTGCTCATCGCCCTCCTGCTGCCGGCGGTGCAGGCGACGCGGGAATCATCGCGCCGCTCGCGCTGCCAGAATAATCTCAAGCAGACGAGCCTCGGTCTGGTCAACTATGCCGATACCCGGGGTGGCTTGCCGCCGTCCTATGTGGACAACGTCAAGGTGGGAAACTCCTCAACGGCCCCGGCGGACAATGCTTCGGGATTCGCATGGTCAGCGCTCATTTTGCCATTCGTCGAGCAGGCTCCGCTCTGGGATCGACTGCAGGCCGCGACGAACGGGGGCAAGGTCAATTGGCAATCTGCCGGTCCAGCGGCGACATCGATCGCCAGCCTCCCCGTGAGTGTGTTCGAATGCAGTTCCAACCAGGGGTCGGGTACCCCCAACACCAAGCGGGACGTTTACAAGACTGGGACGGCATTCGGCCAAAGCAACTACGGACCCAACTCAGGCTCGGCGGCCACGCGCACGACCATCGAGGATCTCGTGAACATCTGGGGCGTTCCCGCGACCGACGCTGCGGCGGTCTGGGCCTCGAGTTCCGGCGTGTTCTCCGTCTCCGACAAGACCGTGAACGTGAAGCCCTCGGGCATCGCCGACGGGCTCTCGAAGACGCTCATGCTGGCCGAGCGGTCATCGACCACCGAATCCGGCGGGAGTAGCTGCGGCGGCCAGCCGTGTGACTATCCAGGTGGTCTCTGGATCGGACCGCAACTTATGGCTGGGCCGACGGGCTGGTCCACCGGGATGATCACGCACGACGTGGAGACCTACGGCGGCGGCGACCCGGCCTATATGGTCAACAGATCGGCCTATGACTGGGGCGACGACTGGTCCAACAGCAGCCCGCACGCCGGCGGCGGCATGAATGCATCGATGTGCGATGGGTCAGTCCGATGGATCAGCGAGAACATCACCATGACGACCTACGCCCGTATCCGCAGCAAGGCCGAAGGCACGGACGCCGGTGACTTTTAATTGCGTTCGGCCCGCCCGGGATCGACTTCCACCTGGAGCTCTTGTACATCCATGAAAACCTTTCCCGCCGTAATGAAATCGGTGACAATGGTTTCCCTTCTGGCTGCGACCGCCGGCCGCGCACAAACGCCTTCGCCGTCTGCGGGAGATATCGCGCCCGCCGGAGCACTCAAGGTCGTCAATGGCGACTTCGGCGATTTGTCCGGCCTGACTGCCGGAGAAAACGGCTGGCATGCGGGCGTGCCGCGCGGATGGCAGTCGGAGTCGAACGACAAGACGTATGCAGTGAATGATCAGGCCGGCCCGTCCTCGCCGGTCTGTAACGTGGCGGTGCTGGGATTTCTGTTGCAGGAGGTGGGCACGCTCACCGAGGCCGCCGATGTGGTGTTGAGCTTTGACGTGACTTCGCCGTGGCCTACGGGCGCGAATCTGGGTGCCGCCCTTTTGGACGGCGACAAGCAGCCGCTGGTGAACGCGGAGTTCAAGGAGGGCAAAGGGCAGAGGCTCGTGGCGAGGAAAGTTCCAGCGGGCACGAAGATCATCGTGGAATTCTGGGCGACCAACGGCACGACGCCCGGGCTCGACAATGTGACGGTGGAGAAGCTTGCTCCAGGCGCGGCGTCCACGTCCAATCGTACGGCCGCCCCGGCCGGACAGCTGCGGGTAGCGAACGGTGACTTCAGCGACCTGACCGGCCTCAAGTCGCTGGCGCAAGGGGGGTGGTACAGCGGCGTTCCCGACGGCTGGGAGTCCGACTCGAAAGACCCGAGTTATGCGGTCAACGAGCAGGCCGGTCCCGGCTCACCGGTCTGCAACGTTTCGCCGTTGGGATTCCTGGTGCAGGAGGCGGGCACGCTCACCGAGGCGTCCGACGTGGTGCTCCAGTTCGATGTGACGTCGCCGTGGCCGTCGGGGGCGAAGCTGGGTGCCGCGATTTTGGACGGCAACCGCCAGCCGCTGGTGAAGGGGGAATTCGAGTCGGGCAACGGACAGAAGCTCGTGGCCAAGGAAGTTCCTGCGGGGACAAAGATCGTCGTGGAATTCTGGGCGCTGGCCGGCACGACGCCGGCCTTGGATAACGTGTCGATTTCGAAATGAATGCGGCTCCGCGCGTGACATCCATGCTCGAGCAGTGGAAACCGATGGTGCTGTTTTTTCTTCTTGCGCTGAGCTTTGCCCAGGCGCACGCGGCGCCCTCGAGCGGGCAGTTGCGGATTGTGAACGGCGACTTCGGCGACCTTTCCGGCCTCATCGCCGCAGGGGGCGGGTGGTATGGCGGCGTGCCTCACGGGTGGGAGTCCACCGCCAAGGACACCAGCTACAGCGTGCGGAGCGAGGGTGGCGAAACCCCGCCGGCCTGCAATCTTTCACAATTGGGCTTCCTGTTGCAGGAGGCGGGCACGCTCACCGAAGCCTCCGACGTCGTGCTCGAGTTCGATGTCGCGGACACATTCTCGCAACAGGGGACTTATACCTACGGCGGTTTCGGCTCGGTCCGGCATCACGGTTCGTTTGATTTCAAGGATCAATCACCCGAGACGCCGACGGACACATGGTCGGCCCGAGTGCGGCTCGGGGCCGCCCTTTTGGACGGCAACCGCAAGCCGTTGGTGCATCGCGAGTTCAGGGGAGGCTCGCGGCAGAAATTGACCGCCCGGAACGTGCCGGCGGGCACGAAGGTCGTCGTGGAATTCTGGATGACCGGCAACACCGTGCCGGCTCTGGATAATGTCACCATCACCAGCCTCCCCGGCGAGGTGACTCGACCGCGCGGACCGTTGCGGATCGTCAACGGCGACTTCAGCGATCTTCTCGGCCTGAACGCCGGAGCGAACGGCTGGCAGGCAGGCGTACCTCGTGGATGGGAGTCCGATTCGAAAGACACGACGTTTGCCGTGAACAGTCGGGACGGCCTGCAATCCCCCGTCTGCAACGTCTCTCAACTCGGTTTTCTTGTCCAGGAGGCGGGCACGCTCACCAAGGATGCGGATGTCGTTTTGAAATTCGACGTCTCCTCGCCGTGGCCGGCGGGAGCACGGCTCGGCGTTGCCCTCTTGGACGGCAACCGCCAGCCGTTGGCGAAAGCGGATCTCGTTGCAGGAGCGGGGCAGACGCTCGTGGCGAGGAACGTTCCGGCAGGCACGAAGATTCTCGCGCAGTTCTGGGCGGTCGGTGGCACGACGCCCGCGCTCGACAATGTGACGGTGGAACTGCTCGATGCCACGGTAGCTTCGCCCGCCGGCGACTCGTCACGGCCGCGCGGGGTCCTGCGACTCGTGAACGGTGATTTCTCGGATCTCACCGGTTTGTCTTCAACGCGTGGAGGGGGCTGGCATGACGGCGTCCCGCCGGGCTGGCAGGCGGTTGCGAGCGATGTCTGTTATGCCGTCAAAGTCCCGGGCAAAACCGCTACGCCGATCTGCAACGTCGCGCAACTCGGGTCCCTGCTGCAGGAGGCCGGCACGCTCACCACTGCGTCCGATGTGGTTTTGAGGTTCGATGTGTCCGACGTGTGGATGAGCGGCGCGTTTCTCTCGGCCGCGCTCCTGGATGCCAACGGCGCAACGCTGGCGGAATCCACCTTCCCTGCACAGCGCGGTCACACGCTCGTGGCCCCCAATGTTCCGGCCGGGACGACGGTTTATGTGCGCCTCGCAGCCGTGGATTCCACGCCCGGCTTGCAGAATGTCTCGGTGACCAACCTCCCGGCGGGAGCATGGGCGGCGAGCCAACAGCAAGCGGCAGCGAAAGCAGCAGCACCTGGCGTGATGGGGGATTGGGACGCCGCCTTCCACAATCCCCCCAACCTCCACCGCATCATCCAATACAGCCACCATGAAGGCGAGGTGCTGCCCATCGACAGGATGCGCAAGGCCGGCATCGGCGGCGTCATGCTGTTCATGAGCAGGCACGAGTATCTTCGCAACGAGGAAGCATGGAACAACCTCAAGACGACCATCCGCCTCGCGAAGGAGGCGGGCATGCAGGTCTGGGTGGCTGACGACAACGGGTTTCCGAGCGGCCAGGCCGGAGGATTGGTGGTCGCGGCAAATCCGGCGTACGAACTGCGGGTGTTGACGCCCGTGATTCACCGCGGGCTGGGATTGGAAAAAATCAGCATCCCTCTGCCGTCCTCGGCGGAAACGTTCGTGTCGGCCATGATCTATCCCGAGAAGGGCGGGCAACCGGTGTATGCCGCAGGCATTCCGGTCACGTTGTCGGACAAGCGTGTCGAAGCCACCGGCTTGGCCGGGCCGTGGGTCCTGCAGGCCTTCGCGCTCAAGGTCAATAACGATGCCGGCTCGCCCGCCGCGGGTACGGCTCCCCAGTTCGGCAACACCGGCCATTATCCCAACCTGCTGGACGCGGCGGCCATGGAGAAATTCGTGGATGTGACGCACGCCGAGTACGCGCGTCGGCTGGGGTCGCTGACGAATCAGATCGATGTCTTCTATTGCAACGAGCCGCATCTTGGCACGACGTGGCATGCGGGCGGCGAACGCCCCGGGGGCGACGTCTTCCTTCCCTGGGTCGCCGACATGCCGCTACGTTTCCGGAACGATCACGGCTACGACCTCTTGCCTTTTCTGCCGGCACTGTTCGGTGGCGACAGCGACGAGGCCCGGCTCGTGCGCCGCCACTTCTACCAGACGGTCGGAACGATTTTCGCCGAAAATTACACCGGCCGGATCGCTCGCTGGGCGGAAGCGCACGGCGTTCGTTCCGGCGGACATCTGTTCCTGGAAGAGCGCATGGACAGCCATGTGGGCGGATATGGCAATTTTTTCCAGCTTTTGCAGCGGCAACAGATTCCCGGTTGCGACGTGGCCATGCCCGATCCCGGCGACTACTGGAATTTCTGGATGCCGCGACTGATCGCTTCGGCCGCGCAACTGCAGGACCGGGAACTGGTCAGCGTGTTGATCGACCCGATCGTGGACCGCCAGACCGCGACCCTGACTCCCTCGCCGGAGTTCATGCTGCGCTTCATCAACATGGCGGCCTTAATGGGTGTGAACCAGTTCACCAGTTACGTGTTCTGGGATCGTTACCCGACGGAGGTGTATCGACGTTTCAATGAAAACGTCGGCCGGTTGGGCGTGATGTTGACAGGCGCGCGGAATGCCTCGTCCGTCGCGATGTATTACCCTGTTGAAACCTTTCAGTCACTGTACGTTCCTTCCCCGAAAGTTTTCGGCGAGTGGCTCAAGGATCAACCCGAAGCCGCCGCCGGGCACGAAACGCAGGAACTGGTGGCGCGCCAGCTCTACCAGAACGGCTGCGACTTCAGTTGGCTGGATGCCGACGCCGTGTTGCGTGCGGAGATCCGCGAAGACCGGCTCGTAATCGGCCCGCACGCATACACCTCCATCATCATGCCGCGCGTGGAACTGCTGCCCCTCGCAGTGCTGCAAAAACTCCAGCAGTTCCAGGCCGCCGGCGGCAGGGTGCTGTGGGTGGATCGCCTGCCGCGTTTGGGCGACAAGCCCGACGAGCACGCCCAGATTCGTGCCGCCGTCGCGGCGAGCCGGGTCATTTCACCGGAACAGGTGGTGGCCAATCTCGGCCCGGCTTTTCCGGATGATTTCCGGCTGCGGCTGGACGGGAAGCCGGAAGGGCTGTTTATCACGCGCTGGCTGCAACAGGGACGCCGCGTGAACTTCGTCGTCAACAGCGCCTACGAGCCGGTGACCGCCACCCTTCGTCTGGAAGGTCAGCCCGGCGGCACACTGTGGGTTTACGATCCGGCTGACGGCAGCATCGCCGCACGCGAGGCGGCAGGCTCACTGACGCTCGAGCCGAACAGCAGTTTGTTTTTGATCGAGCAGCCGTGAGAGGAACGCAGGCTCAGAAGATGCCCAGCGCCTCGAGCGAATAGCGGACGATCAGGCCCGCGACGACCACGCTCACCATGCTCATGAGCTTCACGAGGATGTTGAGGCTCGGGCCGCTCGTGTCCTTGAAGGGGTCGCCCACCGTGTCGCCCACGACCGCTGCCTTGTGGGCCTCGGTGCCCTTGCCGCCGTGCACACCGCTCTCGATGTGCTTCTTGGCGTTGTCCCAGGCGCCGCCCGCGTTGGCCATGAACACTGCCACGCAGAAGCCGGTCGTGAGGCCGCCCACGAGCAGGCCCATCACGCCGCCGACGCCGAGCAGTAGGCCCGTGACGATCGGCACGACGAGCGCCAGGAGCGACGGCAGCACCATCTCCTTCTGGGCCGCCTTCGTGCTGATCGCGACCGGGGCGGCGTAGTCGGGCATTTCGGTGCCCTGCATGATGCCCGGCTTCTCGCGGAACTGCCGGCGAACCTCCTCGACCATGCCCTTCGCGGCCCGGCCCACGGCCTTCATCGTGAGCGCACAGAACACGAACGTGCTCATCGCACCGATGAACAGGCCCACGAGCACCTTGGGGTTCATGAGCGTGACGTCGTAGTGCCGCATGTAGTCGGCCATCCGAGCCTGCTTGACCGCCACGATCCGGCCGGACTTCTCCAATTCCTCCAGGGCGACGCCCGCCGGGGCGTTTTCCACCAGCGTGCGGCCGCCGAGTTTGTCGAAGTCGGGAATCGCCTTGTCGTCGAGCACCATCCAGGTGGAGTTCTTCGCCGGCTCGCTGCCAAGCTGCACCGCGATCCCGTCGGCGAGTTTCACCCACTGCCCGGCGGTGAGCTGCGTGCGCTTGCCGCCGATGGTGAGGTATTGGTCGGGCGTGCCCGCGATGTTCTCGGCCACGGCCTGGCCCCAGCGATCGAATCCGATCCGCACCTCCTCGATGTAGGCTGCGAGCAGGGCGAGGGCCGTGAGGGCCGCCGAGCCGATCGCGAAGCCCTTGCCGGTGGCGGCGGTCGTGTTGCCGAGCGCGTCGAGGGCGTCGGTCCGCTCACGGACCACCTCGGCGAGGCCGGCCATCTGGGCGTTGCCGCCGGCGTTGTCGGCGATCGGGCCGTAGGCGTCGGTGGCCAGCGTGATGCCGAGCGTGGAGAGCATGCCGACGGCGGCGATGCCCACGCCATAGAGCCCGAGCGCGAAGGCGTTTGGATTCTTGAAGTCGAAGCCGTTGGCGAAGCCGAAGGCGAGCAGCGTGGCCACGCCCGTGATCAGCACCGGGGCCCACGTGGAGAGCATGCCTTCGGCGATGCCGCCGATGATGATCGTGGCGGGGCCGGTGAGGGCCTGGTCGGCGAGTTCCTTCGTGGGGGCATACTCGTTGCTCGTGGAGTATTCCGTCCACTTGCCGATCAGCCAGCCGGCCACGAGGCCCACGATCACGGAAAGCGAAACGCCGAGATGGCTCCAGCCCATGAGGAAGAACGTGATCACGAACGTGGCCGCGATGATCGCGATCGTCGACAGGTTGATCCCCTGGGCAAGCGCGGCGAGGAGGGCCTTCTGCGACGAATCCTCCTTGGTGCGCACCTGCCAGATGCCCCAGATCGAGAGCAGTGTTCCCACCGAGGCGATCGCCATCGGCAGGAACAGGGCCGCCATCTGCATCCGGTAGTCGCCCGGGAAGGCGGCCACACCGAGGGCCGCGGTGGCGAGGATCGAGCCGCAGTAGCTCTCGTAAAGATCGGCGCCCATGCCGGCCACGTCGCCCACGTTGTCGCCCACGTTGTCGGCGATCGTGGCGGG
>JBAXUY010000073.1:0-15258 GCA_037129475.1 Planctomycetia bacterium | reverse complement strand
CCCAACGTGATGCAGGGCTACCTCGACCGGCCCGACCTCACGGCGAAGGTCGTGCATGACGGGTGGTACTGCACGGGCGACGTCGCGAAACTCGATGCTGAGGGGTTCATCACGATCACCGGCAGAGAGAGCCGGTTTTCGAAGATCGGCGGCGAGATGGTGCCGCACGTGTCGGTCGAAGAGGCGATCAACGAGGAACTCGGGGCGGTCGATGGTGCGCTCGTCGCCGTCGTGACGGCGGTGCCCGACGCGAAGAAGGGTGAGCGACTCGTCGTCTTTCACGTGCCGATCGACAAGTCACCGCAGGACGTGTGCCGTCGTCTCGCCGGCCGTGGCCTGCCGAATCTCTATATTCCGTCCCCCGACAGTTTCGCCGAGGTCGAGGAGATCCCCGTGCTCGGCTCCGGCAAGCTCGACCTGCGCGCGCTCGCCGCATTGGCCCGTGAGCGGTTCGTCGAAGGGGCGGCGTCGTGACGCCCGCCGACGTGTCGCCACCACGGCTCGAGTGTGTGCTCGGCCGGGCCGACGACATGCGGGCGGAGGTGTACGTGCGGCTGGCTGGGGACATTCCCCGAGCGCGGATCACAGGTGCACTCACCGGACCTCGCTGCTGCCTGGCCACCACGCTTCCCACCACGATCCGGCTGGGCCACGTGCCCGGCGCTGGTCGTGCTGCCGCCAGGGCGATCGTCACCGAGCCGTCGTTTTGGACGCCTGAGCTGCCAAACCTGTATGAACTCGTCGCTGAGGCCACGACCGCCACGGGCGTGCATGCGGCGACGCGCCGGCTCGTCGGCCTGCGCCGGCTCGGTGTTCGCGGGCGGTCGATCTGGCTCGATGGCCACCGGTGGGTGCCACGGGGCAGGTCGGCCGCATGCTCCGGCTTCGATCCGTCTCGATACCGTGCCGAAAGCCTCGCGGCCGTGATCACCGACCCGACACCCGAGGCCTGTGCGGCGGCGGATGCCGTCGGCGTCGCGATCGTGGCCCGCTTCGACGACGGTCACGACACGGAAACGATCGTGGAGCGGGTGGCGTCGCTGTCGCAGCACCCGGCCGTCGTCATGGTGGTGATCCCTTCCCGTCATGTCGCCACCATCGCGGCCTGTCGCAGCAGGGGCACGATGCTCGTGGCGGTCGACGTGGATGCGCGCGAGCCGCCGCCCGCCGCGGTCGCCGCCGGTGTCGATTGCCTCGTGGCCCGGATCGCTCGGGACACGGCGCCCATGGATGCATGGCGGGACCACGCCCCGGGCGTTCCGATCGTGGCCTGGCGCGAGGGGAACGGCGAAGGGCGACGTGCCTGCGACCTGCTGCAGGCCGAACTTGCCGCCTGGGCGTGTGGCGACGGCAGGGCCCCGACATGGGACTGGGCCGGATACATCGCGCCATGAAGAACGCTGCGAACGGCGACTGGAAAGCCGACTGGCCCACGTGGCTCATGGTCGGGGCGACGGGGTTCGGTGGGCCGGCCGGGCAGATCGCGATCCTGCACCGGGAGGTCGTGGAACGCCGGCAGTGGCTCGATGAGGAGGAGTTTCTCGCGGCGCTCAAGGTGTGCATGCTGCTCCCCGGGCCCGAGGCGCAGCAGCTGGCCACCTACGCGGGCTGGCGGCGGGGCGGGCTTCCCGGCGGCCTCGTGGCCGGCACGCTGTTCGTGCTGCCCGGCGCGGTCCTCGTGACGGCCCTTGCGTGGCTGCATGCGGCCGGCGGTTCGTGGCCGCTCGTCGCTGCCGCGTTCGCGGGCACGCGGCCGGCCGTCGTCGCGCTCGTGGCCCTCGCCGCCTGGCGAATCGGGCGGAAGTCGCTCACGTCGCCGACGGCCGTGGTCGTGATGCTCGCGGCGCTCGCCGCTCTCGCCGGGGGCATCGCTTTTCCGGTGGTCGTCGTGGCGGCCGGCATCATCGGCATCGTCCTTCCCGGAAAGGTGGCTGCGGCGCCTGCATCGAGCGACGCCAGCACCCGCCCGAGCGGCGGCCGATCGAGTGCGTTCCGACACGTCGTCGCCGTCGCCACCACCGCAACGGTTGTCTGGGCCGTCTGCTATGGGCTCGTGTCCGCGACGTCCGTGGCAGGGGGGCGAGGCGCGGCGGTGGCCCGACTGTTCACCACGACGACGCTCCTCTCGCTCGGCGGGGCCTACGCCGTCGTGCCCTGGGCCCTTGACGAGTCGGTGGCCCGCGGGTGGCTCGACGCCGACGAACGGTTCACGGCCCTGGCCATGGGAGAGGCCACGCCCGGCCCGCTGATCCTCGTGGTCACGTTCATCGGCTTCATGGCGGGCTGGAAGGCCGCGCCGGCAGCCGCTCTCTCCGCCGGCTTCGAGGGGGCTGCTGTGGCGACGCTGTTCGCCTTCCTGCCGTCGTTCGCGATGATTTTTGGCCTCGCGCCGTTCGTGCAGTCGATCCATCCGCGGTCGTGGCTCGGCCGGGCCATGACCGCCGTGGGCGCGGCCGTCGTGGCGGCGATCGTGCTGCTCGCCATGAAACTGGCGGTGGCCGCGTTTCTCCCGGGTGGGAGCGTCGATCTCCTGGCCGTCGTCGTCGCGGTCGGCTCGGCGGCGGCGCTCCTCGCAGGCCGGGCATCCACGCCCGTCGTCGTGGCGGCAGCGGCCGCGATCGGGGTGCTCGCGAGCCTCGTCCGCTGACGCCTTCGGCACGCATCACGCTGTGGTAGCATCGCCAGCATGACGTCGTTCGATCCCGAGCGCTATTCGCGGCAGATCCGGTTTACGCCGCTGGGCGCGGAGGGGCAGGCACGACTGGCGGCCGGCCGCGTGGCGGTTGTCGGCTGCGGAGCATTGGGGAGCGTCGTCGCTCTCGCACTCGTGCGGGCCGGCGTCGGCTTCGTGCGGCTCATCGACCGCGACGTACCCGAGACGTCGAACCTGCCTCGGCAGGTGCTGTTCGACGAGGCCGACGTGGCCGCCGGACTGCCGAAGGCGGTCGCCGCGGCCCGGCATCTCACGGCGATCAACTCGGCGGCGACGATCGAGCCGGTCGTGTCCGATCTCAGCGCCGCGAACGTCGCCGACCTGCTCGACGGGGTCGATGTGATCGTCGACGGCACCGACAACTTCGAGGCACGGTATCTCGTCAACGAACATGCCTGCCGGCAGGGCGTGCCGTGGGTCTATGGCGGTGCGATCGGCGCCGAGGGCCGCGTGCTCACGATTCTTCCCGGCCGCACCGCCTGCCTGCGGTGCCTCGTGCCCGAGCCGCCGGCGCCGGGGTCGCTGCCCACGTGCGATACCGCCGGTATCATCGGGCCGGCGGCCCTCGTCGTGGGCGCCGTCGAGGCGACGGAGGCGATCAAGCTGCTCGTCGGCGCCGCCGATCGAGCCGCGCCCCGCATGCTCGTGTGCGACCTGTGGGACAACGCCTGGCGGACGATCGATCTGGCGGCTCTCGCCGCGGAGGGCTGCCCGACCTGTCGCGGGGGCGATTTCCCATGGCTCGAGGGGCGGCTGGGTGGCCGGCCGACGACGCTCTGCGGTCGCGACGCCGTGCAGGTGATGCCCGCCGTGGCCGGCGTCGATCTGGCGGTGGTCGCGGCGCAACTCGCAGACGTCGGGGAGCTCACGGCGAACAGATGGATCGTGCGGGCCCAGGTCGAACCGGGCATCGAACTGGCCGTGTTCACCGACGGCCGTGCGATCGTGTCGGGCACCCGCGACGAAGCCCGTGCCCGCGCGATCGTGGCGCGGTATCTGGGGTCATGAGCCCGTCGCCGCTTCGAGAATGCGATGCTCGGTCGCCTCGGCGCGGGACAACTCGGCGGTGAGGCGGCCTTCGGCGAGCACGAGAATGCGGTCGGAGAGCGTCAGCAACTCGGGAAGCTCGCTCGAGGTGAGCAGCACCCCCATGCCCTGACGGCAGAGGCGATCGATGAGCTGGTAGAGTTCGGCTTTCGCGCCCACGTCGATGCCGCGGGTCGGGTCGTCGAGCAGCAGGATCCGCGGCTGTGTGAGCAGCCAGCGGCCGATGATGCATTTTTGCTGGTTCCCGCCAGACAACCCCATGATCGAGGCGTGTGGCCCGGGCGTCTTCACGCCGGTGTCACGAAGCGGGCCGGCCACGAGCGCCTCCTCGCGGCCGTGGCTGAGCAGGCCGCCGCGCAGGGCCTCGTGGAGGCTGCACAGGCTGACGTTGCCGGCGACGTCGAGATCGGGGAAGAGGCCGAGCCGTTTGCGGTCTTCCGTCACCATCGCGATACCGGCATCGCAGGCCTCGTGCGGATGCGTGAACCGCACGGGTCGGCCGTCGAGCAGAATCCCGCCGGTCCACGTCGGCGGCGAGACGCCGAAGATCGTTTCGAGGAGTTCGGTGCGGCCCGCGCCCATCAGGCCGGCCACGCCCACGATCTCGCCCGCATGAAGATCGAGCGACACGTGGGCGAGTCGGTAGCCCCGCGGGTGCTCGGGCCAGGGCAGCGTGAGGTCACGAATCGCGAGCAGCGTGTCGCCGCGGGGCCGCGGTTCATGGAACGTGTGCCCGGCGATCTCGCGGCCCACCATCCAGCCCGTGATCTCCTTCGGCGTCGTGGTGGCGCGGTCCACCGTGCGCACGTGGCGGCCGTCGCGGAGCACCGTGATCCGGTCGGCGAGGCGAAACACCTCCTCCATCTTGTGCGAGATGTAGAGGATCGTGGTGCCGCGTTCGCGGAGTCGCTCGATCGTCCTCTCGAGGCGGGCTGATTCGGCCTCCGTCAGGGCGCTCGTCGGCTCGTCCATGACGAGGATCGAGGCGTCGAGGGACAGCGCCTTCGCGATCTCGACGAGCTGCTGATCGCCCACACGGAGGCTGCCCGCCCGAGCCTGTGGTGACACGCGGCATTCGAGCAGTTCGAGCAGGCGGGCGGTCTCGGTCTCCATCGCCCGATCGTTCACCAGGCCGAGCGACGTGCGATGCTCGCGCCCCAGAAACACATTGGCTGCCACCGACAGATCGTCGACGAGATTGAGCTCCTGGTGGATGATCGCCACGCCGGCCTGCTCCGCGTCGCGGGTGCCGGCGAACCGGGCCGGCTGGCCGTGGATCTCGAGGACTCCCGCATCGGGCTGGTAGACGCCCGAGAGGATCTTCATGAGCGTGCTCTTGCCGGCACCGTTCTCGCCGCAGATGGCGTGGAGCTCGCCCCGTCGCACGTCGAGCGACACGTCGTCGAGCGCGACCACGCCCGGAAACCGCTTCGTGATCGACCGCATCGCGATCGCCCGATCGGCAGGGTCGCTGACGGCCGGCGCGGCGGTCATGCGGGCCTCACGGAAGCCGCCTGGCGACCTTCCCAGAACCGCACGGTCGCGAGCAGGCCGAGGGTGGCGAGTCCGGCCGCGATGCCGGCCCGCGGCCCCGTGGTCATCGTGACCACGCTCCCCGCGAGGAGGCCGAGCACGGGGATGGCACAGAGGCCGAGCGCACCCGGAAACAGCCGGCGGCCTCCCTTTGCGAACTGACCGACCTGCGAGAACGTGACGGCCAGCACGACGACCACGCCCACGATCAGCCCCTCGTAGATCTCGGCCTCCGTCTTGATCACCTTCGACACCGCATCGATCACCACCCGCAGAAACACGGTGCCGAGCACCGTGCCGGGCACCGTGCCGACGCCACCGGCGAGCGAGCAGCCGCCGACCACGGCCGCGGCGATGGCGTTGAGTTCGTGGCCGCGGGCCTGGATGGCCGGAGCGGCGACCGATTCGTTGGCCACGTAGAACAGCCCGGCCAGCGCGGCCGTCATCGCGCCGTAGCAGTAGGCGAACCACTTCACGTTGTCGGTGCGGATCCCGGCGAGCCGGGCCGCCTGCTCGTTGCCGCCGAGGGCGTGCACGTGGCGGCCGAGCACCGTCCGGGTGAGGAGGAGCCACGTGACGAAGGCCAGGAGGCCGAAGACGGCGACCGGGATCCAGACGTTGTCGCGGACGAACTTGAACGCCGGGTCATAGACGTTGATCTGGCTGTTCTTCGTGGGCAGGAGTGCCGCGGTGGTGCTCGTCGCGAGCGCTCGGGCCAGGCTTCGCAGGCCGACGAGCGTGGCCAGCGTGGCGATGAATGGCGGCAGCCGAACCGCCGTGATCAGCCACGTGTGGAGCGTGCCGACGAGGAATCCGGCGAGCAGGCTCGCGAGACAGCCGGCCGTCACCACCGCCCCGCCCACCGGCTTGAAGCCCACCATCTCGGACGGTGCGAGCGCGAGCATCGTGGCGGCGCACACGGTCGTCGACAGGGCGATCATCGAGCCTGCGGAGAGATCGATGCCGCCGGCGATGATCACCACGGCCGCACCGAGGGCGAAGATCCCTAGCATCGCCGTGCTGCGGGCGATGTCGCGGAGACTCGCGAGCGGTTGAAACCAGTAGGAATGATTGGCGTCGACGAGAGCCGTCAGCACGACGGCGACCACGATCGCCGCGAGCAGGGCCCATTCGCTGCGCCGCAGCAGGAAGCCCCTGGACGTCGTGGATTCGGCAGCAACCATGCGTGGTTCGGCGGGAAGTGGCGGGCGTGCGGCCGTCAGGAACTCGACAGTCCGTAGGTGGCGAGCCAGTCGCGGAACTTCGAGAGCGGCATGGTCTCGTGGCCGGCGCCCGGGACGTCGGCCGGTTTCACGAGCGGGTTGTCGTCGGGGACGATCAGCCGCAGCCCGGTCGTGTAGATGTCACCATCGGGCTGCCCGGCGTTCGGAAACATGTCGGCGATCGTCGCCTTGTCACTCTCGCGCATCGCCAGCAGGAGGCGGACGGTCTGGATGCCCATCTCGAACGGGTTTTGCACGACCATGGCGTCGATCTGGCCGGCGCCCATCCGCTCGATCGCCACGGCTTGGGCGTCGAAGGTGACGGTGGTGATCCGGTCGCGGACCTTGCGCTCCTCGACCACCTCTGCGATCGCCGGTGCGTTGTAGGCCCAGATGCCGACGAGCGCGACGAGGTCGGGATGGTTGACGAGCGCCGTGCGGACGTTGTCGCGGGCCCGGGCGAGATCCATCTCGTCGCTCATCCGGTCGGCCTCCTGGAAGGCATCGCCGACCGCCTCCTTGAAGCCGTTCATGCGAGCCCGCGAGTTGTCGTTGTCGGCGAATCCCGCGAACTGCACGTAGCCTCCCGAGGTCTTCCCGCGGGCCGCCAGGATGGCCTTCGCGGCGGTGCCCAGCAGGCGACCGCCCACGATGTTATCGGTGCCGATGTAATACGGCCGGGCGTCGCGAAACATGGCCCGGTTCACGTCGCCATCGACGGTGATCACCGGCACCCCCTTCGCGGCGAGATTTTTCATCTCTTCGACGATCGCCGCGTTCTCGGCCTGGATCACCGAGATGGCCACGGCGGCGACGTCGGACTGACTGGCCAATTGCCGCAGCCGTTCGATCTGGCCCTGTGCCGTGCCGTTGCCCTTGTCCATCACGGCCCGCAGTCCCTTCGCGGCGAGACTCGACCGCTTCGCCCCTTCGACGAGCCCGGCGTTGCAGGCGTCCCAGAAAGGGTCATCGCCGTTGGTGATGAACACGAACCGTTTGACGGAGTCCACCCCGGAACTCGCCGCGGGTGAGGAGGTGCCGTCCGACGCGGGATTCGAAGCTGGCGTGGAGCAGCCGGAGATCACCGCCAGCAAGGCGGCAACCACCCACGTCGTTCGGACAGCAGTCATGACACCTCGCTCCATGCCGAAATATTTCGAAAGCACGCTTAGAAAGGGATCAGTAGCGTAGCCCATTCTTCCGCAGGTGCACCAGTGGCGCACGGTCTTTCCCCGCGCCCGCGGCGGTCACGCGGGCGAGCACGACCACGTGGTCGCAGCGGTCGACGTCGGTGCCCGAGGTCTGTGCCACGGGAACGCACTCGAGCCAGGCGGCTGCCTCGTCGAGCGTCGCCGTGCCGCACGTGGACCTGCTCACGGACAGCCCAGCGAACGGATCGTCGCCCGTGGTCGCCGGCTTGCCGAAGCGGGCGAGCAGGGGCCGCTGGGTCTCACCCAGCACGTTGACGACCAGCCGTGTTCCCGAGTCGACGGCGGCGAGCAGGTCGCGGCCCGGGGCCACGGCGAGCGAGATCATCGGCGGCGAGAATCCTGCCTGCATCACCCAGCTCGCCAGCATGCCCCGATCACGTGCAGCTTCCCGCCACGTCACGATGAACAGGCCGCTGGGAATCCGGCCAAGGGCGGTTGGAATCTCGGCTTCCAGCGATTCGGATCGGGAGCCGGTGTCATTCTCGGAAGGAGACTGCGGATGCGTCATGCGGGTGTTTTTGCAAGGAGTGGCGGAGTGGTGAGGGGCGCGGCTTTGCGGGCTTGCCCCACTTTCCGAAAGTCGCGGCGAATGCATGCCGGGGGCCGGTGGAGCGTGGGGGAATCCGGCACGAATGCCGATTTGAGTGTGTCGAGCGACGGCTCCTTCCCTACAGTGCCCGCGGAGAGTTTCGCACCATCCATGCGGGCATGCAACCACCGTGCCGTCGCGGCAGGCTCTCTTCGTGAAATCGTCCAAGGCGGCGCGTCCGCCGGGTGTCGTCGGCTGGACATGCATCGAACGGTAGCCACTGTCGTCGTCGTGCTCGCCGTGACGGCGGCTGGTCGGTCGTTCGCGCAGGGCCAGGGGGTCGCCCCGACGTACCAGTTGCCGCCGCCGGGGGCCGTCGTGCCTGGCGACCCGCTCGCCGAGCCGCAGATCCACGCCCTGCCGCCGACGAGCCCGCAGGGACCGGTGATCCTCGACATGCCCTACGAGGAGCTCCCGTCGTGCACGGACGACTGCCTCGTGCCGAATGCCGCCTTCCCGGACTGCTTCACCGATCTCTGGGCCCCGCAGCCATGGTTTTGGCAGATGCTGCCGAACAATCTCATTTACACGAGCTATCTGGCCGGCCCCAAGGAGCCGCGCATCGGCTCTGTCATGTATCAGGCGACCAATCCCGACGTGTTCAATCCCAGTCGCCGGGAGGGCACGCTCTGGGATACGACGCTCGGCGGCCGGGCCTCGATCCTCCGCTACGGCTCCGACCCGGTCGTGCACCCGCAGGGCTTCGAGGTGCAGATCGAGGGTGCGGCATTCGTGCGGCTCGATCCACAGGACGATCGCGATCTCCGCTCGGCCGACTACCGCTTCGGCGTGCCGATCGTCTACGGCGTGGGCCGCTGGCAGACGAAGCTTGCCTACTACCACAACAGCGCCCACCTCGGCGACGAGTCGATGCTCAAATACGACTGGTTTCCCCGCGTGAACTACGTGCGTGATTGCATCGTGTGGGGCAACTCGTGGTATCCGCTCGACTGGATTCGGCTCTACGGGGAAGTCGGATGGGCGTTCTTCAACTCGGGCGGCTCGGAGCCGTGGGAGTTCCAGTTCGGCACGGAACTCATCCAGGCGCGGCCCACGGGAGCGCTCGGGGCGCCGTTCCTGGCCGTCAACGGGATGAGCAGGCAGGAACTCGACTGGGGCGGCAATGTCTGCGTGCAGGCCGGATGGGCCTGGCGCGGCCGCCGCAGCGAGAAGCTTTTTCGCCTCGGGTTCGAGTATCTCTACGGATCGGACCCGCAGTACGAGTTCGTATTCTACAACCAGAACCGTTATGGCTTTGGCGTATGGTATGACTTCTAGCCATGCCGCTCTTGGCGATCGAGACGACGTGTGACGAGACGGCCGCCGCGGTGATCGCTCGTGACCGCACGGTGCTCTCCAGCGTCGTGGCCAGTCAGGATGATCTCCATGCGCGGTGGCGCGGCGTCGTGCCCGAGGTGGCGTCGCGGGCCCACGTCGAACGGATCATCCCGGTGGTCGACGAGGCCGTAGCGCGGGCGGGAATCGCGCGGCGCGACATCGAGGCGGTGGCCGTCGCCGTCAGGCCCGGGCTCGTGGGCTCGCTCCTCGTCGGGCTGTCGGCGGCGAAGGGGATCGCGGCCACGCTCGGCGTGCCCCTCGTGGGGTACGACCACATCGCGGCCCACCTCTATGCCTGCCGGCTCGCGCGACCCGAGGCCGTCCGCGATCCCTGCGTCGGGCTCGTGGCCAGCGGCGGCCACACGTCGCTGTTTCTCGTTCGATCACCGCTCGACCTCGAGCGACTCGGGGGCACCATCGACGATGCGGCCGGCGAGGCGTTCGACAAGGCGGCGAGCCTGCTCGGTCTCGGCTATCCCGGTGGCCCGCAGATCGAACGCGCGGCAGTCGGCGGCAATGCCCGGGCGTACCGGTTCCCCCGGCCGCTCGCCACCGACCGCGACCGGCTCGATCTCAGCTTCAGCGGTTTGAAGACGGCCCTGCGCTACCAGGTGCGTCCGCCCGGTGCGCCCGCCGACACGCCGGCTCCCACGGGTCAGCGGCTGGCCGACCTCGCCGCGTCGTTCCAGCAAGCCGCCGTCGATGCGATTCTCGCGAAGGTCGAACTCGCCCTCGAACGCACGGCCTGCCGCACGCTCCTCGTGGGCGGAGGCGTGACATCGAACACGCTCCTCCGCGAATCGCTCGAACGCCTCGGCGATTCCCGCGGCGTCGTGGTCGTGATCCCGCCGCGCGAGTTGTGCACCGACAACGCGGCGATGGGCGCGATCGCGTGGGAACGGCTGGACCGCGGTGAGAACGACGGCCTGGAACTCGACGTCCGCCCCACGCAGGGACGACGAGCCTAAAACGACGAGAACTGTTCGAACTCGTCGTACGGCCGGTGTTCGAGGTTCACGAACCGCGTGAAGTCGTGTTGCCAAAGGAGCTTGATGTCGCCGATCGGGCCGTTGCGCTGCTTGGCGATGATGATTTCCGCCTGCCCCTTCACACGCTCGCGGTCCTCGTCGGTCGTCTGGTAGTACTCCTCGCGGTGCACGAACATCACGACGTCGGCGTCCTGCTCGATGGCGCCCGATTCGCGCAGGTGGTTGAGCCGGGGCTTGTTGTCCCGCGACACCTCGGCCTGGCGGTTGAGCTGGGCGAGGCAGAGCACCGGGATGTCGAGCTCGCGCGACATCATCTTCAGTCGCCGGGCGATTCGGGCCACCTGCTCCTGCCGCGGGTCGCGCGGGTTGTCGGGCTCGATGAGCTGCAGGTAGTCGATCACCACGAGGGAGAGCCCCTGCCGCCGCTTGAGCCGACGAGCCACGGCGGCGATCTCGGTCAGCGTGCGGCCTGGTGTGTCGTCGATGTAGAGGGGCGCGGAGCTGATCTCCGCCGATTTCTGCACGAGCCGCCGGCGATCCTCCTGCGAGATCGTGCCGTTCCGGAGCCGGTGGCCGTTCACCTGCGAGGCCGAGCACAGGAGGCGGTCGGCGAGCTCGAGGCAGGCCATCTCGAGGCTCACGAACAGCACCGGATGCCGAGCCGCGATCGCGACATGCTCGGCGATGTTCATCGCGAAGGCCGTCTTTCCCATGCTGGGTCGGGCCGCGAGGATGATGAGCTCGGAGTTGTGGAGACCTCCGCAGAGCGAGTCGAGGTCGGTAAAGCCCGTCTCGACGCCGCCCATCGCGTGCTCGTGCTTCATCCGGGCGTCCATCCGGACCATCACGTCCGCGAGGATGGCGTCGATCGGCTTGGCCTCGGCGGAGCTACGGTGTTCGAGAATCTCGAAGATCTTCGATTCGGCGCGGGAAAGCAGTTCGCGTGGCTCGTCGACCGAGTCGTAGGCGTCGCGGAGGATGTCGGTGCTGGCGTCGATCAGCGACCGGAGCATCGATTTGTCGCGCACGATCTGGGCGTAGTGTGTGGCGTGCGCCGCATGCGGCACCGCCGCCAGGATGTCGGCGATCGCCGGCGCTCCGCCGACACGTTCGAGATCCCCCTTCGACTGCAGCCGCTCGTGGAGGATCGTGGCATCCACCCGCTTGCCACCGTCGTGGAGGTCGAGCAGGTGCCGGTAGAGAATCTGGTGCGATTCGTCGTGAAAGTCTTCGGGGCGGACGACGAGCGCCACGTCGTCGCAGACGTCGGGTTTGAGCAGGATGCTGCCGAGCACGGCCCGCTCGGCATCGACGTTCGCCGGGCGGTCACGCCCGTCGAGCGATGTGCCTCCCGGAGCATCCTCGCGGAAGCGGCGCTGAATGCGCCGTCCGGCATCCCGCACACCCGCATCTCGCGATGATGCCACGTTTGCGCCTCCTTGCGACGGATAGTCGGACTGCGTGCGACGTCCAGGCTCTCGCTACTTCGCGCCCGCTTCTCCGCTCGCAGGCACCACCCAGACCTTGAGATCGCCCTCCACCTCTGCAGCCAGCCGCACCTTCACGGTGTAGAGCCCCACTTCCTTGAGCGGCCCCTGCAGCACGACCTGGTCCGCGGAGACCATGAGATCCTGCTGCTTGAGCGAACGCGAAATCTCAGCCGCTCCAACCGACCCGTAGAGATGCCCTTCGTCGTTGGCGTTGGCTTCGATCGTGACGCTCGTGCGGGCGAGTTCGGCGAGGAGTCCGCGCAGGCCAGCCAGGCGTTCGCGGGCGATCTCCTCGAGCTTTGCCCGGTGCTTCTCGACCATCCGCTTGTGATGTTCGGTGGCGACGGTCGCCAGCCCCTGTGGCAACAGGTAATTGGCGGCGTAGCCTCGCTTCACCTCGACCACATCGCCCTGCTTGCCGAGATGCTCCACGGTGTGGATGAGCAGCAACTCGATGCCGCCGCGAGTTCCCTTCGGCAGATGCGTCGAGCGATTGGCCACCACGGTGGGGGCTTCTTTGGTAGGCATGGAATCTCCTCAAAAAATGACAGGATCGTCGGGCAGTGTGTTCAGAACGGGATGTCGTCGTCGGAGCCGACCGGGGCCGAGTGATCGCCGGCTGATTCGCCACCATCATAACCGCCTGCCGGCTCGAAATCGTCGGCGGGCTGGCCTCCGCTCCGACCGGCCGGTCGGGTCTTGCCACGGGGGCCGTCGCCGCCGCCGCCGCCCCCCCCGGACCGTGAACCCAGGAGTTGCATCTTCTCGCCGACCACGCGGAGCTTCGAGTTCTTCTTGCCGTCCTTCTCCCACGTGTCGAGTTTGAGCCGGCCCTCGATCAGCAGCGGGGAACCCTTCGTGACGTATTCCCCGGCGATCTCGGCGGTTCGCCCCCAGAGCGTGACGTCGACGAAGGTCGTTTCCTCCACCCATTCGCCCGTGGGGGTCTTCCGACGGTCGTTCACCGCCAGTCCGATGTCGGTGACGGCCGTGCCGCTCGAGATGTAGCGAAGCTCGGGGTCGCGAGTGACGTTGCCGAGCAGGATCACCCTGTTGAAGCTGGCCATTGAATCGTCCTCCGTGTGTCAGGAACTGAACATCCGTACAACTTCAACGAGGATACAGGTGGGAGCCGGGGATTGCAAGCAGCACGGAACGGGCGTCACTCCGTGGCTGCCGCACCGGCCGGGCTTCCCCGGCGTTGCGCCGGCTCGCCGGCCAACGCATGCTGAACGAGCGCGTCGGCGATCCGTGGTTCGACCTTGAGAATCAGCTTGCGGATGACGTCGTCGGTGATCTCGCACTGCCGCTCCAGCGGCGTGATGCCCTCACCCGGCATCGTGAAGTAGGTGAGCCAGTAGACGCCCTTCTTGTGGCCGTTGATCGGGTAGGCCAGCTTCCGCTCGTCCCAGAGCCGCGAGGCCAGCACCGTGCCGCCGTTCTGCACGATCATGTCGGCGATCTGCTGGCTCGTGGCGGCCGGATCACGCGAGTACTTCGAAGGATCGAGGATGAACATGCCCTCGTACACGTTGGTCTGCTTTGCCGCCATATCGTCGCTGCTCCTTGTCGTCAGGTGGGTCGTATGGTCGATGGAAGGTCGGGATCGGTTCGGGTGTCGTTCAGTTGTAGCGGTTCATGGCGGCCTCGATGCCCAACGCCACCCATTCCTCCGCGGCGTCGGCGGCTCGTTCGAGCGTCATGTTCACGGTCTCGCGGTCATCCTTTGGAAATCGAGCCAGCACGAAGTCGGCGGTCTTCCAATCCGCCGCGACCGGCCCGATGCCGATCCGCAGCCGGGGAATCCCGTTCGTCCCGAGTCTGGCGAGTACGTCGGCGAGGCCGTTCTGACCACCCGACGACCCGCTCCCACGGAGGCGAATCGTGCCGGTTTGCAACTGGAAATCGTCACAGAGCACCAGGATGTCGTCATGGTCGATCTTGTAGAAGTCGCGGGCGGCGAGCACGCTGGCGCCACTCAGGTTCATCCACGTGAGAGGCCAGAGCAGGAGGACCGGCCGGCCGCGGACCGTCACCTGGGCCGTTTCGCCCTGGAACCGCGCCCGACGCACGGGCGATCCACAGCGACGGGCGAGGATCTCGAGCACGTCGAAGCCGACGTTGTGCCGCGTGCCCTCGTAGGCGCGTCCCGGGTTGCCGAGCCCCGCAATCAGTTTCACGTGTGTGTGCTCGTCCGGGCGCCGGCGCTGCCGCACTCAGGCGGCGTTCAGCCCTCGGCCGCTTCTCCCTCTCCTTCCTCGGCCGGCTTGCGGCCGATCACTTCGGGTTCGGCGCCACCCACCGCGGCGGAGGGCTCCTCGCCCTTCTTGGCCGGGAGCGTACAGCTCACGATCGTCTCGTCACCCTCGTGCACCACCTTCGCCCCCTTGGGCAGATCGAGGTCATGCGCCTTGATCGTGCCGCCGATTTCCAGCTTCCCGATCTGGGCGTGGATCTTCTCGGGGACGGTGTCGGGCGTGCACTCGATCTCGATCTCGTGCACGAGCAGCGTCACGACGCCGCCCGCACGGTGGCCCGGGGCCTCCCCCTTGAGGTCGATCGGCACCTTCACCTTGATTCGGTCCGACTTGCTCACGCGGAGCAGGTCGATGTGGACCGGCACGGTGCCATACGTATCCCATTGGAGTTCACGGACGAGCGCGCTTTCCTTGACGGCCCCCTTCAGGTCGACGACCCGGCTGCCGTGGCGGATGACGGCCTCGACGGCCTCACGCTTCGCGGCCAGTTCGACGCACTTTTCGCCGTGGCCGTAGAGAATTGCAGGCACGAGGCCCTGCCGGCGGAGCCGCCGGCTCTCGCGCGAGCCGTTCGCCTTGCGGGGGATGACTTCGAGACTGTCGCTCATGAAAACTCCTTGATTCGAGCCCGGTATTCTGCCACGCCGCCCGGGTTTCGCAAGCCAAGCCCGCCGCCGGCCGGAAAACCCCCGCAGGACCCGTTTCGGACATGCTTCAGCCCATCATGGCTCGTTGCGTCCGCGCCGGCTTCGGGCTCCGCCTATCCCGTCGCCGCACAGCAGGGCAGGTGACACTTACCCGCATTCGGAGCTGAAGGGAGGCATGCTCGAGGGATGCTTCACGGAACGGCACGGCATCCTGCCGTCC
>JBAXUY010000072.1:0-15471 GCA_037129475.1 Planctomycetia bacterium | reverse complement strand
GCAACGTCGTGCTCTTCCGCTCGATCCTCGGCGAGATCAAGGCCAAGGGGCACCGTCCCGACGCCACGATCCTCGTGGTCTCGAATCCGGTCGACATCCTCACCTACCTGGCGGAACAGGAGCTCGGGCTGCCGAAGGGCCGCGTCATCGGCCTCGGGACGCTGCTCGACACGCTCCGGTTCCGCAGTCTGCTGGCAATGAAGCTCAAGGCGCCGGCCACGCAGCTGCAGGCGATGATCCTCGGCGAACACGGCGACAGCATGGTGCCCGTCTGGTCGAGCGCGAGTGTCGCCGGCCTGCCGCTCGAAAAGTATCCGGGCTTCACGCCCAAGCTCGGCGAAGAGATCTTCCAGCGGGCGAAGACGTCGGGCGCCGAGATGATCAAGAAAAAGACCGGCGCCGGTTTCGCCGTCGGCGTGTCGATCGCCGAGGTGATCCACGCGATCGCGCTCGACTCCAAGCGCGTGCTGCCGGTGTCGACGGTGCAGGCCGGCTGCTACGGGCTGCGGGAGGTTGCGATCTCCGTGCCCACCATCGTGGGCCGCGCCGGCGCGGAACATACGCTCGAGATCGAACTCTGGCCGAAGGAACTGCAGGGGCTCAAGCGGAGCGCCGCGGTGCTCCAGGAAACGCTCGGCCAGGTGCTCAGCGGGAGCCCCGGCTGACGGTCAGCCGACGACGGAACACGTCGCCGGTCGACCGTCCTTCGAGACGCACCGTCTCGTCCGCGCCACCGGTGGCGAGCACGGAGCCATCGGGCGCGAATGCCACGGCCAATGCTGCGCCCACGTGCCCGCGCAGGATCGGGAACGGCCGACCGCTGATCGGGTCCCAGAGGTGCGTGGCCCCGTCGGCCGACACGGCCGCCACGCGCGAACCATCTGGAGCGAAGGCGACCTTCGAAAACTCGCATCCGGGCCCATGGAGGCGGTGCAGGAGCCGCGCATCGCCCGCCCGCCAGAGCCCCACCGTGCCATCCGCCGACGCCGTCGCCAGCCGCGCGCCGTCCGCGGACACGGCGACCCACATCACGGCCCCCTCGTGACCGACGAAGTCGCGGAGCCGGTGCCCCGTGACGACGTCCCACGCCGACGCGTGGTGCCCCGCGCCCGCCGTGTAGAGCGTGCGACCGTCCGGCGCGAACCGGGCGCAGGTTGCCCGTCGTCCATGCGGCAGCACGTGGGTCGCCACGTCAGGGGATGCCAGTTCGCGGATCGTCGCCGTGCCATCCTCGGATGCCGTGGCGAGGAGTGTTCCGTCGGGGGAGAGCGCGACGGCATGCACGGCACGCACGTGACGTACAAGGTTCTGCGCTTCGTGGCGGTCGTCGACATCGAGAAGTCGCACGCTGCCGTCGTCGCAGGCCGCCGCCAGACGCCGTCCGTCGTTGAACAACGCCACGTCATGAATGGCTCCCACGGTCCCGGAGAGTTGCCGCCGGACGGTGAGCGTGCTGCCGTCATGCACACGGATGGTCGAGTCTCCGTCGCCGACGATCAGGCCACCGTCGGGCGACCAGGCAACCGCCCGCACCGCGGCTCCCGCCTTCACGACGGGAGCGCACGCGCCGTCAGCCGTCCAGATACGCGTGGTATGGTCACCGGAGCCGGTCGCGATTCGATTTCCTTGGGCGGCGCATGCCACCGTCCAGATCGCGGCGTCGTGCGCCCGCAGACGGCGCACCTCCCTCCCGCTGCCCACGGCGAACACGCGGAGCACCGCGTCGTGCGAAGCCGTCGCCACATGCTGCCCGTCGGCCGTGAACGCCACCGAATTCACGCGCAGCGGATGCACGAGGGTTTTGGTGCACCTGCCGCTCGCGACGCTCCACACCTTGACGGTGCCGTCTTCCGATGCCGTGGCCAGACGTGTGCCGTCTGGCGCAAGTGCGGCGTGAAACACCCAGTCGTCGTGCCCCGTGAGCGTGCGAAGCACCGTGCCGTCCTCGATGTTCCAGAGCCGCACCGTCCCATCCTGCGACGCGGTGGCGGCCATGCGGCCGTCTCGCGACAGCTCGATTGAAAATACCGTTCCCCCGTGCCCGGCGAGCACGCGAATCTCGGCGCCAGTCGCAACGTCCCAGAGCCGGGCGGTGTGATCGGCTCCGGACGTCGCGATCACTTCGCCATCGCCGCTGAAGTCCACGCCATACATCCGCTTGTTGTGCCCGGTGATCCGGCGCTGTTCGCGGCCCGTCACGGCGTCCCAGATCCGAACCGTCTTGTCGGCCGACGCCGTGGCAACCTGCGCACCGTCGGGTGACCACGTGATCCGCCACACATCGGCCTCATGCCCGAGGAGTTCCACCACTGCGCCGTCAGTCCCGGGCGCGGCCACGATTCGCGCTGAGCCGTCGCGGGCACCGGTGGCCAGCCGCATGCCGTCGGGTGACCACGCCGTCGCGAGTACGTCGGCCGCATGGCCCGGCACCACCGCGATCGAGTCGTCGAGCGATGCCGCGAGGCATTCCAGTTCGATGGGCCGCCGCCCGCCCGCGTCGGCCACAAGCGCCTCGGCGGCTGCGAGCTGGCGCCGCGCTTCGGGCAGGCTGTCGCGGTCGCGCGCCTCGGCCGCCAGGAGCACGGTGGCGTGGTAGAGCTCGGCCCGCGCTTCGGCCGCCTTCCGAGCGGCCGTGAGCGAAAACACCGATATCCCGACGAAGGCGGTCGCGAGCGACACCGCGGCCACCACCGTCGCCACGGCAGCCGCCCGGTGACGACGCACCAACCGCCCCACGGATTCGCCCCACGTGGGCGGCCGGGCGAGCACCGGTTCGTCCTGCGTCCAGCGGGCCAGTTCAGCCGCCACCTCCAAAGCCGTCGCGTAGCGGTCGGCGGGGTTCGCCGCGAGGCAGGCGTTCACGATTGCCGCCAGCGATCGGGCGGCGAACCGGCCGCACCCAGCGGCGACGGCCGCCCGCTCGACGGCCCGTGCAGCCCTCGGGCCGACGTCCTGCACCGTCCGCGCGGCTTCCAGGAGCGACGTTCCCTGCACGTCGTGCGGCAGCTGCCCGGCGACGAGTTCGTGGAGCACGAGACCGAGCGCGTAGACGTCGGTGCGGGCATCGATCTCGTCGACCCGGCCGTCGAGCTGCTCGGGGCTCATGTAGAGGAGCGTGCCGATGCGTTGTCCCGCCAGCGTGCGCGGTGGGGCGTGAGCCGCATGAGGTGCGGTTGAACGGGCCACGCCGAAGTCGATCACCTTCGGATCGCCGGCGGAATCGACGAGAATGTTGGCCGGCTTGAGATCGCGATGGATCACACCCTTGCGGTGCCCGTGCGCGACGGCATCACACACGCGACGGAAGAGCTCGACCCGCGCCCGGAGATCCAGCCGGCATTCGGCCGCATGGAGCGTGATCGGCCGCGCGTCGGGGATGAGCTCCATGATGAAAAACGGCACCGCGATCGCACCATGCTGATGGACCCCCGACGTGAAGATCTGCGCGACGTGCGGATGGCGAAGCCTGCCGAGCACCTCGGCCTCGTACCCGAACCGCTGGAGTTGCTCCCGGGAGACGATCGCATCGCGCAGCATCTTGACCGCCACGAGTCGGTCGGGCGCCGCCTGCCGCGCCTCGTAGACGCGGCCCATGCCCCCCTCGCCGAGGAGCCGCAGGATCGTGGCACCGCCGAGCACGGTTCCTGGAGCGACGATGAGCGGATCGTCGAACCTCAGGCCGAAGCCGTCCGAGCCATCGGTCAACCCGCGATCAGCGTGGGACGCCCGCGAATCGGCGTCGGACCAGGCACGTTCCGGCGCACGGTCCACCGAGCTTGCCTGCACGCGATCCTCGGATGCAAAACGATCACTCCCTGGCATGCTGGAGTGTATCACCCGCGGGCGGGGGTTCTACTCGTCACGCCAGCGGGCGTTGATGCTCTCGAGGATCGCCTGGCGAGCAGCGACGATCTTCCGAATCCGGTTCCGGGCCTGCCCCGCCCGGTGCGGAAAACCGGCCTCCTCGGCAGCCATGGGCACACGACGCCAGCGTCTGAGGAGTACCTGCGCGATTTCGATCACTTTCACGGCGTCGTCCTCGCGAGGCGACAGGCCGAGAATTTCGTGAGCCTGCGGGATCGGCATCCTCCGGCTGTCGGGCGTGGAACGGCGGGGCATGAACTGGTCCTCCATTCCATAAAACGGGCGCCGCCGGTGCGAGGGGCAAACGTGGTAGCATTCAGCGGGAAAAACGCCACCCACGGCCCCTGGGCAGTTCCACTCCATGGACGCAGCCGCCCCCCTGCCGCCCGACGTCGGCGACTGCCTGGTCAGGCTGGCGGCCGGCGACTTGTCGGCCCGCGACACGATCATCGAACTCTGCAGCGGTCGCCTCAGGCACCTCGCCCACCGGATGCTGTCGCGGTTTCCCAACGTGCGCCGCTGGGACGACACCGACGACGTGTTCCAAGCGGCCGCCATGCGGCTCCACCGCACGCTCGGCCAGATGAAGATCGATTCGCCGCGCACGGTGCTGGCCCTGGCCGCCACCGAAGTGCGGCGTGAACTGCTCGACCTCGCCCGCAAACACGCCGGGCCGGAGTCGTACGCCGCGAACCACGGCACGAACATCCTGCCTGCGGGCCCCGGGCGCTCGACGGCGGGGGAACGGTACATCGACCGCATTCCGGCCGCCGACACGGCCCTCGACCGGTGGACCATTTTCCAGGAGACGGTCGAGCGGCTGCCGGACGAGACCCGAGAGGTGTTCCACCTCGTCTGGTTTCTCGGGGCCGACCAAAAGACGATCGCCACGCTCCTCGGCTGCTCGGAGCGCACCGTGAAGACCCGCTGGCGGGAAGCCCGCGAAACGGTGAAGGCGGCCCTCGGCGGCCAGTCTCCCGACGCGTAGGACAGGCTTCAGCCTGTCACGGCCCGCCCGTCTCCTCCTGCGCGAGCGCCCGCAGCACCGCGATCGCCTCGTCGAGCGTCGGCGTGGCGCAGTCCCGCACATGCGCCCCGCGGTCGGCATCCGCCAGCAGGAGCACGTCTTCGAAGTCGGGGTGGGCTTCGAGACGGTGCCGCGCCCGCTGGCCGAGCGTGCCGTCGCGATACGCCCGTGCCGCGGGCAGCGTCTCCACGAGCCATGCCGTGCGCGGCGTCACGAGACCGTCGAGCGCTGCGAGGCCCGCCGCCACGGCATCGGCCCGATCGATCGCGCGGCCCACGTCGTGCACGAGTGCGGCCGTGAGCAGCTCCTCGTCGTAGGGCCGCTCGTCGCGGACCAGGTCGAAGACCTGCAGCGCGTGTTCGAGCACGTCGGCCTCGAGGTGCCGCGCAGGATCGGTCCGCAGGGCGGCGAGCGGAGCCACGGTGGCCGCGATCCGATCGAACCGATCGCCGACGAGCGCGGCGAACCCGTGCCCCGAGTCGGCGACGCGATGCAGTTCGCGCCGCACCTCGTCGTGCGCCGGAATCTGGTCGGGCGGCACCCACCCCTGCCCCACGCGACGGGCCGCCCGATACCGCGACCGCTCCGAATCGCCGCCGCGGGCCAGGAGCCGGGCCGCCTCCTCGGCGATCCGGCGCCGCAGCTTGTCCGGCTCGCTCCGCGCATCGTGCGGTGGATCGGCCCCGGGCTCCGTCATGGCGCTCCCCCCACGGGCAACGGCCTCCAGCGGATGTTGCGAACCTGCGCGGTCGTGGCGTAGGTCGCGATGCCGAGCGGCAGCGACGGCATCACCTCCTGCCGGATCGAGAGCTTCCGCCCCTCGAGCGGCTGGTCGATCACGCCCTCCTCGTCGAGGCAGCATTCGATCCGCTCCGGCGTCACGCGCACGCGCACCGCATACCAGCGGCCGGTGTCGAACGCACGATAGAGCGTCGTGTCGTTGTGGGCCGCGTCGAGCCCGTCGATGCTCGACAGCCCGACGACGCCGCCACCCCAGCCGCCCACGATCAGGCTGCAGGGATCGTCGCCGACCGGGAACGTGAGCCCACAGAAGAAATCGTTGCCGGCCACGCGTCGGGCCTCGAGCGCGATCTCGTAGTGCTGGCGCGGAAAGTTCTCGGACCACGTCACGCCGCTCAAGTCGGCGCCCATGCCGATCTCGATCGCCCCGTCCACCACCGCCACCTCCCCTTCGCCACCGAATGCCGTGGCCTTCCAGCCACCCAGCGCGCGGCCGTCGAAGAGCGACCGCCAGTCGCCGGCGGCCGCGGGAGGGCGGTCCGGCGTGGCGGCGCCCTCGATCTCCGCCAGCAGCGCCCGGGCGGCGTACACCTTGTCGAGTGCGGCCGTGATCCCCGTCGCGTCGACGGCCACGGCCCGCGCCCGGGTGTCGTCGTAGGCGAGGTCGAGCGCGAGCGACTGGATGTTGCCGTCGAAGATCAGCCCGACGAGTTCCCCACGCACGTTCACGACGGGGCTGCCCGAGTTGCCGCCGATGATGTCGGCCGTCGAGACGAAGTTGAACGGCGTGTCGAGAAACAGGGGGTCGCGCTCGAGCTGCGGCCGTCGCTCACGCCACCGCGGGGGCAGGTCGAAGGGAGGCGTCTCCCGCTTCTCGTCGGCCCGGGCGAAGAGGCCGCGATAGGTGGTCGCGGCCGGCACATCGTGCCCGCCCTCCTCGTAGCCCTTCACGGTGCCGTAGGCCAGCCGCAGCGTGAACGTCGCATCGGGATACATGCCCTCCCCCTCGACCGCGAACACGGCCTGGGTGATCTCGGCATGCGCCTGCCGCTTCACCTCGCCGGCGGCCTCGACGACCTTCCGCGCCGCCCGCGCCTCGGCGTCCACGAGACGCGCCAACGCGAGCATCGGATCCCGAGATGCGTCGATCGCCGCCCTGCCTCCGTCATACAGCGACCGGCGTGTGTCCGGCCGCCCGCGGCCGGGCCGGGTGCCGAGCGCCGTCCCGCCGACGAGTTGGGCTGCCCGTTCCCGCGGCGACTTCCCCGCGAGCACGGCGACCACCAGCGGATCGTCGGCTCCGAGCGATGTGGCAAGTGCGGTGAGCGAGTCGGCGAGTTTGATCGACTCGAAGGCGTCGTACAGCGGCTCCGGCGAGAAGAGCTGCAGTTCGAGCGACTCCCGGTTCGAGTCGCGATACTCGCGCAGCCGCTCGCCGCTCGGCTTCGCAGCCTCGTCGGCGGCCCGCACCAGCATTCGGGCGTTCGTGAAGTACTGGGTGTTGAAGCCCACCGCGCCCTCCAGGAAGTTGTGCCGCAGCGTCACCCGTGCGAGATCGTCCTCGGCCCGCTCGATCCGCTCGAAAGGCGACGGGCTCGTCGCGTTGGGACGGCCCGCCACGAGTGTGCGGAGCCTGGCTTCGGCCGCACGTTTCCGGGCGAGCAGCGGCGGATCGAGCAGAGCGGCGAGCAGGCCCTCGCGGTTCTTGCGGCCGTTCTGCACGCCGAACAGATCGCCCATCGCCTGCCGTCGTTCCTCCGGCCCCTCGCCACCGTAGGCCGCATACAGCGCTTCGAGCCGATTCAACATGCCGAGTGCAAACGGCACCTGTCGGTCGCGCATCGCGAGCAGTTCCCGAACCGTGTTCGCGCGATCGGTGTGCCCGGGATGGCCCGACACGAACACGAGCTCGCCGGCGGCGACCGGACGCCGGGCCCAGGCGAGATGGTGGGGCACGCGGGCCGGCCTGCCGTCCTCGTAGGCCCGAAACACGCAGACGTCGAGGTCGTAGCGGGGAAACTCGAAGTTGTCGGCGTCGCCGCCGAAAAACGCGATCTGGTGCTCCGGCGCGAACACGAGACGGACGTCTGTGAATTTTTTCGATCGATAGAGGTGATACCGTCCGCCCTGGTAGAGCGTGACGACGTCGCTCCGCAGCCCCGTGGCCGCGAGCGACTCCTGTTCGATGTCCGCCATCACCCGCCGACGCACGGCGAAGGCGTCGTCCGCGGTCGTGCGGCCCCCCACCGCCGCCTGCACACGCGGCGTCACATCCTCGATCGACATCAGCACGTTGAGCTCGAGATCGAGGCAGCGCAGCTCGTCCTCATGCGTCGCCGCGAGAAACCCGTCCCGATACAGGTTGCGCTCGGGTGTACCGAGCTTCTGCAGGGCGTCTGCGCCCACGTGATGGTTGGTCAGCACCAGGCCGTCGGCCGACACGAACGACCCCGAGCCACCCGAGTTGAACCGGACCGATGCCAGCTGGAGGTGCGCAAGCCACTCCGGGGTGAGCCGGGTGTCCCCGAGCGTTGCCGCGTGGTCACGGGCGATGCGGTCGAGTGGCGGGTGGCTGAACAGCCACATTCCCTCGTCGGCGCGCACCGCCGCGCCGCACGCCAGAACGGCCACGACGGCGACGATCGCTGCGCAGGTGATCGGGAGACGGGGCATCCCCAGCAGCGTAGCCGAAACGGGCCCGATCGTGCCCGGCCCGCCCCCCTTGCACCACATGGTGTAAGTCTGTACACTCCCCGAACCACGTGCATTGTTTGCTGCACGACATCCGCCTGAAAGGACTCCCTCATGCTCGCCCGCCTGCAGACATTTTCGCTGTTTGGCATCGATGCCGTGCCGATCGACGTCGAGGTCGACGTCTCGAGCGGGGCGCTGCCCTCGACCGTTCTCGTCGGCCTTCCCGACGCCGCCATCAAGGAGAGCACCCATCGCGTGGCCCGGGCGATGGTGAATTCCGGGTTCCACCGTCCCAACGACCGGATCGTCGTCAATCTCGCCCCGGCGGAGATTCCGAAACAGGCCGCGACGTTCGACCTGCCGATCACGCTCGGCATCCTCGCCGGCAGCGGGCAGTTTTCCTCCGCGCGGTTCAACGACTACGCAGTGGTGGGCGAACTCTCGCTCGAGGGGTTCACGCGCCCTGCCCGCGGTGCCTTGTCGATGGCGATCACGGCGGCCCGGCAGAAGAAGCTGCGAGGCGTGGTCGTGCCGGCGGCGAGCGCGACCGAGGCTGCCGTCGTCGAGGACATCGAGATCATTCCCGTCACCACGCTCGCTGAAGCGGTCGGATTCTTTTCGGGGGATCTGCAGATTTCTCCGACGGCGCCCCGGGTCACCGAATGGTTCGAGCGGTATGCCCACTACGACATCGACTTCGCCGACGTGCGCGGGCAAGAGTCGGCGAAGCGGGCGATCTGCGTCGCCGCGGCCGGCGGCCACAACGTGGCCATGGTCGGGCCGCCCGGTGGCGGCAAGACGATGCTCGCCAAACGGATCCCGACGATCCTGCCGCCGCTCACGGCCGCTGAATCGATCGAGACGACCCGCATCTACAGTGCGTTGGGGCTCGTCTCGGCGGGCCAGCCGCTCCTTGCGACGCGGCCCTTCCGCGCGCCGCACCACACGATCTCCGAGGCCGGGCTCGTGGGAGGCCGCTCGATCCCGATGCCGGGGGAGATCAGCCTCGCCCACAACGGCGTCTTGTTCCTCGACGAACTCCCGGAATTCAATCGACGCACGCTCGAAGTGCTGCGTCAGCCGCTCGAGGATGGCACCGTCACGATCAGCCGGGCTCGGACGACGACCCGATTCCCCGCCGACTTCATGCTCGTCGCCGCGTTCAATCCCTGCCCATGCGGCTACCGGGGGGATCCGCGACGCCAGTGCCAGTGCACGGCGCCGCAGGTCGAGAAGTACATGGGCAAGGTATCGGGGCCGCTGCTCGATCGGATCGACATCCATCTCGAGGTTCCCGCGGTGCCGTTTCGAGAACTGGCGTCGTCGCGGGCCGGCACGTCGAGCGGCCAGATCCGTGAGGCGGTGCTGGCGGCCCGCGAACGGCAGGCCCGTCGTTTCGCCGACCTGCCGACGCGCTCGAATGCGCGGATGTCGAGCCGTCAGATTCGCGAGTTTTGCCCGCTCGAGCCGGCCGCCGTCGACCTGCTCCGCGGGGCGGTGGCCGACCTCGGACTCTCGGCCCGTGCGCACGACAAGGTGCTGCGGGTGGCCCGCACGGTCGCCGACCTCGATGCGGCCGACGCGATCGGCTGCGCCCACGTGAGCGAGGCGATCAACTATCGCCTGCTCGACCGCAGTCTCTGGACGTGAGGGCCGAAATTCGACTCGACCCCGACGCCGTCGCTGTGCGACGATTCCCTGCATGACCGCGACAAGCCGTGCCTCCGTGGAACTTCCGTCTGCCGCGCCGCCTCGAGCCGCTGCCTGGCCTCGGAAGACACTCGCAGCCACAGCTGTCGCACTGGCGTTGGTGGGCGTGGCGGCGCTCACGATCGACCTGCCGGTCGCGGAGTGGTGCAAGGCGGGGGGCGTGCCGAAGGAACTGCTCCGGTTCCTCAATTTCTCCGAGGTCTTCGCCCATACGATGGGCGTGACGGTGCTCCTCGTGACGGCGCTCGTGCTCGATCCCGCTCTCGCATTGCCCTCGCTCCGCTGGCCGGCCATCCGCTGGCCGTCGTTCCAGCCAACGGCACCGCAGGAGCGGATGGCCCGGATGATCGGCGCCACGGCCTGCGGCGGACTGGTGGTGGACCTCGTGAAGCTGTGTGTGGATCGGGCTCGGCCGCGAGCCATCGACATCGCTTCCCAGGCCTCCGCGTTCACCACGTTCGGACTCGTGCCCGCCGGCGGACACCATTCCGACGCCAACAGTTTTCCGTCCGGGCATGCGGCCGTCGCCTGTGGACTCCTCGCGGCGCTGGCCTGGCGCTATCCGCGCGGTCGCTGGCTGTTTGTCGCCCTGGCCATGAGCGCTGCCCTGCAACGCGTGGCCACATCGGCCCACTATCCAAGCGACATCTGCCTCGGGGCGGCATTCGGCCTCGCCGGGGCAGCCCTGTTTCTGACCGACCGTCCCGCGGCCACGGATGCCGCATGACGTTGTTCTCCGGCGGCACCGTGCCGCCGCTCCGCAGCGGTTTGGCAGTGGCTCTTCTTTCTTGGTACTCTTGTGGCGACCGTTGGATGACCTGAAACAGGCTCCTGACACGCCTCACTCTGCTTTCGGATTGCCGCATGCCCGCTCAAAAACGCGTCAAAAAAGTCGCCAAAACCGCCGATCCGATCGACGACTCGCCGCAGCCGGCGGCCACCGCCACGGCCGCCAAGGCCTCCGGCGGCAAGCGCGTGCTCCTGGTGGACGACGACGTCGAGATCGTCGAGTCGATGAAAACGGTGCTCGAGTCGAAGGGGTATGAGATTCTCGTGGCCCGCGACGGCAACCAGGGATTGGTGCTCGCCGAGCAGGAGAATCCCGATCTCGTCGTGCTCGACATGATGATGCCGAAACGCAGCGGCTTTCTCGTGCTCGAGCGGCTGCGGCGCAGCAGGCCCGTGCCCTTGCGCGTGATCATGATCACGGCCAACGAGGGCAGCCGCCACAAGGCCTACGCCGAAATGCTCGGCGTCGACGACTACATCCGCAAGCCGTTCGCCATGGACAGGCTGCTCGACAGCGTGCAGCGACTGCTGTCCTGACGAGGCGCGGCCGCTCGACCGAGCGCCGCAGCCGCCGCAAACTGGGCAAGATGCGCGGCATCCGCTTGAGATTGACCCACCCGGGGCCGCGGCCTACATTCCGGCGGTTCCTTGTTCGCGGGTCGGTTTTCGGAGTGTTCGCGTGGCTTCTTCGCCGGTTTCGTCATCCACTGCCGCCGGTTCGTCGCTCCACGACGATCTCAAGGAGCGGGTTCGCGACGCGACCGACATCGTCGACCTGATCGGGTCGTACATATCGTTGCGGCGTGCCGGCAAGGCCATGACCGGCCTCTGCCCCTGGCACGACGACTCGCGCCCCAGCATGCAGGTCAACCCGGAGCGGCAGACGTTCCGCTGCTGGGTGTGCAACATCGGCGGCGACGCTTTCACCTTCATCATGAAGATGGAGAAGCTGGAGTTTCGCGAAGCCCTCGAACAGTTGGCCGACCGGGCGGGCATCCCCATCACCCGCGGCCGCGGCGGACTGTCCACCGATGACAAGGCGGCGCTCTTCAAGGCGCTCGGCTGGGCGGCGGATCGCTTTGCCGCCTGCCTCGAACGCAGTCCGGAAGCCCGTGCAGCCCGCGACTACCTCGCCGGCCGCGGGCTGTCGCCCGACACGATCACACGGTTCGAACTCGGCTTCGCGCCCCCCGCATGGGACTGGCTCCTGCGCCAGGCGACGGCCGCGGGCATTTCCTCGGCCCAGCTCGCCCGCGTCGGCCTGATCGTCGAGCGCCAGGATCGCTCCGGCCACTATGACCGGTTTCGTGACCGCGTGATCTTTCCGATCCGCGATCCGCTCGGGCGGTGCGTCGCCTTCGGTGGCCGCGTCCTCCCGGGGGCCTCTTCGGATGCGGCGAAGTACATCAACTCGCCGGAAACACCCGTGTTTTCCAAGAGCTCCATGCTTTACGGGCTCGACACCGCCCGGGAGGCGATGGCGACGTCGCGCCGGGCCGTCGTCGTCGAGGGCTACACCGACTGTCTGGCGGCGCGGCAGGCGGGCATCGACGACGTCGTGGCCGTGCTGGGCACCGCCCTTGGCGAGCGGCATGCGAAGCTGTTGCGGCGGTACGCAGACCGGATCGTGCTCGTGCTCGACGGAGACGACGCCGGGCGTCGGCGTGCCGATGAAATCCTCGACGTCATCCTCGCCGAGCCGATCGACGTGCGGATCGCCCGGCTGCCGGCGGGCGTCGATCCGTGCGAGTTCATCCTCGAGCGCGGGAAGGACGCCTTTGAGTCGCTGCTCGCCGCCGCTGTCGATCCGCTGGAGTATCGGATGGAGGAGGCGGTGGCGAAACTCGCCGGCCGTGACGGTGACGACGCCGTGTTGGCGGCGGTCGAGAGCGTGCTCAAGCCGTTGGCGGCCGTGTCGGAACGATCGCCGTTGAGCCCCTCCCAACGGCAACTCCGCGAAGATCAGGTTCTCGGCCGGCTGTCGCGGCGGTTCGGCCTGTCTCGCGATGCGCTCAAGAACCGGCTGCGCGAACTCCGGTCGCAGCATGCCGCGCCCGCCACGGCCTCGAATGCCGACCGTCCGCCGCCCATGGCCGTCGGACGGCTGCCCGCGTGGGACCGCGAGGTCATCGAGGTGCTCGTGGGCGTGCCCGACAGCGTCGGGCTCGTGGTTCGCGAGGTGCAGGCCTCCGACCTCGAGAGCACGGAAGGCCGGACGGTGCTGGAAGCCGCCCGCCACCTCCACGACGCCGGGAAGCCCGTCGCCCTGTCGGGACTGCTCCTCGCCATCACCGACCCGACCCTGCAGAGCCTGCTTGTCGCCGTCGACGAAGCCACCGCCAGTCGCGGTGCGGTCGACTCGTCGGAGCGCCTGCACCATCTCGAGGACGCGTTGCGACGCCGCTCGGCCCAGCGGCAGGCGCATGCGAGCGTGCTCGCCTTGAAATCCTCCGGGCTGGATCCCGGCTCGGAGGTGGCTTTGTTGGAACGGCTCGTCGCTCAGCGGCGGGCCGCCCAGGGCATGTCCGATCCCAAGGATGGGTGAGGATGCCCGCCTCGTCGCTGCAATCGGCCGGCCGCGGACTTCACCACGGCAGCCGGGGGGCGGTGCGCGAGTGACGGTACGATGGTGAAGGAGACCACGATGAGCATGACCAACAGGAACGCAACCCAGGCCCGGCCAAAATCGACAGCGGCGCCCCACGGCGACCACGAACTCGAGTCCCTGATCACCACCGGCCTGTCCCAGGGCTACCTCACGTTCGACCAGGTCAATGCGTTCCTGCCCGACGAGGCGGTCGATCCCGAGAAGATCGATGCGCTCCTCGTGGCCCTCGAAGAAAAGGGCATCGACCTTGTCGATACGCCGCCCGCTCCCGAGTCGTCGCTGGACGAGGCCGCTCAGACGACGCCGGCCAAGCCGCGCCGCGACGAGCCCATCACCACCGCGCCCTCGAATGCCGCCAACGACCCGATCCGGATGTACCTGGCCCAGATGGCGGAAATTCCGCTGCTGACCCGGCAGGAGGAGATCTCGCTTGCGAAGCGGATCGAGGTGACGCGGAAGCGGTTCCGCCGGGCGATCCTCGGCTGCGCCTACTCGATGCGGTCCACCGTCGACACGCTCAAGCGCGTCCACGAGGGCTCGCTCCCGTTTGACCGCACGATCAAGGTGTCTCTCACGGAGCGGCTCACGAAGGAACAGGTCCTGGCGCGGATGCCGCACAACCTTGCCACCCTCGAGCACCTCATCGCCCAGAGCCGGACCGACTTCCGCCTGCTGATCAGCAAACGCACGTCGCCCGCCGACGCGCTCGCCGCCCGTACGCGCTTTCGCCGTACCCGGGCGAAGTCGCTCACGCTCGTCGAGGAGTTGAGCCTGCGCACCCGCCGCGTGCAGCCGCTCATGAAACTGCTGCGCGGGATGTCGTCGCGGATGGACCGTCTGCAGCAGGACCTCCGCGTCATGCACCACGGCGAGGGTTCGCGTGACGACCGCGCCGACATGCGGAAGGAACTCCGCGATCTCATGCTCTCCACCCTCGAGAGCCCCCGGTCGCTCCGCAAGCGGGTGGGCATGCTCGACAAGCTCCAGGAGGAATACGAGGTCGCCAAGCGCAACCTGTCGGCCGCCAACCTCCGGCTCGTCGTCTCGATCGCCAAGAAATACCGCAACCGCGGCCTCTCCTTCCTCGATCTCATCCAGGAGGGCAACACGGGCCTGATGCGGGCGGTGGACAAGTACGAGTATCGCCGTGGCTTCAAGTTCTCGACCTATGCCACGTGGTGGATCCGGCAGGCGATCACGCGGGCGATCGCCGACCAGTCGCGGACGATCCGCATCCCGGTGCACATGATCGACGTGCTCTCCAAGTTGCGCACGACCGCCAAGAAGCTGCTCCACGAGTTCGGCCGCGAGCCGACGGTCGAGGAGATCGCGCAGGCGGCCGACGTCGGCCTGGAGGAGGCGCGTCGCGTCATCGACATGGGACGTCAACCGATGAGCCTCGACCGGCCCGTCGGAGAAAGCGAAGACGCCAGCTTCAGCGAGTTCGTCGAGGACGTGGGCGCGGAGAGCCCCACGCAGGCCACGACGAACGGCCTGCTCAAGGACCGGATCGAGTCGCTCTTGAAGACGCTTACCTACCGCGAGCGTGAGATCATCCGCCTGCGGTACGGCCTCACCGACGGCTACACCTATACCCTCGAGGAGGTGGGCCGCATCTTCCGCGTCACGCGCGAGCGTGTCCGCCAGATCGAGGCCAAGGCGGTGAAGAAGCTCCAGCACCCGGTGCGTTCGAAGCAGCTCGAAACGTTCCTCGCGGGTGCGGAATAGCACGGACTCACAGGCAGACGGCCCGGCTCGGGGCCCCACGCCCCGAGCCGGCCGTAGGCATGCTCGCCTCCGGTCGTGTTGAGAGTCCAGGACTCGTGGGTTTTGCTCAGGCGCCAAAAAGTCCTCAACGACTTCCTTCGTCTGCGCGTGCCCACCTTCCCGACTCCGCCGAAAGTCCTTGGCGCTGTAGCGACAGGCCTCCAGGCCTGTCGATCGACAGAGCTGGAGCTCCGTCGCCACGGGCGAGGTTCGGGACTGCCCGTCGCGGCTATGTTCACGCAAAGCATCGGCATCGTGCCGATCTTTGCTT
>JBAXUY010000071.1:0-15694 GCA_037129475.1 Planctomycetia bacterium | reverse complement strand
AGTTGAAGGTCTGCCAGAGGAGGCGGAGGAGCCATTGGCCGACCGTGCGGCTGCCCACCTGGATCCGGGCCGTGCCGCGCATGCCCGGCGTGAGCACCGCTTCGGTGTCGTCGAGCGACGTCATGGCCTCGTAGCTCGTCGAGATCGGCATCTCGCGGCCCGATTCATCCGTCTCCGTGGGCACGAGGCCGCCCGCCTTCACGCTCATCCGCTCGGAGCTGGCCTCGAGATGCGTCTCGGCGAGCTCCTCCACCGTGCCGCTGAACGTGCGCCACGGAAACGCGTCGAGCTTGAGGTCGACATGCTGCCCCCGGCCCACGAACTCCACCTCCGACTGATCGACCACCATCACCGCCTCGAACTTCTCCGGCTCCCCCACCATGCAGAGCACCGTGCCCTCGAGGAGCGTGGCTCCGAGGTTCTTGGGATCGAGCGGGCTGCCATGCCACGCCGGGAGCTTGCCCGAGGCATCGGGCCGCTTCGGGAGGCTCGTCGGCGGCAGCACGATGCCGTCGCGCGGCGCCCGGAGCACGAGCTCGGTGCGGTTCTTCCGCTTCTTCTCCAGCTGCTCGGTGATGCTCTTGAGCGACTCCTCCACCGTGCCGATTTCCAGGCCCGCAGCCGGGTCGGTGAACCGCTCGCGCTGGAGGCTCGCCAGCCGCGTGCGGGCGTCCGACTCCTTGCCCTCGAGCTCCGTGATCTGGAGGTCGAGGTCGATGCTCGACAGTCGGGCGAGCTCGTCTCCCTGCTTCACGAGCGCCCCTGTCTTCACGGCCACGCTGTCGAGGCGGCCCGCCTCCGTGACGTACACGATCTCCTCGCCGCGCGGCCGTAGCTCGGCCCCGCACCACACCCGCTGCGGCAGCGGAATGAGCGCGATCGCCGCCACGAGGGCCGCGGCCGCGATCGCCGCGATCGTCAGGTTGACCGCCTTCACTTCGTCGCGCCTCCCGGGGATGTTGAGAAACTTGATCATGCCCTGCACCGGCCGCACCACCAAGCCCCAGAGGGCCATGAAGGCCAGGAGTTGGCCGATCACCTCCAGCCGGTACGGTTTGAACACGTTCCAGACGAAGAGAAAGATCGAGAGCGACACCATCCAGCCGTAGAGGCCCGACGCCACGGCATAGAGGGCGAAGAGCCCGAGCCGCCGCTGCGGCAAAAAGGGGTCGTCGGGCGGCTTGATGCCCAGGCACCATTTGCTCGCGATCCGGCCGGTGATCGACTTGGCTTTCTGCTTGAGGTTCGGAATCTCGAGCAGGTCGGAAAGGATGTAGTAGCCGTCGTAGCGGAGAAGCGGATTGGCGTTGAACATGAGCGTCGACACGCTCGACACGAACATCACGTCGAGGCAGAGCTGGTTGAAGATGCCGCCGTGGGAGTTCCACCACAGGAACGTGGCGATCGAGGCCAGGATCACCTCCACGTACATCCCGGCCGCCCCGATCGCCGCCCGCTTCCACTTCGAGGGCAGCATCCAGCTGTCGGAGACGTCGCAATACAGACACGGGGTGAACACGAGCATCATCACGCCCATCTCGTGGCACTCGCCTCCGTAGTGCTTGCACGAGAGGCCGTGGCCGAACTCGTGGAAGACCTTCGTGAACGCCAGGGCGATCGCGAGGTAGAGCCAGTTGCCCGAGGCGAAGAACTGGTGGAATTCCGGGAGCTTTGCCTGGAACGTGTCGAAGTTCACGAGCACGAGCAGGAGCGCACTTGCCGCGAACACCATCATCGCCGCGATCGCCGGCGGCTCGAAGAGCCAGCCGAGCCAGGTGTCGAGGCGGGCGAGGAGGCGGTCGGGGTCGATTCCGCGGAACCGCAGGGCGAGCACGTTGCCGAGCCAGGACTTCCACTGCTGCAAGGTCTTCTGTCGGCGCCGTTCGAAGAGCTGGGGGCCCTGCCCCGGCCGGTCGCCGATCACGAGTCCCGAGCGGTGGAGCGTGGCCACGAACCGCGCGAGCTCGTCGAGCTTGATCCGCCGCGGCGGAAACCGGGCCTCGAACTGGTCCTTGAGATCTTCGAGGCTTGCCTCGCCGTCGAGCATGTCGAGGAGGGCATATTCCTCGGGTCGGAAGCGGTAGTAGGAGAGCGCGATCGGGTCTTTCACCACCCACCACGCCTGCCCCTGGTAGACCTGCCGCGTGGTTACGAGGTCGCCGCGCCGGCGGAGGCCCACCGGACGGGTCGTGCTCGAACGGAAGACGTCGGCGGAGGCCATGAGTGCGGGAGAGTAGGGACAGAGCTCCAGCTCTGTCCTTTCGACAGGCCTGGAGGCCTGTCGCTACGGTTTTTCAGGCAGGCCTGGAGGCCTGTCGCTACGGTTTTTTCGACAGGCCTGGAGGCCTGTCGCTACTTATGGATCGTCATCGAGGCGGTCTGGCCGGGGCGGAGGAGCCACTGCTGCGAGCCCGGAGCCTGGCGGTTTTCCACCTCGGCGAACACGCGGTAGTCGCCACCGCTCTCCACGAGCGGGCTCGTGAACACGATCCGGCCGGTGAACGTTTCGCGGCGGCCGCCGGCGAGCGTCACCGCCACCGTCACGGACCGGCCGCTCACCTCCTCGGGGCCGAGACGCGCGGCGTCGACATAGCCCTCCACGCGCAGCTTGTCGGCCCGGACGACGCGGGCGAGCGGGTCGCCCGGCTGCATCCACTCCCCCTGGTGCGGAAACAGTTGCACCACGACACCGTCGAGCGGGCTCTTGATGAGCCGGCGGTCGATCGCGTTTTCCGCGGCGAGCACCTCCACTTCCTTCGACTGCGCGGCGAGCGCGGCGAGGCGGCGCTCGAGCTGGGCCTGCTCGATCTGGAGCTCCCCCTTCTTCTCGCTGAGCATGAGCCGGTCGCGCTCCACTTCCGTGACGCTCCCCGGCACCTTGGCATGCGATTCGAGCGCCTTCTTGTGCTCGGCCTCGGCCACCAGCTCGGCGGCGATCGAATACCGCACGTCGACGTCGCTCTCGGCCTTGGCCACCGCCTGCTCGTGCTCGGCCACGGCCTTGCGCCGCTCCATCTGCGGCTGGTTGTCGTCGATCTTCGCGATCAGGGCCCCCTTCTTGACCACGTCGCCCTCGCGAACGAGCAGCTCGATGAGCACGCCGGCCTCGCGGGCCGGAACCTTCGCCTCTTCGACGAGCGACACGAGACAGCGCTCGAGCACCGGGTCTTCACCGGGCGACTCCGCGGCACGCACCGTCAGGCAGGCCACGCAGGCGACACAGGCCGCGGCGAACGGATGGAGCAGGAATGAACGCATGGGCCGGGTCCTCACCAGAGGCGAAACAGGATGTGCTGCTGAATGAACGCCACGAGGTCGTGAAAGATGACGTAGCCGAGCGGCCGCTGGCCGCAGTTGATCCGCGCCGTGACGCTCGCCCCCGCGCCGAGCTCCTCCTTCTCGTGCCGCGACGGATCGATCGTGATCCGCAGGAGCACCGTGTTGCCCTGCTCCCCGCGAACCTCGGCCTGCTCGTGGATCTCGCGCACGGTGCCCACATGCCGGGTGCCGGGGTCGGTGGCGAGGATGTAGTCGACCTCGAGCTCACGGCCGGCGGCCTTCGCCTCGGCGTACGCCCGGTTCACGTGGCCGAGGCGGTCGTCGGGCAGATGAATCTCCAGCTCCCAGGGGCCCGTCTTGTCGGCCACGTTCAGGAGCACCTGCCCCTTCTCCACGGGGCGGAGCATGAGCCGGTCGCGGACCTGCCAGGTCACCACCACGCCGTCGATCGGGCTTCGCACCGCCAGGTCGAGCCGCTTGGCCTCGTAGAGCTTGCGCTGCGCCTCGAGGCTTTCGATCTCACGCTGCAACTGCGCGGCCCGGCCGGCCATGCGGGTCTTCTCGTCGGCCGAGATCTTGTTGTCTTCGAGAATCGCCCGCCGTGTCGACACGAGCTGCTCCTCGCTCGCCGCCTTGCGGCCGAGCACGTCGGTGAGGGCGACGTCGAGCTCGATGTTGCGGAGCGTGGCCAGCAGCTGCCCCTCCTTCACGTCGGCCGCGTGTTCCACGCCGGGCGCGATCGATTCGACCACGCCGTCGATCCCCGCGAACACGTCGCGATGGTGCACCGGCTCGAGCGTGCCCTTGCCTTCGAGCCGAAGGTCGGCCGGCACGAGCACGAGCGCGAGGATCGCCGCCGCCGCCGCGAGGATCGCGAGAATCGTCTTCGGCAGGTTGCGGGCGGCGATGAGCACGCGCGACTTGCCGAGCAGGTTGAGCAGCGGATAGAGCGGCAGGCTCGTGTGGGCCAGCGCGTTGGCGAGCGCCACCCGGCCGTGTTCCGCCACGAGCTCCACGCGGGCCCGCCTGCCCCCTTCGAAGGTGCTCGACGAGAACCACTCGGCCACGATCGCCCCGATCGGCTCCGGGGCCACCTTGGGCGCGGCTTCGGCCTTGGCCACGGCGACCGCGTCGACGCCGCCGGTCTGCACGACGGGCGTGGGCCGCGGCTTCTCCAGCGGAATGATCGCCAGGGCCGTGGCGTGCGACTCGTCGACGTAGATCTCGAGCTCCTCCTCGATCTGGGGAGGCAGTTCACTGGCCGGGTCGGGATGCCAGAGCGGGTCGCCCGCCTTCGCCACCACCCGCACGAGCGCCTCGACGGCCTGCACCGCCGAGGCCCGCCGCTCGATCGACTCCTGGCCGCTCACGGCCTCGAGCCGGAGCTTGCGGCCCCGTTTCACGAGCACGCTCACACGATCGCAGCCGATGATCCGCCGGGCCTCGTTGGCGAGCACGAACGCCGTCGAGACCGGATCGAGCGTCTCGTGGACGGCCCGGCTGAACCGGTCGACCTGCACGAGCGCCGTCTGCTGGCTGTCGAGCGTGACGAGCTGCTGGCGATCGAGGAACGTGCGAGCCGGCTGGGTGACTTCCTGGAGAAACTTGAGATACCCGCGCTCCACTTCGGGGGCGTTGCGCTGGTGGAAGATCTCGATCAGGCCGGTGCGGGTGCCGGCACGATCGATCGGCGCCGCAACCACGAGCAGGTCGGTGGGGTTGCTCGCCGCGGCGCTGCCGTCGGCATTCGTGAGCTCGGCCCGCGGCGGCACGATCAGCCCCGTGGGGTTGCCCATCAGCGCCCCCACGAGCTTGCCGTGGGCCGCCTGGGCGTCTTGATCCTGCGCGATCCCGATGAACTCCACCCCCTGCCCCGTCACCGACTCCACCCGGCCCTGATCGCGCACGAGCCAGACGATGCCGGCCACGGCCCCCATCGCCTCGATCGACTTGGCGAGCAAGGCCGAGAAAAACTCGGCCTCCTTCATGTCGCCCTGGGCGAGCGCGCGGATCTGGTCGACGATCGCGAGGATCTGCCGCCGCGCTTCCTCGACCGCCCGTTCGTCGACCGTGCTCATGCGTGAAATTCCGAACTCGTGCGTGCGTCAGCGGTCGCCGACCGGATGGACGGCGACCGAGCGGCCGCTTCAGGCCCTGCCCGTCGGCGGCTGCACCACGCGCTTCTGCACGTCGGTCTCGAGCATGCCGAATGCCTGCTCGTGCCGCTGCACGGCCATGCCGAGCGCGTAGGCGAGCCGCTTGGCCGTGAAGAAGTTGACGATGATCCGCTGCGTGAGCTGGATCGTCTCGGGGGCCGTGCCCCCCACCTGCTTGTTGAGGCCGAAATCGACGATCAGCTCCTCGGGCGTGCCCGTCACGCGGCAGAAGTTCGCGTAGTGGGCGACGATGTGCGACTCGTCGACCGGCACCTGCATCTGTTCGGGGGCGGCACCGGGGTTGATTGAATCGGCCATGAAACACTCCACAGAGAAGAAGGGATACGGCCGACGCTGGTCCGCGGGAGGATTCCACGAGGATTCGTCGGAGCCTTGGAGTCTACCTCCCTTCCGCGGAAGGGGCCATCGGCGGGCCGTTTCGACGCGGCTACTGCCAGCGGAATATCCGCAGGGCGATCGTGAAGCAGGCGATCCCCCAGGCGGCGACGGTCGCGATTTCCCATCCGCAGCCGACAAGCGTGCGGCCCTCGAGCATCACGCCCCGGAGGGCGTCGACGAGCGGCGTGAGCGGCAGGGCCGCCAGGAACGGCTGCAGCCAGTCGGGATACCGCTCGCGCGAGAAAAACACGCCCGAGCCGAGCCACATCGGGAGCATGATGAGGTTGAGCGCGCCCGACACCGCCTCGAGCGTCTTCGCCCGCGCGGCCACCGCCAGGCCGATCCCCGCGAAGGCCGTGGCCCCAAGGGCGAGTAACGCGACGACCGCAGCCGGGCTGCCGAAGAGCTTCACCCCGAACAACACGCGTGAACAGACGATGAGCAGCACCATCTCCGGGATCACGAACAGCATCCGCCCCGTCATCATGCCGAGCAGGAACTGCCAGTGCGCCAGCGGCGTGGCGAAGAACCGCTTGAGCAGCTTGCGCATCCGCATCTCGACCACCGCGAACCCGACGCCCCACAGGCCGCCGCCCATGAGCGAGAGCGCCATCAGGCCGGGCACGAGAAAATCGATGTAGCGGCCGCCCGGGGCGTCGAGCGGGGTGTCGCGCACCGCGAGGAGATCGCGCCTGCCGGCGGCCCGCTCGAGCGCGTCGTGGGCCCGGTCGCGGGCGAGCACGGCTTCGGGCCGCGTGGGATCGGAGCGAAACTCGACGGCGCCGGCCGTGCGCTCGAGTACGAGGTCGGCCCGGCCCGTGCGGAGCCGTTCGACCGCCTCGGCCTGCGGCCGGATCGTGGTCGTGAGACCCGGCGCGGCAGCGAGCGCAGCCACGTCGGCCTCGGCCTGCGGGCCTGCGACGACGTCGACCCTGAGGCTCGCGAGCGGCTGCTGGCGGAACGCGATGCCGAGCGACAGGATCATCACGAGCGGAAACCCGTAGACCCAGAAGAGCGCCTCGGGCTCGCGGCAAAACTCGAGCAGCCGGCTGCGGACGAGCTCGATGAACGGAGCATGGCCGCCGTCGGTGACGACGGGCGGCGGGAGCGGCCTCGCGGCGGGTGCAGGCGTGTCGGTCATGCCGGGCCTCCGGTGCCGTTGCCGAGGGGTTCGGTCCAGCCCGACTCGGTGAGTCGGCGGCCCGCGAGCTTCACGAACACGTCGTCGAGGTGCGGCACACCGAACTCGGCGAGGAGTTGCGGCGGCGTGCCGAGGGCGATCACGCGGCCGGCATCGACGATCGCGATCCGGTCGCAGAGCCGCTCGGCCTCGTCCATGAAGTGGGTGGTGAGCACGACGGTGTGGCCGCAGGCGCGGCAGGTCTCGACGAGGTCCCAGATCTGGCGGCGCGACTGGGGGTCGAGGCCGGTGGTGGGCTCGTCGAGAAACAACAGCTCCGGCCAGCCGACGAGCGCCGTGGCCACGGCGAGCCGCTGCCGCTCGCCACCCGAGAGATTCGCGACGCGGGCGGCGGCCTTCGGCACGAGGCCCACGAGGTCGAGCGCCGCCTCGGGGGCAATGCCGCGCCTGTAGAACGACCGGAAGAGCCGGGCCGTCTCCAGCACCGTGAGCTTGTCGGAGAGGCGAGTCTCCTGGAGCGACACGCCCACCCGCTCGCGAAGCGTGCGGGCGTGTGCGGCCCAGGTGAGCCCGAGCACCTCGACGCGGCCGCTCGTGGGGGCGAGCAGGCCTTCGAGGATCTCAATCGTGGTCGTTTTGCCCGCACCGTTGGGGCCGAGGAGGCCGAAGCACTCGCCACGGCGCACGTCGAGCGACAGCCCGCGCAGCGCCTCGACGGGCGGCCGGCCCGGATACCGTTTCACGAGGTCGCGCACGCGGATCGCGGAAGTGTCGGACGCGTCGATCATGATGCACGGTCTTTCCAGCCGTGACGCACGAGCCAGGCGTCGTCGACGAAGCGGTGCATCAGCGCCTTGAATGCCCGGAGCGCGTCGCGATGCCACGAGTCGTCGGCCGGATCGCCACCGGCGTCGAGGCCTGCGAAGTGGAGCCGGCAGGGCCAGCCGCGCGCCGCCGCGACGGTGTCGAACCGCTCCGCGATCCGCAGCGCCCAGGCGGCGCCGAGCGTGTCACGGAGCGCGAGGAACGGCGGATCGATGCAGCGGGTCACCGTGGTGCTCCCGCGCGGGGCGGGCTCCCCGCCTGCCCCGACCACACTCCGGCGAGCGAGCGCCGCCGCCGCACCCGCCGCCACGAGACACGCGCCGGCTGCATCGAGCAGCGGCTGCGGCAGCGCCGCGGCGGTGGCCACACCGGGCAGGAACGGGCGGAGAAACGCGAGCTGGCCCGCCGCGATCGCCGTGGCTGCGGGCCCGTGGCTCGTGGCCACGAAGTTGAGCCAGCCGACCACCGCGAGCACGACCAGAAAGCCGCGGCCAAGGAGATGCACGTCGGGCAGACTGCCGGGCCGCACGAGCCAGGCGGAGAGCGCCGGCATCGCCACCACGACGGCGAGCGTGGCCACGATCAACTGCCACACGCCGTGCTGCGGCCGCTTCGCGCCCAGGAGCGACATCGCGGGGCAGACGGCGAGCGCCGCCACGCCGAGCCGCACCCGCGCCGCCGCGGCCGGCGACGTCAGCCAGCCAGCCCAGTGCGCCCCCGCGTCGGCCGCGAGGGCGAGGCAGGCCGCGAGGGCCCACCACGCCGCCGGCACGGCGGTGGACCCGCGCACGCGCCGGATCGCCACGGCTGCGGCCAGGGCCGCGATTCCCGCGGCGACGAGGGTCACAAAGGGCGGCATACCGAAAGCGTATCCTCGCGCCAGGAAAAAGTGACCGCTACCACGTTCCCTCAGCCTCTGGGCGAGAGCCGGCGTTCTCTCATTCTCCCTCTCCCTACGGCAAGAGTGCCGGCGTTCTCTCCCTCTCCCTCTCCCTCCTGGGAGAGGGCCGGGGTGAGGGTGCGGGGATCCGCGCAGCTGCAGGGGCACCCTCACCCGGCCTGCGGCCGGCCTCTCCCAGGGGGAGAGGCGGAAAGATGGCGCCTGCGGCCGGCCTCTCCAAGGGGGAGAGGCGGAAAGGTGGCGCCTCCGGCCTTTTTGTGCCGCGTGCGCGGCAGACTGTGCCGATCGTGCCGGTCGGGCAGAATCGCCGGGAATTCGTCGCGGGCGCGGCGACGGCCGCCGATACTTCCGCGTGGGGCGTGCCGTGGCCGGCACCCCTCCTTCCGGAAGCGTTTCATGAGGCGGCTCTTTCCGGTGCGACTCGCAGCGAGTCGGCGCCTGGTGGCGGTGCTGTTCACGGCGATGGCAGTTGGCGCGGGCCTTGCGCCCGCGGCGCGGGCGATCGAGATGTTCACGTTCTTCGGCGACGGCAGCCGGGTCGGGCTGCCGAGCCTCGAAGTGCCGATCGAGGCCTACCCGGGCATCCCGCTGCGAAGCGACCGCATCCGGGCCCGCAACCGCGCGATGATGATGCGCCGCGGCGCACCCGCGGCTGCAGTCGGGAAGGCAGGCACGATGCAGCCCGCACGCGGCATCACGATCCGCACGATGCCCGTGGGCGAAGGGGTCCCCGAGGAAATCCCGATCGCGCCCGAGCCGCAGTAGGGACGGAGCTCCAGCTCCGTCCATTCGACAGGCCTGGAGACCTGTCGCCACGTGTGGGGACGGAGCTCCAGCTCTGTCCATTCGACAGGCCTGGAGACCTGCCGCCACGTGTGGGGACGGAGCTCCATCTCCGTCCATTCGACAGGCCTGGAGGCCTGCCGCTACATGCCGACTACGGCGCGTCTTTCTTGAGCTTCGCGAGGAGGTCGACGGCGTCGGGACGCGTCGCGAACATCGGCTCGTTGGCCAGCACCTCTTCGAGGATCTTGCGGGCCCGATCCTTCTCGCCACGGTCGGAGAGCAGCTTGGCCACGTAGTAGGCGCCGTCGGTGGTGAGGGCGTTGTTCTGCGTGATTTGGGCGAGGATCTTCTCCGCGTCCTCGCGCCGGCCGAGCTTGTAATAGACCCACGCCAGCGTCGTGAGCGCGTTGACCTGCTGCGGCGAGTTTTCGCGGTGCATCGCCACGTTGGCCTCAGCCATCTCGAGGGCCCGCTGCCGCGAGTCCTTGTCGTCGCTCTCGATCAGCACCAGCGCCAGCGAGTTCGACGCCGGAAAGTTGCCGGGTGACTGCACGTGGGCGTCGTAGAAAAACTTCTCCGCCGTGGCGTAGTCGCGGGCCACGCGGGCGATCGCCCCGCGCACCACCCGGCCCTCGAGGCTCTTGGCATCGAGCTTGAGGGCGTCCTCGGCGATCGCCTTGGCCCGCTCGAGGTCGTTCTGCCCGAGATACCACTGCGAGGCCGCGAGGAGCACGGCGGGATCCTTCGGGGCCTCCTTGATCGCCGCCTCGATGAGCTTCTTGGCCGTTTCCCGCTTCTTGGCGTCGTCATAGAGCCGGGCCATGGCGAGCTCGGGCTGCACGGCCTTCTGGTCGAGCTTCTTCGCCTCGCGGAACTGCTCGAGTGCCTCCTGCGGCTTGCTCAGCTGGAAGAGCACGATGCCCATGCGCTGGTGGGCGCTGGCGTTGTCGGGGTCGAGATCGATCCATGCCTGGAGATGTTTCTGGGCGAGCTCCCACTGCTTGCGGGCCTCGGCCACGGCGGCGCTGCCTGCGTTGCAGCGGATGTCGAAGTCGCGCTTCCGCTTGGCGTTCTCGGAGTACTCGGCGCCGAGTCGGGTGGCCTCCTTGAAGAGCATGTCGGCGTCGGTCACGCGCCGATCCTGGAAGGCGAGATCGCCCATCATGAGATAGGGTTCGGGATCCTTCGGAAACTTGACGATGCAGTCTTCGAGTTCGGCGCGGGCCGGGCCGAGCTGATTCACGCTCAGCCAGAGCATCGCCATCATCACGCCCGGGGGCGGCAGCTTCGCGTTGTTGCTCTTCACGCGCTCGAGGATCGCACGGCAGCCGTCGATGTCGCGGTCGCGGAAGCGGTTGATGGCGCCCGTGACCTCCTGGTTTTGCGAGTCGTCTGACACGGCCTTGCCGATCAGCGTCTGGGCCGTGATCTGGGCCCGGGCCTCGCGGGCCGGGATGCATGTCGTGGCGAGTGCCGCCACCAGGATCGCACCCACCATCCCGCCGCAGAGTCGCTGCCGCATCGCCATGTGCTCGTCTCCTTGAATGGGGCGGGAGGTCATACCCTCCCGACATTCCAATACTGTATCTTTGACGAACGATTTCTACCACAACCCCCTGAGCCGCAAGGCCATTGCGCATGCGCGTCGGCGCCGTTCTCGAACGCGAACTGCGGTTCGCCCCCCGGTCCCGTGGGCTGTTCGTGGCCCGGGCCGTCTACGCTGCCGCCTTGCTGGCCATCATCGCCACGTGTTGGCTCGTGGTAACCGGCACCCAGTCGGTGGCCACGGCCGGCGACACGGCCCGCTTCGGCGCCACGCTGATGCGGATTCTGGGCCCGCTGCAGCTCTGCCTGGCGATGCTGGCTGCCGCCCTCACCGGGGCCGTGGCCGTGACCACGGAAAAAGACCGCCGCACGCTCGAACTCCTGCTTGTGAGCCGGATCTCCGACGCGGAACTCGTGCTCGGCAAGCTGGCGGCGAGCCTCGTGCGGGTCGGGTTGTTGCTCGTGGCGGCCGGGCCGGTGTTCGCGATCGCAGGGTTGTTCGGAGGCGTCGAGCCATCACAGCTTGTCCGCCTGTTCATCGTGACGGCGGCGGCCGCGCTCGCCGCGGCCAGCCTGGCGACGACGGTGGCCTTCTGGAAGGACACGACGTTCCAGACGCTCGCGATCACGCTCTTCGCCCTGGTGGCCTGGCTGGCCGCCGGCGAGATCGCGGCGGCCCGGGGCGGCGACGATGCCGGTGCGATCGTCTCTCCCGCACGGGCCGCCTTCGCCGCGCTCGATCCGGCCGGCGTCGCGCTGCTGCCCCCCTTCCTCGCCGTCTGTGCGGCGATCCTCGCCGGCACGAGCGCCATCGCGGTCGCCAACGTGCGGCGTTGGAACGTGGCGGGCGAAGCGCGGCAGCAGGTGGCCGTGCCGGCCGGCGGCGTGCGGCGGCCGGCGCGGGAGGTGTGGACCAACCCGATCCTGTGGCGCGAGATCCGCACGCGCGCCTACGGCCGGGCGATTCTGCTCGTGCGTCTGGCGTGGCTCGTGCTGTTTGCCGCCGCCGTGGCGGGCGTCGTGCAGGAGGCGAAGGCGGCCCGTCCCGACCGTCTCGCGATCGCCGTGGCCGTGGTGCCGATGGCGCTGGCCAGCCTCGTGGCCGTGGCGGCGCTGGCCGTCACGAGCGTCACCACGGAGCGCGACCGCGGGTCACTCGACCTCCTGCTCGTCAGCGACCTCGAGCCGGCGGAGTTCGTGTGGGGCAAACTCGGCGGCGTGCTCGTCGTGGCCCGTGAACTCGTGATCCTGCCGCTGGCGCTGTGCGTAGCCCTCGCCGTGGCCGGCCTCGTGTCGGCGGAGAACGCGGTGTATCTCGCACTCGGGATGGCGATCCTGCTCTTCTTCGCGGCGGTGCTCGGCTTGCACGCAGGGCTCTGCTACCAGTCGTCGCGGCGGGCGATCGCCGTGGCGCTCGGCACCGTGGCATTTCTGTTCGTCGGCGTGGCCACGGTGATGCGGATCATGGTGGCCTTCGGCTCGAGCTTCGAGCTGCAACTGGCCCCCTTCCTCGCGGCGATCGTGGGGGGCGCCGTGGGGCTCTACGCGGCGCTCTCGGCCCGCAACCCGTCGCCGGCGATCGCCTGGGCGTCGGCCCTCCTGCCGGCGCTCACGTTCGTGGCGATCACCGGGTTTCTGCAGGGCAACCCGCTGCAGGTGCTGCTCGTCACGGCCGTGGCCTACGGCTTCGCGACGCTCGCGCTGTTGGTGCCGGCGATCGGCGCCTTCGACCTGCTCACCGGCCGGACGACTACCGGCGAATGACGTCGGTGGCGCCGCGCTGGGCGGACGTGATCGCCGCCATGCGCGCCTCGATGTCGGGCGTGCCGCCTCCGCGGGCCACCGCCTGGCGGTAGCTGTCGAGGGCATCGATGGGCCGGCCGAGCGCCTCCTGGGCCATGCCTTCGAGGGCGAGCACGTGGGCCGGCGTCTGGTTCGGGCCGTACGTGTCGCCGAGGATCGCGAGCGTGGCCAGGCAGCGCTGCGGCCGCCCGAGCCGCCGGTAGACCTCGGCGGTGTCGAGGAGCACGTCGCGATCGTCGGGCGCGATCGCGAGGGCGCGGTGGAAGTCGGCGAGCGCCTCGTCGGAACGGCCCCGCGCGAGAGCCACCTGCCCGCGGAGGCGCCAGGCAGCGGCCGATCCCGGTGCCACTGCGACCGCCTCCGCGGCGAGCCGGTCGGCATCGTCGAGCAGGCCGAGCTCCATGTACATCCGGCCGCCGTCGAGGCACAGGGCCACCTCGCCCGGCGAGAGCCGCAGGGCTTCCGAAATCTGCGTGACGGCTTCCATGCGCTCGCCGCGCCGCCAGAGCACGTCGGCGTAGTGCCGGCGGGCATCGACGTCGGTGGGGCAGCTCTTCACCGCTCGTTCGAGCAGGCTTTCGGCATGCACGAGATCATCGCGATCGGCCGCCGACAGCCCCTCGTTGGAGAGACGTCGGGCGACGGCGAGGTCTTGCGACACCGGGCCGCCACGGGGCATGAGCCTGCAGCCCGACCCGAGCGCCGCGACGATGATCGCGGTGCTGGCCCAGGTCGCGGTCGCGCGTGCAGGCTCGGGGAGGATCACGGGAGCGGGACGATAGGCTTTCGAGGCCGGCGCCACAACGGTTGCCGCGGCCGCGCCATCCGCCCGGCCTGCCCTGTTTGTGGCGACGGGCGGGAACCGGACTTGTTCCGCCCGACACCGCCGCCTACCACCCCGAATCCATGGCCCGCCCCGCCCCATCACCGTTCCGCCTGCGCCAGGCCGCGGCGCTGTGCCTCGTCGCCGTCGCGGGCTGCGACATTCGCGACGAAGCGCCCCGGTCGCCGCAGCCACTCCTGGGCGACGGAACCGTGACCGGGCTGAGGGGGCCGCCGGCGATCGAGTATGTCGGCGGCCATGAGGCGGGGCGGCAACGGGCCCAGGCCGAAGACCGCCCCCTGCTCCTCGTGTGCACCGCCAGTTGGTGCCGGTTTTCCACCGACATGATGCAGCGGACGCTTCGGGATCCCAGGCTCGTGGCCCTCTCGCGCCGGGCCGTCTGCGTCCTCATCGACGCCGATCGTGACGCCGAGACGTGCCGAGCGCTCGGAGTGAACGGATTTCCAACGCTGCTCGTGCTCGACTCGGATGGCACGGAACGCCTCCGGGCGACGGGGCGGTCGTCGCCCGACACGCTCGCCGCCGCGCTCGAGACGGCCTTCGAGCCACGGCGGGTCGCCGCGGTGCCGGCCGACGACCCTCGCTTGTAGGTGCAGACTGGTAGTCTGCACACGGCGATAGTCGGCAGAGTACCACTCTGCCGCTACAAAGCGGTGCCGCGTTCGGCCGAGTACCGCTCTGCCGCTCCAACGAGGGCAAATCGGCGGAGCGACACGCTTCTGCTCCAGGGTTTATAACGGTGAGCTCCACCCTGGACACCGAACATGCCCCCAGCCTCTCCCGCCGTGCCGAAACCTGCGAAGGAGAAGTTTCACGCCTACCCGTGGTGGAGCCCGCGGTTTTGGCACGGGATGCCGCTCGGCGTGTGGCTCGATCTCGTGAAGGAGCACGGCGGCCGTGCCTCGCCCTCGCGCTGGGGCCTCGTCGGCACGATCACCGCGGCAGCGGCGTTCAATTCTCTGGCCGAGCCGCTCGCGGCCGCCCGCTTCCGCCGGCAGCTTGCGAATCCTCCGGCCACCGACCCGCCGTTGTTCATCATCGGCCACTGGCGGTCGGGCACGACCATGCTCCATGAGCTGTTGATGCTCGACGACCGGTTCTGCTGCCCGACCACCTATCAATGCTTCGCGCCCGGCCACTTCCTGCTCACCGAGCAGCTCGTGACCAGTGCGCTGAGCTGGATCATGCCGTCGAAGCGGCCGATGGACGACGTGTCGGCGGGCTGGCACCGTCCGCAGGAAGACGAGTTCGCGCTCGCCAACATGGGATCGCCTTCCCCCTACCGGCGCATGGCGTTTCCCATGACGAGCCCCGATCGGCCGCAGGCCCTCGACCTCGCCACGCTGCCGCCCGCCGAGCTCGACCGCTGGAAGCGGAACATGCGGCGGTTTCTCGCGCTCCTGGCCGTGCGCGATCCGCGGCGGCCGGTGCTCAAGAGCCCGCCGCACACGGCCCGCATCGGCGTGCTCGCGGAGATGTTTCCCGAGGCGCGGTTCCTGCACGTGGTACGCGACCCGTTCGTCGTGTTTCCGTCGACGATGCGGCTGTGGCGGTCGCTGCACCACTCGCAGGCGCTGCAGGTCGACACGGGCGAGGCGCTCGAACGCTACGTCTTCGCGGCGTTCGACGAGATGTATGCCGCGTTCGAGCGAGATCGCGCCACGCTCGCGCCTGGCCGGCTCCAGGAGATCCGCTACGAGGATCTGTGTGCGGATCCGGTGGGACGCTTGCGACAGGTCTACGACCAATTCGAACTCGGCGGTTTCGACCGCGTGCTGCCTGCGTTCGAGGAGCAGGCTGCGTCGATGCGTGGGTATCGCACCAACACGTACGACCACGACCCGCGCATCGTCGGCGAGATCGCCACGCGCTGGCGGCCGTTCATCGAGCGGTACGGGTATCCCGTGCCCGCGGTTTGATGTGGTGCAAGCGGCTCGCTTGCCGGGAGTTGAGGCCACATTGGCAATCCTGTTCGGCACGAGATTTGCGCATCGGACCTGACGACGATTGCGAAG
>JBAXUY010000070.1:0-15752 GCA_037129475.1 Planctomycetia bacterium | reverse complement strand
TGATCGTCAGCGACTGGGCGATCTCCTTGTTGGAGAGGCCGAGGGCCATGTGGCGCAGCACCTGCGTTTCCCGCTGGGTGAGCGGAATGTCGGGATCGGCCGTCGCGACACGATTGGCCATCGTGGTGGCCACGCGCCGCAGTTCGCCAGCCCGCATCGGGAGCTGACCCGAGGCGGCACCCGTGATCGAGTTGATCAGCTCCGCCCTGCTCGAACCCTTGAGCATGTAGTCGTGGGCACCGGCGGCCACGGCGCGGGCGACGTACGTCGGATTGTCGAATGTCGAAAGCATCACGCAGCGGACGTTCGGCATGTCGGCCCGGATCTTCTCGAGGGCAGCGAGGCCGTCCTTGCCGGACATCCGGATGTCCAGGAGCACGACGTCGGGCTTGAGCTTTTTCGTGAGTTTCACCGCCTCGTCGCCGGTGGATGCCTCGCCCACGATCTTCACATCGGAACCTGCCAGCAGGCTCACGAGCCCGCGCCGCACGACCTCGTGGTCGTCGGCGATCACCACCTTTACAGCCATTGCTTTCATGCTTTCTGCGGCCTCCGGCCGCGTGCTGGTGCTTCCATCACTCCCTTCGAGACCTGTGCCCCGACGGAGTCATCAAACCCTAACGAACATCGCGCGATTCGGACTACCGGCGTGCCGAGACTCGCCCGACTGCCATGCAACCGTATCAAAAACCTTTCCCTTTGGGAAACGTTCGGCAGGCGGCATGGTCGCGCGTTTCGCGAACCGAATCGGGGAAAACTATAGAAATTGCCCTCGTTTCACCCAACCACCCGCTGGAACGACCCATCGTAGAGGGGTATGGTCCCACGAAAAGGTTTCACTCCCGCGCGTCCCGAAACCCGGGAGACACTTCGCTGGAATCAGTCGCGTTCCGTCTCCCGGGGCTGCGCGCGAGTCCCCGCGGCGGTGCGGGCTGCGGCGAGCATCTCGTCGGCTCCGGCCGCGCGGAGTTTGGCTGCCACGGAGCGGCCCAGTATTTCCGGCGTCTCGTCCGGCCGAGCCGCGGCCTCCGCCACGATGCGGCGCACGCCGCCGCCCGTTTCCTCCAGCACACAGCCGCCCAGTTCGAGTACGCTGCGCTCGTTCCAGCGTGCCCACGCTCCGATTGGAGCCAGGCAGCCGCCCGCGAGCGCCGCGAGAAACGCGCGTTCGGCCAGCACGGCTGCGTGCGTTTCAGGGTCGTCGAGTGGATCGATCGCGAGCCTCGTGGCCGCGTCATCGGCACGCGTCTGGATCACGAGCGCCCCTTGAGCGACTGCGGGCCAGAATGCCTCCGGACGGAGCACTTCGGTGATCCGGGCTTGAAGACCCAGCCGCTCGAGGCCGGCACCGGCGAGGACGAGCCCGTCGTATTCATCGGCGTCGAGCCTCCGCAAGCGGGAGTCGACGTTGCCACGGATGCCCCGCACCTCGACGTCGGGCCGCAGGGACTTCACCTGGAGGGCACGACGAATGCTCGAGGTGCCGACGACGGCCCCCGGGGACAGTGCGGCCAGGCTCGAATGACGGCGACTGACGAACGCGTCGAACGGCAGGGCCCGCACCGGCACGCACGCGAGGACGAGCCCGCCCGTCTCGGCCGTGGGAAGATCCTTGAGGCTGTGCACGGCGACGTCGATCCTGCCGGACAGCAAGGCCGCTTCGAGCTCGCGCACGAACACGCCGTCGCCGCCGATTCCCGGCACCGGCACGTCCCTGCGCTCGTCGCCGCTGGTGCTGATCGTCTCGACAGTCACGGTATGCCCCAGGCCCCCGAGCCGGTCGGCGACCCAGCCGGTTTGCGTGCGGGCAAGCAGGCTGGCCCGGGTGCCGATACGGATCGATGTCGGTTCGGTCATACGTGCGCTCCCCGTTCGGATTCGTCACCCCACCGATCGGCCTTGGCGAGCGCCGCACCGTGGACGCCCGCCGCGCCGGCCGCCCGCAGCGCAGCGCAGCACGCTGCAAGCGTGGAGCCGGTCGTGACGACGTCATCCACCACGAGCACCCGCCTGCCCGCCACGGCCGTTCGCACGCGAAAGGCTCCGGCCACGTTGGCACCACGATCGTCGGCGGGCAGCTCGTTCTGCATCCGGGTCGCCCGGCAACGGACGAGGGCCGACACCACCTCGACGTCGAGTTCCCGAGCCACGGCGTGGGCGATCTCCTCCGCCGCGCTCGTGCCCCTGCAGGCGCGGCGCCACCAGTGCATCGGCACCGGCACCACGGCGTCGACGGAGGCCTGTTCGAGCGGCACGCGATGCCGATCCACCAGGAGCGTCGCCAGCGCCCGGGCAAGGTCTTCGGCGCCGGGCCGTTTCACGCGGAGGATCGCCTCGCGAAGTTCATCGCCGTAGCCACCGAGAACGACGATGCCGTCCCAGGCGGGCCGGCCGCGGCGGCACGCCGGACAGCCGGCATCGGCCGGGGCCGGCCCGGCCACGCCGCACCGCGGACAACGATCGCGCCCGTCGACGAACTCGCGCACGCAGCCGGCACACAGTCCGACCGGAGCCGGGGTTTCCTCGGCCCGGCACCATCGGCACCGCGGGGGAAACAGGAGATCGACCCCGTTCCCGGCCCAGCGAACCGCCTCCCGTCGCCAGCGTTGTGCCCAGGAAATCATCCGCTGTCCGGCCGTCCCGTTCAGATTGACGAGGCTTCGGGCGCTTCCTATCCTCCGCGGCCCGCCGGCACGGATCACGTTCGACCGTCCCACTGTGCCCGACCAATGCTCATCGACCGCTACATCACCCGGGCGCAGTTGCATGCGTTCGTCATCGTTTTCGTCAGTCTGGCAGGGCTGACGTTCGTTGTCGATGCCTTCACCAACATCGAGGAATTCATCGCCCACGGGGCCCAGGCCGGAGGCCTGTGGCGCGTGCTGGCGGGCTACTACGGCTGCCGCCTGATTTCGTTCTTCGATGCCACGAGCCCGGTGATCGCCCTGGCGAGCGCCATGTTCGCCCTCTCGTGGCTCGAGCGGCACAACGAACTCACGGCCCTGCTCGCTGCGGGCATCACCCGCTGGCGGATCGCCCGGCCGGCCCTGATCTTCGCCGCGACGGTGAGCCTCCTCGCGATGGCGAACCGCGAGGTCGTCCTGCCGCAGATTCGCCACTCGTTCTCCCGCAACGCCCAGGACCTCCGCGGAGACACGGCTCATCCGTTCGAGGCCCGCTACGACCACCGGACGGAGATCCTGTTTCGGGGGCGAACCGCCCGGATGGTGGCATGCACGATCGAATCTCCGAGCCTGCTGCTGCCGCCGACGCTGGCGGAGTATGGACCGCAAATCGACGCAGCGACGGCCACCTGGAGCCCGGCGACGGACGGGCGACCGGCCGGGTATCTTCTCGCGGGCGTGACGGAACCGGCCGACATCGATCAGCTCCGGCCGCTCGCGAGCGACTCCGAAGCGACGATCCACACCCGCGCCACGGCCGCCTGGCTCGAGTCCGGTCAGTGCTTCGTCGTCAGCGACGTGTCATTCGAACAGCTGATCGGTTCCACGAATTGGAGCCAGTACTCGGCAACCCCGGATCTCGTTCGGGCCATCGCGAATCCCAGCCTCGGAGTCGGCGCCGACGTACCGCTCCGGGTGCATGCCCGATTCGTCGCACCGCTGCTCGACATGACGCTCGCCCTGCTCGGCGTCCCCCTCGTGGTCGGCCCGAATCGGCGGGGCATCTTCGTGGCGGTCGGGGCGTGCGTGGCGATGACGGTCGTATTCTTCCTGGTGACGCTCGGCTGCCACGCGCTCGCGACCGGCTACCTGCTCAGCCCGTCACTCGGTGCGTGGCTGCCGCTCCTCGTGCTCGCACCACTCGCCGCCTGGCGGGCACAGCCGATGTGGCAGTGATGCCGGTCGTACGGATTCGAGGGCCGGCAAACGCCGGCGGCAGATTCTCCGCAATCCGCCGCAACCCCGCGTCCGGCAAGGGCTTCCGCATCCTCTTTCTTTCGCCAGTCCTTTTTTCTCTACCCCGCCCCCCACCGTGGCCGATGCTACATGTACGAACGGGAGTTCGGTCGGAGAGCCGGTCAGTCGGGCTCTCGCTCAGGCAAAGGAGTGCCACGGTCATGCGGATCAATACCACCAGATTCGGGCGGATCGACGTCGACGCCGCCGACGTCCTCACGTTCCCGAGCGGCCTGCCGGGGCTCGAGGACTGTCGCGAGTGGGCTCTGCTCGCTGACGCGACCAACGACGCTCTCGGCTGGCTTCAAAGCACGACTCGCGGCGACATCGCCTTGGCGGTCGTGAGCCCGCGTCGCTTTGTGCCCGCCTACCAGGTGCGCATTCCGCGCAGCGAGCTCGCCCCTCTGGCCATCGCCGACATCCGGCAGGCGCAGGTCGTGCTCGTCGTCAGCCAGAATGGCACATCCCTCACGCTCAATTTGAAGGCGCCAATCGTCATCAACCTCGAAGCCCGCACCGGCCGTCAAGTCGTTGCGAGCGGCGAGCTGCCGATGCAATACGAACTCACCTCCCACCAACCCACACTCAAAAAGAGTGCATAATAAGAGTGTCCGCCGGCGGAATTCGCCCGCGCCACGAAAGGATTCAGGAAGGACCCTCCGATGCTCGTACTCTCCAGGCAACGCGACGAAAGCATCATGATCGGCGACAACATCGTCGTGACGATCGTGGACATCCGGGGGGACAAGGTCCGACTGGGCATCAACGCACCGTCCGAGATTCCGGTGCATCGGCAGGAGGTCTACGAGGCCATCCAGCGGGAAAACCTGCGGGCCTCACGACTCGAGCCGGGTGACACGCAGGGCATCGGCCGCCTCGCCGGCCGCAGCCCCGCCAACGGCCAGCCCGCGCCGCACAACCGCCCCACCGACGGCCCGCGCCGGTAACCGGCTGTCGGCACTGCATCGCAGGGAAGCAGGCGTTCGCACCGGCTTCGGGCTCCCCATATCCCGTCGCCGGACGTTCGCCTCCGCCCTCCAGGCTTCGGCTCACTCGGACCTGCCGGCGCTCCGGCATCCATGCCTGCGCTGGTCAGCTACGCCGGCTCCCGGGACACGGGGAGTCCGAAGCCTCCCCAACCGTAGCGACAGGCCTCCAGGCCTGTCGGATGGACAGACCTGGAGGTCTGTCCCCACATACGGGAGGCGAGGGGTTGCCCCTGCCGTTGAGACGGCGTATTCGACCAGCGGAGCCATGGATGGCGCAGCGCATGCGCTCTGGCAAGCGCAGGCAAATCCGAGCGAGTGAAGCCCAGGATGGGCGCAGCGAGCGTCCGGCGAGACGGTACGGGGTAACCCCGAGCCGCGTTGTACGAGTCGAGGCGCATCAAGTCGCGAAATACGCGGGCTCGTTGCCGGGCTTCCACTTGATGTTGCAGCCGAGGCTCGGCCGCTGTTCGGCCGGCACGGGGCGTCCGGCGAGGAGCGCGTCGATCGCGGCGCGGAGGTCGGCGCCGGTCACCGGGATGTCGTTGCCCGGGCGGCTGGAGTCGAGTTGGCCACGGTACACCAGTTTCCTGGCACCGTCGAACAGGAAGAAGTCCGGTGTGCAGGCGGCGTGGTAGGCGTGGGCCACCTCCTGGGTTTCGTCGTAGAGGTAGGGGAACACGTAGCCGCGCTCCTCGGCCTCGTGCACCATCTGCTCCGGCGAGTCGGCCGGATGCGACGAGACGTCGTTGGAGCTGATCGCCACGACGCCGATGCCACGCGGCAGATACTCGCGGCCCAGGGCCGCGAGCTGGTCGGCCACGTGCTTCACGAACGGGCAGTGGTTGCAGATGAACATCACGACCGTGCCCTCGGCACCCGCGGCGTCGGCGAGCGTGACGCTGCGGCCATCCACGTTGGGGAGAGCGAAGTCGGGGGCCGGCGTGCCGAGCGGCAGCATCGTGCTGGGGGTGCGGACCATGCGTGGGGTGCTCCGGTATGAAGGGGCGTGGAGAGTGACGGATGGATCAGCGCTTCAGGAACAGGCGGCGGGCGTTGGCGGTGGTCGCGGCGGCGAACATTTCGAGCGGCTCGCCGCGGGTGATCGCCAGGCACCGGACGGTGTGCACGATATGGCTCGGCTCGTTGCGCCGGCCGCGGAACGGCTCCGGTGACAGGAAAGGGCTGTCGGTCTCGACGAGCATCCGCTCGAGCGGGACGGTCGTCGCGACCGATCGGAGCTCGGCGGCCGAGCGAAACGTCACCATGCCCGCGAAGCCGAGATGGCAGCCGAGATCGACCGCCTCGGCAGCCTCGGCCGCGGTGCCCGTGAACGAATGAAGCACGACGGCGAGCGACCCGCGTGCGATCGCCGTGCGGAGCATGTCGAGCGCGTCGCGGATGCTCTCGCGGGTGTGCACCACGAGCGGCAGGCCGAGCTTTTGGGCGAGCCGGATGTGCCGCTCGAAATAGTCGCGCTGCAGGTCGCGCGGGGCGACATCGCGATACCAGTCGAGACCGGTCTCGCCGACGGCGTGGATCCGGCCCGAGGTCACGAGCCGCGTGATCCGGTCCCACTCGTCGGGCTCCGCCTCGTGCACATCGTTCGGATGGATGCCGGCGGCACAGGCCACGCCCGGCTCACGGCCGGCGAGATCCGCCGCTGCCTCGCTGTCGGCCGCCCGCGTGCCGATCACGGTCAGACCCGTGACGCCCGCAGCCCTCGCCCGGGCAAGCACGTCGGGCAGATCGCCACCATACCGCATCGGATCGAGATGGCAGTGGCTGTCGAAGAATTCCATGGCTCAGCCGGCTGCGATGCGCGGCCGTGCGAGCAATTGCTGAAGATCGTTGAGGTGCGCTCGCGACGACGTGATCGCCTCGCGAACGAGGTCGAGTTCCTCGGCGTCACCGCCTCCCGCGGCGGTGCCTTCGAGGCCCGCCACCTGCGACTCGAGGCTCGCCACGATCCGCGGCAGGAGTGACCGCAGGTCGAGGTCGTGCGTCGCGGTGAATTGGATCGGGTAGGGGTGCCGCGGGACCTCGGCCCCGCGATCCTCGAGGATCGCCCCCGCCCGCTCGATCAGGCTGCGGTGGCCGTCTGCGAGATCGGCAAGCGCGAGTTTGATCTCCTCGGCCCCCGGATAGGTCCAGATGCCGGCATCGGCAACGTACATCGCCAGCGACGAACCGAGCAGCGACACCACACGCGAGAGCGGAGCGATCGGAGTGTTCATGAGATTGCGTCAGGAGGCGAAGGCGCCGGCGAGTTGGGCAGCCGCATACAGACCCGACCAGAAGAGTCCGAAGCCGACGACCGGTAGCACGAGCGCTGTCACGACCGCCCCAGGCAGGGAAACCAGCGGGAATGGCTCCGAAACCCGCTCGGCAGGCGGTGGATCGAACGTCATCACCTTGAGCACCCGCAGGTAGTAGAAGAGGCTGATCACCGTGTTGAGGCCGCCGATCACGAGGAGCACGAGCATCAGCGGCCGTTCGGCACCGGCGGCGATCGCCTCGACGATCGATGCGAACACGAGAAACTTCGAGACGAATCCGGCGAGCGGCGGCAGGCCGATCAGGCTCACGAGCACGACAGCCGTGGCCACCACGATGCCCGGGCTCGTCCGCACGAGGCCCGCGTACGAAGCGATCTCCTCGCTCCGGAGCGTGTTCCGGAGAAGCGCCACGATCGCGAAGGCGCCGAGATTCATGAAGACGTAGGTGCCGAGATAAAACGCCACGGCCGACACCGCATCGCGCGTGCCCGAGGCCGTGACGCCCACCATGGCGATCGCAGCCGCGACGCCCATCATGAGATAGCCGGCGTGGGCGATCGTCGAATAGGCCAGGAGCCGCTTCATGTTCGTCTGGCCGTAGGCTGCGAGGTTGCCGAGCGTGCAGGTGACCGCCGCCATCAAGGCCACGACGTAGACCATGAAGTGCCGTGTCTCGCCCAACGCGGCGAGCGCCGGGGCCGCCGCGCCGTCTGCCGGGACGCCGAGGCCATCTGCCGGGACGCCGAGGCCACCTGCCGGGACTCCCAGCGCGAACGCCACCCGCAGCAGCAGGGCCACCGCCGCCGCCTTGCTGGCGACGGAGAGGAACGCCCCCACTTCGGCCGCCGCGCCCTCGAACACGTCGGGGCACCAGAAATGAAAGGGAACCGCCGAGAGTTTGAAGGCAAGCCCCACGGCCATCATCAAGCCGCCGAGCGAAAGCACCATCACGCTGCCGCCATCGGAGCCGACGTGGGCCACCTTCGCGAGCTCGAGGGCCATGCTCGGCAGATGGCAGGTGCCGAGCACGCCCGCCAGGAGGCTCAGACCGTAGAGCATGATGCCAGCGGCACCGGCGCCGTACACGGCGTACTTGATCGCCGCCTCGGAACTCGCCTTGCGGCCCTTGAGCAACCCGGCCAGGGCGTACGAGGGCACGCTCGCCATCTCCACCGCCATGAACAGCATGAGCAGGTGGTTCGCCGACGCCATCAGACACATGCCGAGCGTGCTGCCCAGGACGAGCGTGTAGAAGTCGGCGCCGTCCTCGCGGTCGGGAATGCCCGACACCTTCGTGAACACGATGTACAGCGCGAGAAAGCCCATCAAAAGCAGCCGCACGTAGGCCGTCAGCGAGTCGTACACCAGCAACCCGGTGAACAGCTCCTGCCGGCCGGCGAGGAGGTCGCCACCCGTCGGGAGCGCCTTGAGATCGCTCCATGCATACCAGAGCCCGAAGGCCACGCCGCCGAGCGCCACGACCGCCGAATCGGCCAGTTTGAGCACCGGAAGCATCCGGCACAGCAACAGCAGCACGATCGTGGCGGCCAGGCAGAGTTCCGGGCGAAACAGCGGTACCGACACGTCGAGCGTGTTCGAGAGCGTGTCGGTGATCAGCGTGCCGAGATTCGACTGGGCGTTCACGGAGGTATTCCTGGTTGCGTCGACCGCTCTACCGAACGGCGACTCCGTCGGACTCGATCCGGGTGCGGCCGGTGCCGTTCTCGGGCACGCCCGCGACGGCCGGTGCCACCGGAGCGGCGTCGTGGACGCGACGGGTCCAGTCGGCGAGCGTCTCGACCTGCCGATTGACCGACGGCGTCACGTAGTTGAAGAGGATCTGAGGCGCCACGCCGAACAGGATCGCGAAGAACACGAGGGGGGTGGCGATGGCGAGTTCCCGCGGCGTGATCGGCGTCAGGTGGTCGCCATGCGGCCCCTTGTACTCCGCCCCGAGATACACCCGCTGGATCGCCCAGAGGATGTAGGCCGCCGTCAGGATCACCGTGAACGCCGAGATCACGGCGAGTATGCGACTGTAGTTCCAACTCGACAGGGTCACGAGCACCTCTCCGATGAAACCGCACAGGCCGGGCAGGCCGAGGCCCGCGAAGAACACCGCCACCGCGAGGCCGCTGTACACCGGCATGCGGTTGAAGATGCCGCCGAACTCCTCGAGGTTGCGATGGTGCACGCGGTCGTAGAGCACGCCCACCATGAAGAACATTCCGGCCGAGCTGATGCCGTGGGCGAGCATCTGGAACATCGCTCCGTTGACGCCCTGCGCCCAGGCATCCCACCGGTATTCATGGCCGGCCACGGCGCTCCACACCCCGAGGCCGAGCATCACGTAACCCATGTGGCTCACCGAGCTGTAGGCCACCATGCGCTTGAAATCCTTCTGGGCGAGGGCCGCGAACGCACCGTAGACCATCGACACGACGCCGAGCCCGCAAACGAGCCAGGCGAAGTCGAGCCCTGCCCCTGGGCAGATCGGATAGCAGATTCGCAGGATGCCGTAGCCGCCGAGCTTCAAGAGCACGCCGGCCAGGATCATCGAGATCGGCGTGGGCGCCTCGACGTGCGCATCGGGCAGCCAGGTATGCACGGGGACGACCGGCACCTTGATCACGAAACCGATCAGCAGCAGAAGGAACGCCCACTTCTCCAGGCTCATGCCCCAGAGCTGCGTCGCCGCGAAGGGCGAGGCGGGCAACTGGCCGATCTGGGCGAGGGCCAGCAGATTGAACGTGTGGATCGGGGCCTTCGCATCCTTGATCACCTTGACCGCCTCGGCCTGCGCGCCGGCGTCGAGGGCCGGGCTCACGACGTGGCTGGCGAGGAGCTGCTCGGGCGTGAGCTGCCGCAGGTCGCTCGTGAAGTAGAGCATCAGGATCGCGAGCAGCATGAGCACGCTGCCGAGGAGCGTGTAGAGAAAGAACTTGATGGCGGCATACTCGCGCCGCGGGCCGCCCCAGATGCCGATCAGGAAGTACATCGGCAGGAGCATCACCTCCCAGAACACGTAGAACAGGAAGAAGTCGAGCGACACGAACACGCCGAGCATGCCCGTCTCGAGGAGCAGAAACAGCACGTGGTAGGCCTTCACGTGCTTGGTGATCGGCCAGCTCGCAGCTGCAGCGAGCATCGCGAGAAACGTCGTGAGCACGACGAGCGGCAGGCTGATGCCATCGACGCCGAGCAGGTACTCGATGCCGAAGGCCTTGATCCACGGCAGTTTGACGACGGCCTGCATGCCCGGCTCCCCGAGCTTGAACTGCGCGGGCCCCGCCGCGCCGAAGAGCTGCGGCCAGGCCATCCACAGCGAGAGCACGAACACGACGGCCGTCGTGAGCAGCGTGGCCCAGCGGATGAACTCGTCGCGGGCCTTCGGCACGATCGGCAGCGACAGGAAGGCTGCCACGATCGCCGGCAGGAAGACGATCGCCGTCAGTGGCCAGAGGGCGGGCTGCGTGAGGGAGGCTGCTGAATCCATGGGAAAGTCCGTACGAAAGGTTCGCGGAAATGGCGGGAAGGAAAAACGGTCAGCCGGCGATCGATGTCCTGAAGAGGAGGCTTGCGAGCACGAACAGGGCAACGGTGCCGACCACGATGAACATGACGTACTGCCGCAGGTGTCCGGTCTGAAGTTTCTTGAGTTCGAGTCCGGCGCTCCAGGTGGCGTTGGCGGTCGCGTTCACGAGCCCGTCGACGAGCGTGCGGTCGATCCAGGCGTCGATGCCGGCGAGCTGGCGGGCCGTCCAGGCGAGGCCGTCGACGATCCGGTCGATCACGCCGCGATCGGTGCCGCTCGCGAGCTTCGCGATTCCGAGCACGGGCACGACGAACAGGGCGTGATAGAGCTCGTCGAAGTACCAACGACCAGCCAGAAACGCATACACGGGCTTGAAGATCGACGCGACGACCGCCGGCGAGATGATCTTCAGGAGATACATGAGCGCCGCGAGCACCACGCCGGCGAGGGCCGTCGTGAATGCCGTGAGGGTCGCCGTCACGTGGATCGCCCCCTCGTGACTGAGGTGTTCCGCCGGGAATACGAGGTTGCCGAACGCGAAGCCGCCTGCCATTCCCTCGACCGTTCCGGCCGGCCGAGCCTGCTCGAGCAGATTCGCCAGCCCGAATCCGCCGGGCAGTGTCCAGCCCGCGGCCACGGCCAGCACGGAAAGCACCACGAGCGGTGCGACCATCACGGCCGGCGACTCGTGGGCGTGATCGGCGACATGGTGGTCGCACGGCTCGCCGGCGAACGTCATGAACCAGAGCCTGAACATGTAGAAGGCGGTGAGGAACGCTCCGCCGGCCACCGCGAGATACAGAATCGAGTGCGCCGGGTTGGCCTGCGCGAACGAGAGCGCCTGCGCGAGGATCGCGTCCTTCGAGTAGTAGCCGGAGAGCCCGATCACGAACGGGATGCCCGCCCCGATGATCGCCAGGCAGCCCACGAGCATCGTGCCGGCCGTCCACGGCATGACGCGGACGAGGCCGCCCATCTTCCGCATGTCGTTGGTATGGCAGGCGTGGATCACCGAGCCCGAGCAGAGAAAGAGCAGACTCTTGAAGAAGGCGTGGGTCACGAGGTGAAACAGCCCCGCCGACCAGCCACCCACGCCGAGGGCGAGCATCATGTAGCCGAGTTGGCTGACCGTGGAGTAGGCGAGCACCCGCTTGATGTCGTTGGCCACCAGGGCGATCGTCGCCGCGATGAACAGCGTGATCGCGCCGACGTAGGCGATCACGAGCAGGACGTCGGGCGTGAGCACCGGATAGAACCGCCCCACGAGGTAGACGCCCGCCGCGACCATCGTGGCCGAGTGCACGAGCGCCGACACGGGCGTGGGCCCCTCCATCGCATCGGGAAGCCAGACGAACAGCGGAAACTGTGCACTCTTGCCGACGCACCCGCAGAAGATGCCGACGCCCGCGATGAAGAGCAGCCAGCGGCCGAGCCCCTTGCTCCGCCAGTCGTCGATCTTGCCGGCCACCTCGCCGGCGGGCGTCTTCGCCACCTCCGCGGCGGCCGCGAACTTCACCATGCCATCCGGCACGCGGATGGCATGGCCGCCCGAGGCGGGCCGCACGAGACTGAAGAGACCGGGCCGGGCCGCGGCGGCCGGCGTCGCGGCCGAGTCGGCAAAGTGCAGCGTGCCCAACGCACCCCACAGGGCCATCAGGCCGATGAGCATGCCGAAGTCGCCGACGCGATTGACGATGAACGCCTTGTTGGCGGCGGTGGAGGCGCTCTTCCGCTCGTAGTAGAAGCCGATCAGGAACCAGGAGCAGATGCCCACGAGTTCCCAGAAGATGAACACCATCGCGAGATTTCCGGCGATCACGATGCCAAGCATCGAGAAGCAGAACAGCGACAACGCCTGGAAGAACCGGGGGAATCGGCCCGGCCGATGCAGGTGGCCGCCGCCCGACAGGTGCACCTCGTGGTCGGTGACGTCGTGGAGCTCGTCGTGCATGTAGCCCGACGCATAGACGTGGATGCAGGTGGCGATGAAGGTCACCACCACGAACATCAGCACCGTGAGCGCGTCGATGTACCAGCCGATCGAGAGCCGGAGATTGCCGCCCTGATACAGTGTGTACCAGTCGCCTGCATACGCGACGGGAGCGTGCGATTCACCGTGGCTCGCCGACTGGGCATCGTGTCCTGCGGACTGCTCCGTCGGGAGCGTTTCGCCGTGATGGCCATCCCCATGATGAGCCGCCAGCACCGGATGCGCACCGAGCCATGCCCCGGCCGCGAACAGCGAGAGCACGAGCGACGTCACGATCGCGGCGGTCGCCACCCAGGCCGCGTTCCGGCCATGCGGCCCCATGCGGGGCCCGAAGAACAGGATGGCCACGAACGACGCCAGCGGCGCGAGCCAGGCCAGGCCGAGGAGCAGCGGGAGTTGGGCGGCGATGTCCATGGATGGTGTGCGGGGCCGTGCTGGCTCAACCCTTCAGGTCGTCGGCCCGATCGATGTCGACGGTGGAGTGGTTGTTGTAGAAGTTGAGCGTGATGGCGAGCGCGACGGCCGCCTCGGCGGCGGCGAGCAGGATGACGAACAACGCGATCACCTGGCCGTCGATCCCGAGCGACAGGGCCCCCTGCCCCCGGAGGTACGGCGAGGCGAAGGCGACGAAGTTCACGTTGGCACCGTTGAGCACCAGTTCGATTCCCATCAGCACGCCGAGCGCGTTCCGCTTCACGGCCATGCAGACGATGCCCGCCGTGAACAGCACCGCGCCGACCACGAGGTAGTGGGTCACACTCACGCCATCCGCCGTCGCGGCGAACAGCGGGCCGATCATCGCCATGCCACTCCCGAGCATTCCGTTCCCGCTCATCGCGAGCCTCCCGTCGCGAGAGCCGACGCCGAACCGCGCGACGGCGTTCGTGTCTCGGCCGGTGATTCCATCGATGCCGCCACCTCGATCGCCCGCGGGGTCCGCCGCCGCTTCGCCCGGGCGAGGTAGGCGGCACCCACGAGCACCACGAGCAGGTGGACCGATACGATTTCGAAGGGAAGCAGGTAGCCGCTCCGCACGCCCGGCGACGCTCCGCCCGGCGCCGCGTCGACACGCACCCCGACCAGCGCCATGCCGATCGGCGTGGCGGACGGAGGCCCAACCTCCCCCTGGCCGGGCCGCCGCCAGGCCTCGACGGAAAATGCCGCCTGCAGCAGCAACGCCAGGAGCGACGCGGCCACGATGCCCGCGAGGACTCGGTCGCCCGGCGACGTCTTGATCGACACGAAGGGGGCCTGGGCTGTCAGCATCACACCGAACACGAGCAACACGAGCGTGCCGCCGACATAGATCATGAGTTGCATCGCACCGATGAACTCGGCGCCGGCCAGAAAGAAAAGCCCGGCCGTCGCTCCGAGCGAGAGCACGAGGTACAGCGCCATCCGCACCACGTTGTCGGCGACGACCACACCGACCGCGAACCCGCAGGCGAGGAGCGCGAACAGGTAGAACAGCAGCGTGTGAAAATTGACCGCCGCGAGCACGAGCCCCCCCGTCATGGCAGCACCTGTGCTACGGCCTTTTCGCCAGCGGGCGCAGCCGGGCCAATCGCCGCACCGCCCGGCCCGGGCAGCCAGCCTTCACGAACCTCGCCCGCCGGCCGGGAGAACCCCGGCAGCAGTCCGCCGGGCAGAAACAATTGCCAGAGCATCGCGCCCGCGAACATCGCCGCCGCGATCGGCGTGCAGTATTTGAGGCAGGTGGTCATCACCTGGTCGATCCGCAGCCGCGGGAGCGTCCAGCGAATCCACATCATCAGGAGCACGCCGAGCGTCGCCTTGAGGAGCAGGTTGCCACAGCCGATGAGCCGCACCAAGTAGTGGGCCGTGTCGCTGGTGCCATCGCTCAACCCGAGGATCGCCGCCACGGGAACAGGCCCGTTCCAGCCACCCAGGAACAGCACGGCGGCCAGGGCGCTCACGAGAAACATCGAGCCGTATTCAGCCATGAAGAAGAAGCTCCAGCGGAGCCCCGAGTATTCCGTGTGGAACCCGGCCACGAGTTCGCTCTCCGCCTCGGCCAGATCGAACGGTGCGCGATTCACGCTCGCCACCGCGCACGTGACATAGACCCAAAAGACGACGAACGTGAACGGATCGTGGAACAGATACCAGTTCGTGAGCCACCCGGCCTGTTTCTCGGCGATCGTCACGAGATCCATCGTGCCGGCCAGCATCACGGGCACGACCACGCACATCCCGAGCGGCACCTCGTAGCTCACCACCTGGGCCGCCTCGCGCATCGCCCCGAAGAGCGACCACTTCGACGCCGAGGCGTAGCCCGCGAGGATCACGCCGAACACCTCGAGCCCGAGCACCGCCACCACGAAGAACACGCCGACATTCAGCCGCTGCCCGACGAAGTCGAACGCGAACGGCAGGGCGATGAACGCGCAGAACGAAGCGCAGAAACTGACATACGGTGCGATCCGGAAAAGCAGCCCATCGGCCCCCTCCGGCATGAGGTCTTCCTTGGCGAGCAATTTGATGCCGTCGGCGAGCGACTGGAGCCAGCCGAACCTACCGCCCGTGCGCGTGGGCCCGAGCCGATCCTGGATCCGGGCGGCGATCTTCCGCTCGGCCCAGATGAACACGAGCGCCCCGCCGGCGATCACGTTGAGGATCAAAAACGCCGCCACCCCGGCCACGACGGTCCACGCCAGCCAAGGCGGCAGTCCGACCGAGTTGATCAGGAAATCAGCCATGAGGCGCGATATTTCCGGGCAAAATCTGACTTCGTGAAAAATCGCACGAAGTGTGCCCTACCCCGCCTCAAATCACAAGTCCCGGCCGGAAAACGGCCCCATCACGCATGCGCGTCCAGTCCGGCTCGGGGCAGCCCCTTTCCGCCTCGCCGGACCCCAAGGCAGGCGAAAAAACACCCGCCTTCGGAGCCGGCGGTGGGCATGCTCGACTACGGTCGCGTTGAGAGTACAGGACTCGTGGGTTTTGCTCAGGCGCCAAAAAGTCCTCAACGACTCCCTTCGTCTGCGCGTGCCCACCTTCCCGACTCCGCCGAAAGTTCTG
>JBAXUY010000007.1:0-56925 GCA_037129475.1 Planctomycetia bacterium | reverse complement strand
CCCGTCTTGTCGTAATACTCGCCGCGGGTCTCCACGCCCACGGTTTCGGTGGCGGAGATCTGGATGTGGTCGATGTGGGCGGCGTTCCAGAGCGGCGCGAACATGCCGTTGGCCATGCGGAAGGCCAGGAGGTTTTGCACCGTTTCCTTGCCCAGATAATGGTCGATGCGATAGATCTCGTCTTCGCGCCAGTGGGTCAGCAGCGAGCGGTTGAGCGCCACGGCCGAATCCAGATCCTTGCCGAACGGCTTTTCGACGATGATCTTCCGGCGGCCCGGGAGCTTCGTGAAACCCGCCCCGTCGAGCAGCCCGTTCACCGTCTGGAAAAACTCGGGGGAGATGGCCAGGTAGAGGAGCGTGTTGCCCGCGGCGCCGGAGTCGCCGCCGACCGCCAGCACGAGGTCGTGCAGCCGCGCATAGGCGTCGGCGTCGCCAAACTCGCCCGACGTGTAATGGAGCCGCGACTCCAGCCAGGCCCAGCGGTCAGTATCGAAGTCGCGACGGGTGTGAAACCGCTGGATGTCCTGCCGCTGCTGCTCGCGAAACGCGGCCGTGTCGAGCGGGCGACGGGCCATGCCGATGACGGCAAACTCCTCCGGCAGCAGGCCGTCGCAGGCGAGGTTGTAGAGGGCCGGCATGAGGAGCCGCTTGGTGAGGTCGCCCGAGGCCCCGAGGATCACGAGCACTCCCGGCGCAGCCATCACCTGACGGCCGCGGGGCGGGTTGCCCCGGGCTTCAGCACGCGTCGTCTCCGCCGACTCCGATGGCATGGTGGACTCCCGTCGAAAATGACTCCCGAGGATTGTGGTGCAGCGCGGCGGCGAATTCCTAGTCCACTTGCCGAGGGATATAACTGTTCCTGAACGCCGAGAGCAAAAACCCCCGGGGAGCGAAGACCATGAGAGTCAAGTTTTACGGAACCCGCGGCTCCACGCCGGTGTGCGAACCGGGCTTTCAGCAGTTCGGCGGCAACACGTCCTGCGTGCTGATCGACGGACCAGACCGGGTCGGCATCCTGGATGCGGGCACCGGCATCCGGCAACTGGGCAAGGAGATTCTGGCGAGCACCGAGGAACGGTTTCGCCGGCCCACGTTCATGCTGTTTTCACACTTTCATTGGGACCATATCCAGGGGTTTCCCTTCTTCGCGCCGGCCTACGACCCCGCGCGGCAATTCGTGATCACCGCCATGGGGGCCGATCGCCTTCGCGAAAGCGTGCGGTCGGTGTTTTCCCGTCAGATGGAGGAGGTGTATTTTCCTGTTTCGCTGGATCAGATGGGGGCGACGTTCACGTTCAAAGAGCCGTCCGGCGAATCCATCAGCGAGGACGACGTGCCCGAGGTGCACACGCCGCAGCCGCCTGCTCCGGGGCACGAGGCCCGCGTCATCGGCGTCCTCCACAACCATCCCGGCGGGGCCTACTCCTACCGGATCGAAGGACAGAATGGAAAAATCGTGACCTATTGCACCGACATCGAATACGCCGACGGCGTCATCGACGAGCGCATCGTCGATTTGGCACGCGGTGCCGATCTGCTCATTCACGACGCCCAATACACTCCGGATGAACTCACGACACATCGCGGATGGGGGCACAGCAGTTGGGAGCAGGCCTGCGAGGTGGCCGAGCGGGCAAACGTCAAACTCCTCGCGCTGACGCACCACGACCCGAATCACGACGACGACATGCTGCGCGGCATGGAGAAAGCCTGCCAGCAACGGTTCAAGGCCTCGGTCTTTGCCAGAGACCAGATGGAAGTGGACATCTGACTCTCATGCGCGGAATCCGGGATGGGTGACGCGTGGCGTGCCTCCTGGCGGAACGTCCCCGCGGCCTACGCCGCCTTGCGACGGGATTGTGCCGCTGCCTGGTAGGCCTCGACCACCACGATGATGGCATCCACTGCATCGAAGGCGTTGGCCTCGCCCCGATCGAAGGTCTCCACGGCGGCCTTGATCTCTGCAAGCACGAGGATCGCGGACGGAGCGGACGAGGGGTTCGTGGAAGACGGCATTGCAACCTCCATGGTGGTGAACCGGCCGACGCTTCATGCTCGGCCATGGGGACGACGGTAGCGAGATCGTGTCGCGGACTCTATCACCGCACGCGCTCCGCGGCCCCCGTTCATGCGCGCGTGTTTGTCACGATACGCGCACAGCACGTTGCCCGTGGCGCTTTCCGATAGACTTACGGGCAAGGATGCGGACAATGGACGGTGGCGTCGTAAGGACGCGTTGGCGTCGATACGGCCTGGACCTGCGGCGGGGCGGCGATGGATGGAGCCACGTTATCGCCGTATCCGCACTATTCGTGGTTTGCCCACTGGCTCACCATCCGCCCACCAATCGCGTTTGAAGTCTATGAAGAGCGGCACGTCGTCCACCGGGTCTTCCTCACGACCGCGGGCGAGGCGGGGATTGCGTGGACCACACGGGGGGCCACCGTGCGGTTTCAATCGAGTGTCGGTGACATGGGGTTTTACCGCTGCGATCACGCCACACATGAACTGGCCATCACCACCACCGGGGGCTATCAGGCCTACGCGATGTCCCTGCCTGATCGCCACCTCTCCGACACGTGTGTGGCGGAAGGCATGCACCTCGGAACCGCCATCCACGACATCCCGGTGTTTCGGGACGCCGTGATGCATGCCAGCCTCCTGCGTCTGGCAGGGGGTGACGGATGCCGCGCGATTTCGGAAGACATCGGCGATGAGATTGCGGCCCGGCAGATCGTCATGCGACTCTGCGCTCTTTCGGGAGGCGGGGTGCCCGAGTGGCGGAAGGATACGAGCGTGTTCGCCCCAGGTGTCATGCGCCAGATCGTCGAACGGGTCGATGCCAACCTCGGCGTTCACGCGTCGCTGGAGCAGGTGAGCAGAGGATTTGGCCTGTCGCCGAGCCACTTTGCCAGGAAATTCCAGCAGTCGAGCGGCGTGAGCCTCAATCGCTTCATGAATCGGCGGCGGATCGGTCTGTCCCTCGCACTGTTGAGCAAACGCAGCATGTCGCTGACCCAACTGTCGCTCAGTCTTGGGTTCTGCTCGCAAAGCCATTTCACTCGGGTGTTCAGCAGCCTCACCGGCGTCACGCCCTACCAATTCAGCCGAGCACACCGACGCATGGAGAAGTGACGTGCTACAGTGTGCGATGGCCGAATCGCCGACGATCACAACGACAGAATGAACCCATTTCCTCCCGGGGGCCAGTTTCATGAGCGAGCAAGCGCGATCCGCCGATTTCACCAAAGAGTTGGCCCAGATCGCCCTGTCGATGCAGTCGGAGCGCACGGGGCACATGCCGAAGGCCGTGACCGTTGTCGCCAGCGATGAAACGGTGGTGCTCACCCTCCACGAAGCACTGACTCCGGCTGAAAAGCTTCTGGCCAGATCCGAGTCTGGAGCGGCGAAGGTCGAGCAATACCACCGGGCACTGTTCGCCGTGTCGTGCGACGAGTTGCGCAAGGAGATTCAGCGGCTCACGGGCCGCCGGGTGCGAGAGGCTGCCGTTGTCGTCGAGCCTGCAACCGGCGCGATCGTCCACGCGTTTACCAGTGGGACGGTGGTGCAGATTTTCCAGCTGGAGCCGCATGGCGTCGTCACGCACGTGGCGGCAGGGGTTCCAAAGGAGCCAGGCGACGTCCCGGGGTGACTCCCGGCCGCGAGCGGCGGCCTCGTGGACGCCATCTATGATTTCCGCCGCCCGACCCCACAATGGCGAGCGGATCATGGATGCAACGGATGCCCCTCGTCACCATACGGAATGTTTCGCTACGGTTTCGCGGGCCGCCGCTGCTCGATGATGTGACATGCCACGTGGAGGCCGGGCAACGGATCGGCCTGCTCGGCCGCAATGGCGCCGGCAAGACCTCGCTCCTGCGGCTGCTCGCGGGCGTGATCCAGCCCGATGCGGGAGCGGTGGTGTTCTCCCCCGACGCGACCGTCGCCCTCCTGCAGCAGGACGTCCCGCAGGATCTGGCGGGCCCCGTGCACGATGTCGTTGCCTCCGGCCTGCCGCCCGCCGCGGCCGCCGACACCGCCTGGCAGCGGGAGCAGGCCGTCGAGCAGATCCTCGGGCGGATGGCGCTTGACGGCGCCGCTGCGTTCGAGGCCTTGTCGGCCGGGATGAAACGCCGCGTGCTGCTCGCGCGGGCGGTGATCGGGCAGCCCGACCTGCTCCTGCTCGACGAGCCCACCAATCATCTCGACATCGAGGCGGTCGAGTGGCTCGAGGAGTTCCTGGGCCGCTGGCGGGGCACGTTGATGTTCGTCACCCACGATCGCACGTTCCTTCGCCGCATGGCAAGCCGGATTCTCGAGATCGACCGGGGGCGGATCTTCGACTGGTCGTGCGACTACGACACGTTCCTCGTGCGCAAGGAAGAGGCGATCGCTGCGGAGGAAAAGCACAACGCACTGTTCGACAAGAAGCTCGCGCAGGAAGAGGTCTGGATCCGCACCGGGATCAAGGCCCGCCGCACCCGCAACGAGGGCCGCGTGCGGGCCCTGGAGGCGCTGCGCCGCGAACGCAGCGAACGGCGGAATGCCGTGGGCCGTGTGAAGCTCGAGATCCAGGAGGCCGACCGCAGCGGGGCGCTCGTGGCGGCGCTCGACGGGGTGACCTTCCTGCGCGGTCCGCGGGCGATCGTCCGCGATCTCTCCACCACCGTCATGCGGGGCGACCGGATCGGCATCATCGGCCCCAACGGGTCGGGCAAGACCACGCTCCTGCGGCTGATGCTCGGCGAGCTCGCTCCCTCGGCGGGCTCGGTGCGGCTCGGCACGAACCTGCGGATCGCGTTTTCGATCAGCTCCGCGACCAGCTCGACGACGAGAAGACCGTGGCCGACAATGTGGCCGACGGCTACGAGACGGTCCAGATCAACGGCCAGCCGCGGCATGTGGTCGGCTACTTGCAGGACTTCCTGTTCACGCCCGATCGCACGCGGACGCCGGTGAAGTTTCTCTCGGGCGGTGAGCGCAACCGCGTGTTGCTGGCCCGGCTGTTCGCCAAACCGGCCAACCTGATCGTGCTCGACGAGCCCACCAACGACCTCGACGCGGAGACGCTCGAGATGCTCGAGGCGCGGCTCGTGGACTTCTCCGGCACCGTGCTCGTGGTGAGTCACGACCGGTCGTTTCTCGACAACGTGGCGACGAGCACGCTGGTGTTCGAGCCGGCGGGCGATGGCACGGCATTCGCCGTGAAGGAATACGTCGGTGGCTACGCCGACTGGCTGCGGCAGCGTTCCCCGCCGCCGGCGGTGGTCACCGCGGCCTCGCGCTCGCACGCAGCTGCAGCGCCGCAGGCTTCGCCCGAGCAGCCGGCCCTCAAGAAGAAACGCTCGTTCAAGGAGCAACGTGAGCTCGAGTCGCTCCCGGCGTTGATCGACACGCTCGAGACCCAGATGGCCGAGCTCCACGCGGCGATGGCCGAGCCCGACTACTACCGGCAGCCGGGTGACCTGCTGGCCCGCGACCAGGCCCGGCTCCGCGACCTCGAGCTGCAGCTGGCCGCGGCGTTCACCCGCTGGGAAGCCCTCGAGGCCGGCGGCGCCTAGCGGGCGTCACGACCGCATGCCGACGAAGATCGTGTTCCAGCTGCCGCCGGTCGGATACGTGCGGGCCTTCACTCCGTCGACGGTGAAGCCCGCCTGCTCCATGCGGGCCACGAATCGCGGATCGTCGTTCGCCGACCAGATGGCGAGCCGGCCGTGCGGCCGCAGCGCCGCCCGGGCCGCTCCCAGGCCCTTCGTCGTGTAGAGCCCGTCGTTGGCGGCGCTCGTGAGGCCGCTCGCGCCGTTGTCGACGTCGAGCATGATGGCGTCGAAGCGGGCGTGGCTCGCAGCGAGCAGGTCGGCCACGTCGCCGGTGACGATCTCCACACGCGGGTCGTCGATCACGTCGGCAGCCAGTCGGTGCGTTGGGTCGCGGTTCCACTCGATCACGGCCGGCACGAGCTCGGCCACCACGACGGTCGCGTCTGGCGCCATGTGACGCAGCGTTTCCCGGAGCGTGAATCCGAGTCCGAGCCCCCCGATGAGCACCGCGGCCCGCGGGCGGTCGCGCAGGCCGGCACAGGCCAACTCGGCGAGCCGTTCCTCCGAGTGGTGCTGCCGCGTCGACATCAGTTCGACGCCGCCCACGCGAATCGAAAGCGTGCCGTCGTGCTCGTGGAGGGTGAGCGGGGTGCCGTCGGGCGTCGTGGCTGTGTCGAGGAGCCGGGTGGGCTTCATGGCAAAAATTGTATCTTTGTGCCATGCACCCTGCCGCGATGCCCATCGACGTCCTTCTCAGTCAGACACGCGAACGCGTCACGAAACGCACCGGCCCCGGAGGGCAGCATCGCAACAAGGTGCAGACGGCGGTCGTGCTCGTGCATGAGCCCACGGGCATCTCGGCTGAGGCGTCGGAGCGGCGCAGCCAGCAGGAAAACCGCCAGGTGTCCATCCGGCGGCTGCGGCTCAGGCTCGCGCTCGAGCATCGCACGCCGGCGCTCGCCGGCCCGTCGCCGCTGTGGCGGTCTCGGGTGCGGGCCGGGCGGCTCGTGGTCGCCGCCGCCCACGACGACTATCCGGCAGTGGTCGCAGAAGCACTCGACCAGTTGGCAGCCCAGCGGCTGGCGATGCCGGTGACGGCTACGTTGCTCGGCGTGACGGCCAGCCAGCTCGCCGGGCTGTTCAGAAAAGAGCCGCAGGCATGGACCGTGCTCAACCGCCTGCGGGCGGCGGCAGGACTGCCAGGTTTGAAGTAGGCCGCGCGCCGTACGATTGGCCTGGAGGCAAACAACCCATGAACACACCGCGTTGTCTGATCCTGCTCGAGTCGGTCCACCACGGCAACACGGCCAAGGTCGCTGAGGCGATGGGCCAGGTGTTGAAGGCCGACATCGTCGCCCCGGACGAGGTTCCGTATACCAGTCTGGCCAACTACGCTGCCGTGGGCTTCGGCTCGGGCGTCTATTACGGCCAGATGCACCACGCGCTCACCGACTGGCTCGCCGGGCTGCCGGATGCGGCCTGTGCGACGGCGCCCGCTTTCATCTTCAGTACCTCGGGGCTGCCGTTTCTCGCAAAGATTTGGACAGCTCCGCTGCGCCGGCTCCTGGCACGGAAGGGATTCGACGTGGTGGGAGAGTTCGCCTGCCGGGGCTTCGACACGTGGGGCCCGCTCTGGCTCACCGGTGGGCTGAATCGAAAGCACCCCGATGAACGCGATCTGGCCCGGGCTGCGGAGTTCGCCCGGCGTATCGTGCGGGCCACGCGAGCTCCGCCAGCGTCTCAGTCGGCATCTGCCGCGTGAAGGCCGATGTAGCCGTTCGCGGCGAGGCGTCAGCGGCGGATGTCGATGATGCCGACGGCGAGCCGCCGATCGGTGAAGTAGGGATCGCCACCACCGTTCTTGCCCTCGGCCTGGCGGTGGAACTGCTCGACCCAGTAGTAGCCGTCGAGGGCGCCGGCGCGGATCGAATCGGCCACGAGCTTGTTGCGTTCGCCGTCGATGTTGGGGCTGATCTTGTGCGTGACGCCGCCCGTCGTACGGCTGATCTCGACGCGTTCGTCATACGTGGCCGCTCCGAGCCAGAGCGGCCGGCCGGCGCGGTCGCGCTCGTTCGATCGCCACAATCGCACATGGTGCCGCTGCTTCGGGCTGTCGCCGACGGGCTGCTCGAAGGCGGCGTCCTGCTTGCGGCCCCAGAGAAAGAGATCGCTCACGGGGGCGTGGGCGTAGGGCTTGTGGAGGACGACGTCGGCCGCGATCTCGAGCGACGTCTTGAGTGTGATCGGGTCGGCGGCATACCAGCCGGCAGCGGAGAGCGTGCGGTGCAGGTCTTCTTCGGTGCCCACGAACGCCACGTTGACGGCGTCGCCCTGATGGCCGCGCGACGTCGTCGTGTGTCGGGGTGAGCGGGCGAGCGCCGGGTGGCCCTCGATCGTGCCGTTGGGCGCGTGATCGAGCGCGTCGGTCGCGTGAGCGAGTGCCGAAGAGGTGAGAATGAGCAGCGCGAAACAGCAGGCTCGCATACAAGCGTCCTCCGGTGCCCAGAGCGTCTCGGATCCCGTGCCAGGACAGGGACGGTAGCGGGTAGCCGCGGCCCGTCTCAAGGGCAGATGCCGCGGCTGAATGAGCCCCAATGCAGCTACTCGTGCTCGCCGGCGACGTGGGGTTTCATGGGTGTGGGGTGATGGCGACGACGGTGATCTGTCCGGCTTCTGGGCCATAGCACCAGAACAACTGATAGGCGCCTGGAGTGCGATTTTGGACGTAGGCCTCGAAGACCTTCTCCTGCGGATTGAAGGGGTGGGTTAGGGACTGGTACTCGTGCGTATGCAGCCCTGGGTGACGAGGGTTTTCGGCGAGCAGTGCCACGCATTTGTGCACTTGCTTGAAAAGGCCTTCATCCCGCGAACTCTTGGCGCGGGCCTGTTGCCGCCGCACGCCGAGAGCAGCTTCTGCCTTGGACTTGAGGCGGGCATATTCCGCGGACGCCTCCGTGGTCCAGCGAAGGACGAACACGCGTCAGTCCTGCAACGCGTCGGCGAGCGCGGCGTCGGCTGCCAGATCGGGGCCGACGGATGAGAGCTTTCCTGCGCGGGCATCGGCGAGTCCTCGGCTGACGGCGGCTGATGCCGCCCGATTCTCATGGAGCCACATCTCTCGCTCGGGCACGACCCGTGCCAGCGTGATTCGCACCGCGGTTTCGTCGATCTCTTCGACGATCACGGTGCGATTGGCAAACCTTTCGCCGAGGGTGAGCCGGCCCTTGCTGTCGGTGGTTTTCGTGGTCATATCGTCCGGATTATACACCCAAAGTGGGCAAGTGGGAAATGCCCACTCGGTGGTATCGGCTTTTTGTCTGGAAAAAGCCACTTTTTGCGGGGGCGTCAGCTACTCGTGCTCGCCGGCGACGTGGGCTTCGCCGTCGGGGTCGATGTCGACGTGCAGCCGCATCGGGTGGCAGCAGACGGGGCAGTCTTCGACGTAGTCCTGATGCATGCCGGCCGAGATGTCGATCGGCACGACGATCTCCTCGCCGCACGAGTCACAGACATACGTGGCTTCCTGGTGGGCCGAGCGGGCGGAGGCCCGGCGTCGCTTCAGGAGCTTCTTGCGCCGCTTCTTCTTCACGGCCTAATCGCGGCTGCGGAGTTTCGCGAGCAGCCGGAGGATCTCCATGTAGAGCCAGACGAGCGTCACCATGAGCGCGAACGCCCCGTACCACTCGAGATATTTCGGGGCTCCCCGCTCGGCCGCTTGCTCGATGAAGTCGAAATCGAGGACGAGGTTCAGGGCCGCGATCACGACCACGAACAGGCTGAAGGCGATGCCGACCGGGCCGGCGGCGTGGATGTAGGGAATCGGAAAGCCGAAGAAACTCCCGATCATGGAGATCAGGTATACGAGGCAGATGCCGCCCGTGGCCGCCACGATGCCGAGCTTGAAGTTTTCGGTCGCGCGGATGAGCCCCGATTGATAGGCGAGCAGGAGGCCGGCGAGCGTGCCGAAGGTGCCCCCAACCGCCTGGATCACGATCCCGGGATACTGGGCCTCGAAGCTCGCCGACACGCCCCCGAGAAACAGCCCCTCGGCGAGGGCGTAGACCGGCGCGAGCGTCGGGGCCCACGTGTGCTTGAAGCAGATGACGAGCGCCGTGATCAGGCCGACGATTGCCCCGCCGAACGCCCACGGCAGCGCCGCCGCCGGGTTGGCCTCGACGGCGGCAAACGTCTTCGACCAGGTGAAGCAGGCCGTGCCCGAGGCGAGCAGTAGGAGAAACATCGTCTTCTGGGCCGTACCGTTGATCGTCATGACGCCCGCGGGCCCCTGCTCGGCGGCGATGTCGCGGCGGTAGACGCCGAAGTTCTCGAACGTCTTGTCGTTGAGTGCGGGATTTCCGGTGCGCATGGGAACGCTCTTGGAGTTGTGTGAGGCTGGCGTGCGACACTCGGAGCATAGCACGGCAGGGGGGCTCCACCGCAGCGCCAATGCGTCACCTGCCTTGCGACCGGGCCAGGGGCTTGTTTCAACGTGTCCGGGCTGGAATCAGGCCGCGGGCATGTTGAAGTCGAACACGATGACGCGGGCGAGGCAGGGCACCACGATCGCCTTGACCCGTTCGTGCTCGGGATGGGGCAGATACTCGTCGCGGGCCTTTGGGCTCGCGAACGTCATGATGAAGCCGTGCGTGAAGCCGTCGTTCATTCCTTCGCCGCTGTCGTACGGACCGTGGTGAAAGTCGAGCAGGCCCGGGATCCTGCCCACCATGCCCGCCATCTCGCGGAAGCAGGTGTCGATCTGAGAGGGGGAGATCTCGGGCTTGAATTGAAAGACGCCGTAATGCTTCACGTGGGGCATCGAGGACTCCTATGACTGGGAACGCGTGGATTCCCTCGCTTGCGCTTCGGGCTTGCTGAGGGTCGTTGGTCGGGGAAGCCCGGGGCGTGAGCCGCGCATGTTCGCAAGCAGGGCAGCGACGCAGGCTTGGGCGAAGGCGGGATCGTTGATCGTGCAGTCGAGCGACGTGCAGGGGATGCCGGCGCGGAGGCCGGCTTCGAGCGCGCCGAACAGCGCTGCATCGGCGTGCTGGTGATGGAACGGGCCGCCCTCCGCGCTGATCACGCTGACGCCCCGCCGTGGGATGAGCACACTCACGGGGCCGCGCGACGCGTTGACCTTCGCCGCCACGAGTTGCCCAAGGGCGGTGCACTCCTCGGGCGTGGTCCGCATGAGCGTGACCTGCGGGTTGTGGATGTAGAAGGTGCGTCTTGCAAACTGCTCTGGCACCGTTTGCCGCTCGCCGAAGTTCACCATGTCGAGGCAGCCCGGGGCGACGACGGCGGGCACGCCGTGCTTCGCGGCCGCATCGAGCCGCTCGGGCCCCGCCGAGAGCACGCCGCCGACGAGTTCGTCGGCGAGTTCCGTGGTGGTGACGTCGAGCACGCCGGCCACCATGCCGCTGGCAATGAGTGATTCCATCGCCCGGCCGCCGGTGCCCGTGGCGTGGAACACGAGCACTTCGTAGCCTGCCGCTTCGAGCAACGGCACGGCCGCCTCGATGCACTTCGTCGTGTTGCCGAACATGCTGGCCACGACGATCGGTTTTTCATCGCCGCTCGTGACGTCGGCCTCCACCATCCCGCAGATGGCGCCCGCCGCCCGGGCGAGGATCGTGCGTGAGATCCGGTTGAGCCCCTGCACGTCGACCACGGCCGGCAGCATCGCGATGTCGGTCGTGCCGACGTACGGCGCCGTGTTACCGCTGGCGAGCGTGGAGACCATCAGTTTTGGAAACCCGATGGGCAGCGCCCGCATCGCCGCCGTGGCGATCGCCGTGCCGCCGCCGCCGCCGAGCGAGATCACGCCGTGGATGCGGCCCTCGGCAGCCAGCCGCTCGAGCAGCCGCGGCGCCGCCTCTGCCATCGCCGTCACACACTCGCCGCGGTCGCCGCGGGCCATGAGAGCCGCGAGATCGATGCCCCCGGCCGCTGCCACGTCGCGGCGGGGGATGTCGGAAGTGACAGCCGGCTCAGCGCCGGTGCCGACGTCGATGAGGATCGTGGCATGGCCCCGGGCACGGATCCGCTCGGCCACGAACGCATGTTCGCGGCCCTTCGTGTCGAGCGTGCCGAGGACGGCGATCGTCGCCATGCGGTCACCTCCGGCCGGGTGAGTTCTTCCGGCCGAGTGGGATGTTCTTGAACTGCCGCGTGAGCTCGGGGAGCGACTTCTCGAACGCCAGTCGTTCCAGGCTCGACGCGCCCACGAACCCGACCACGTCGGTGTGCTCGTTGATGTAGGCCGCGTCGTCGGGCGTGCAGATCGGGCCGCCGTGCGAGAGGCAGATCACGTCGTTGCGCGTGTCGAGCGCCGCACGGGCGATCGCCTGCACACGGGCTGCGGCATCGTCGAGCGAGCAGGTGGCGTTCGTCACGCCGATCGAGCCGCCGATCGTGGTGCCCACGTGGGCGATCACGACGTCGGCCCCGGCCTTGGCCATCGCGCGAGCCTCGTCGGGAGTGCCCACGTAGACGATCGTGAACAGATCCATCCGCCGGGCGAGGCCGATCATGTCCACTTCCTTCTGGAAGCTCATGCCGGTCTCTTCGAGGATCTGGCGGAACTGGCCGTCGACGATGCAGTGCGTGGGAAAGTTGTTGACGCCGGAGAACCCCATCTCCTTGACGCGGCCGAGCCAGTGCCACATCCGCCGTCGCGGGTCGGAGGCGTGCACGCCGCAGATCACGGGCACCTCCTCGACGACCGGCAGGACCTCGAATTCGCCGATCTCCATGGCGACGGCGTTGGCGTCGCCGTAGGCCATGAGGCCCGCCGTCGAGCCGTGGCCGGCCATTCGGAACCGGCCGGAGTTGTAGATGATGATCAGGTCGACGCCGCCCTTTTCCAGGAACTTGGCGCTGATGCCGGTGCCGGCTCCGGCGGCGATGATCGGCTTGCCGGCCTTCAGGGTGGCATGGAGCCGGTCGAGCACCTCGGCCCGCGTGTAAGGGTTGCCCTTGCCCGTCCAGGGATTCGGCATCGTGCGTTCCCACGTATATATCTATGGATGTCAGCGATCCAGACTACGCAGCAGCGAAACACCCGTCCATGACCGAAATCCACCTCGACCTCGCGGAAACCACCGTGGACGGCGCGGCAAGCCGGCTGTGGTCGGTGACGCGCGACGACTGCCCCGAGCTCGTCACCCACCGGATCACCCACCTCGGGCTGACCGAAGCGGCCGTGCCCTACCGGCGGGTGCGGCTGCGGCCGACGGGGAGCTTCGTGATGGTGTGCCACGAAGGCCGCGGGCAGATTCTGCTCGACGGCCGCTGGCAGTCGAGCCGCAAGGGCGTGGCCTGCCTCGCGCCGCCTCGGGTGCTCAATGCCTTTCATGCGGTGGCAGGGGCGCGCTGGCGGTTCGCCTGGATTCGCTACGACGAACCGGAGCACGTGCGGCCGCTCGTCTCGGCAGCGTCGCCGGTGCGCGTGCGGTGCGATGCCGACGTGCTCTGGCGGATCCTTTCGGGGCTGCGGTCGGAATGGGAGGGCGGCCGCGATCCGCGGCTCGTGCACCACTGGATCGAACTGGCTCACGGCGAGGCGCGGCGGATCGCGCAGCCGTGGCATGTCGACGACCGGCTCTGGGCCGTGTGGGAGGAAGTGACTCGCGATCTCGCGGCCGACTGGTCGCTCGACGGGCTCGCTGCGCGGTACAAATCGAGCAAGGAGCAGTTTCGCCGGGTGTGCCTCAGGGACCTCGGTCGCAGCCCGATGCAGCATCTGACGTCGCTGCGGATCGAACGGGCCCAGCACCTGCTCACGACCACGCAAGACAAGGTGGAGTCGATCGCCCAGCAGGTCGGGTTTGAAAATGCCCCGGTGTTCTCGCGGGCGTTCAAGCGTTGGGTGGGTCGCAGCCCGAAGAGTTACCGCGAGTGAACGCCGACATGCTGCAGCATGAACCTGTTTTCAAGGAGATCGTTCCGATGAGGATCACGGGAATTGTCCGGGGTTTTTTGGCGTGCGCGGTGTGCGCCACGCTCGTCGCGCCCGCCACGGCGGCGCCGGTCGAGCGGATCATCCGCGGGGGGACGATCGTGACGGTGCATGCAGCCCAGCCGACGGCCGAGGCTGTGGCCTTTGCCGGTGGCAAGATCATCGCAGTGGGGAGCGAGGCCGACGTGATGCGGCACAAGGGGCCGGCCACGGAGGTCACCGATCTCGGCGGCAAGACGCTCGTGCCCGGGTTCATCGACGGCCACAGCCACTTCTGCGCCGCGATCGACGTCCAGACGCAGGCCTTGTGCGCGTCGCCGCCGGCGGGGCCATGCACGAGCGTGGCCGACGTGATCGGCCAACTGAAAAAGGTCCAGACCCGGCGGAGCATCGGCCCCGGGAACTTCGTGATGGGCTTTGGCTACGACCCCGACCTGCTCGCGGAGAAGCGGGCGCCCACGAAGCAGGAGCTCGACGCCGCCTTTCCCGACAACCCCGTGATCCTCGTCCACGTGTCGGGCCACGGGGCGATGCTCAACTCGAAGGCCCTCGCCTCCTACGGGATCACGGCAGCCACCCCGACGCCGCCCGGGGGCGTGATCGGCCGCGAGCCCGGATCGAACGAGCCGAACGGCCTGCTCTTCGAGACGGCGTTCATGCCGATCTTCGAGAAGACTCCCGGGCCGGGGCCCGACGAGCAGCTCGCCCTGCTCGCGTCGGGGCAAGACCTCTATCTGCGCGAGGGAATCACGACGGCGCAGGAAGGCGCGACCACGAAGCCGCAATACGACCTGCTGCGGCAGGCAGCCGATCGCGGCCTGCTCAAACTCGACGTCGTCTCGCTGCCGATCATCATTCAGGTCGACGAGATTTTTGCGGGCCAGCCGCCGCGGAACGAGCCCGCATACACAAACCGGCTGCGGATCGGCGGCGTGAAGGTGCTGATGGACGGGTCGCCGCAGGGGAAGACCGCGTTTTTCACCACCCCGTATCTCACCGGCGGCCCTTCCGGGCAGAAGGACTGGCGCGGGGAGCCGACGTTTCCCCAGGCCACGCTCAACGAGATGGTGAAGAAGGTGTACGACGGCGGGGCCACGCTGTTCGTCCACTGCAACGGCGACGCCGGGATCGACGCACTTCTCGAGGCGCATCGCTACGCCTCGGGCGGCGCGCCCGAGAAGCCGCGTGGTACCGTCGGCATCCACTCGCAGTTCATCCGCCGCGACCAGCTCGAGAAGTACAAGGCGTGGGGCATCACGCCCTCGTTCTTCACGCTCCACTGCTTCTATTTCGGCGATACGCACGTGGCCAACCGGGGCGCCGCCCAGGCCGACTTCATCAGCCCGATGAAATCGGCGCGGGCCATCGGCCTGCGGCCGGCCAATCACACCGATTTCAACGTCTCGCCGCTCGACCAGATCTTCACGATCCACACGGCCGTGAACCGTGTCTCGCGGTCGGGCCGTGTGATGGGGCCCGATGAACGCGTGACGCCACTGGAGGCGCTCGAGGCGATCACGATCGACGGCGCCCGCATGTACGGCGAGGAGGCGACGAAGGGGTCGATCGAGCCGGGCAAGCTGGCCGACTTCGCGGTGCTCACCGCCAATCCGCTCGCGGTGCCGCCCGCCACGATCGAAACGATCCGTGTCGTGGAGACGATCAAGGAGGGCAAGACGGTCTGGACGCGCTCGGCCGAGTAGCCGCGGCGTGAAACGCGGTGGTGTGCAGATTGCCAATCTGCACTGATAGGAGGAGCTGCACGGGTGGCGATCGCATTCAGCGACGCACCGGCGCGGTGCCCGCCATCGGGGGCGGGCCTGCGCCGCGGACTTCTGCCGGATAGAACGCGCCCCACACCGGGTTGTGGTCGGAGACCTCGAGGGCCTGGTCGAGCGACAGGCCGAACGTGGCCTGCAGGTCGAGTACGCCCCAGCCGCCGAGATACTCGCTCGTGGCGGGCCGGGTGAACACGAGGTTGTCGTAGGTCTTCGTGCGGCGCGTGTTCGTGGTCACGCCCGACACCGCCCACGCCACGCCCGGGATCCGTTGAAACGCCTTGAACTCAGGCGGGCCGGCGTTGAGATCGCCGAGCAGGATCACGTCGTCTTCGTCGGGGCGGGCCGCCTGCATCGCCTGAAACACGCCCGTGAGTGCGTCGAGTTCCTGCGGCACCTCGTCGGGGTCGGTGTGGATGTCGACGAGCCAAAACGTGAACGCCATCTCCGCGGGATTGATGCGCGTGCGAAACCGTGCGTGCATCGGCGGGCGGTGGAGTTTGTTCTGCGGGTCGGGCACGACGCCGACGCTCGACGGGTCGACCTCGATCCGCGTGGTGTCGTAGATGAAGGCATACTGCTCCTTGCTGACCGTGCGGCCCTCGCGCGGGCCGATCACGTAGTGGTAGCGGCTGCCGTCGGCATTGATCGCCCGCACGAACGCGGGCACGATGTCGTCGGACTTCGCCCGCACCTCCTGGATCGCGACGATGTCGAACTGCCGCACCACCCGGGCGAGCACGTCGACCACCTGCGCCTTGGCCATCTTCGATTCGCCGAACACCTGGATGTTGAAGCTCGCGACGAGAATGGCCCCGGCCGGCTTGGGGGCCGGGCCGGCGGGAGCGGCGTATTGCGCCGAGGCGACGGCCGCCGCATGGACGACGATCAGCCACGCAGCGACGAGGCTGCGCAGCGCTGACGGCGGCGCGGGCAGGCGAACATTCGGGAAGAAGGATGCGACGAACACCCTTCTCGTATCGGTCGCAGCGGCGTGCGGTCATGCCGGCGGCTCGCTGCGATGGAGCAGTTTTCCCGTCAGCTGCCGATGGTGGTCAGGGCTTCCTGGGCAAGGCGTGCCAGTCGCGGGTCGGATGCCGCTGCAGCCCGTTCGAGCGCCGGCTTCGCCGCCGCCGCTGCAGGCCCGATTTTGCCGAGCGCCCATGCGGCCCGCTGGGCCACGGCCGGATCTCCGGCCGATTCGAGGCTCTTCGTGAGCACCGGCGTCGCCGCCGCCGCAGCCTTCCCAGATCGCCCGAGCAGAGTGGTCGCCCAATAGGCGACGAGTGGGTGGTCTCCACCCGCGAACGCGGTGAGTTCTGGGATCGCGGCCCCGGGCGGGGGCCCGAGATCCTCGAGAGCGGCCACGGCCCATTCGCGCACCTGGTCGTCGGCGTCGCCGCAGGCCTTGACGAGCGGCACGGCCGCTGCGACGGCGTCGGCGCCCGCGCGGCAGAGCGCCTCGGCGGCCTCGGCCCGCGCGTCAGGGTCGTCGGCCGCGAGCGCGGCGATCAAGGGGGCGATGTCGGGCATGTGATTCCCTCCGCTGTGGTGCCCCAGTATCGTGGAGCCGCGGCGCATTCGACAACGGCAGAGGGCGCGACGATGTCGAGAGTCGGGTTCATCATCGGCGAGATCCTGTTCCTCACCGCGGCGCAGCTCTGCGGCGGGCCGCCATGGACGCTCGTCGGTGTGATCGCGTTTCTCCTGCTGTCGTTCACACGACCGGGCGTCGACATGCTCGTGCTCGTCGCCTCGAGCCTGATCTGGCTCGCTCTCGCGTACGCCACCGGCAATCGCGAACTCTTCTTCCCATACACGATGCACCTCGCGGCCGCGGTGCTGTGCCGGCTGGCCGGTCGCGGTATGGCGTGGGCGCTGCTCGGTGGCGGCAGCGTGGTGGCGACGTTCCTGGTCATTCGGGCGGCGCAACAGGCCACGCTGCCGGTGCTGGCGGTCGAACTCGCCGTCGCCGGGGCGATCCTCGCGGGGGCGACGATCGCCTGCGCACGGTGGCCCCGGCGGGCGGGGGTCGATGCCGCCATCGTGGCCGTGTCGGCCCTGCTCGCCTATGCCGGCCTGGCCCTCTGACGGCAGGGGTTCCCGTCCCCATTTTCGTGTGGCGCGGGTACGCTCGTCGGTGGGTTCGAATCACCAGCTTCGTAGGGAGGTAGCGATGAGACTGCAACGAGTGGACGGCGTTGGCGGATCGATGAGGATGGTGCTGGCGGCCGGCGTCCTCGGGCTCGGTGGGGTTGCGGTCGCGCCATTCGTCGGAGTGGCCCGCGAGGTCGATGCACAGGCTGCGCTGCCGCTGGCCCGGCCCGGCACGCCCTTCCACTTCGAGGTCATCGAAAGCCACGACTCGAAATACCCCGGCGACACGCCGGCCCACTCGGGCAAGGATGGCGGCCTCACCGTGCGGCCGCAGGTGGCCCTCGGCGACCCGGTGTACCGAACCGTTGCCGACAGCCAGACGCTCGTCGGCCGTATCACGCGGGTCCAGTGGAACCGCGTGAGCGGCAGCCTGGAGGTGGAGTTCGATCCCGAGCCGTTGCAGCGGATCGCCGTGGGGGACGAGGTGTGGGTCGATCTCAACCCGGCCCTCGAGGCGCAGCCGGACGGCGGTCGCTGAGTGGAGCGTGTGCTACGATTCAGGCCATGTTCGAGCACCGGTCCGAGCCTTTGTTGCCGCGGCACATCTTCCTCATACGCGTCGCTGCGTACCTCGTCGGGGCCTCGATGCTGGTGGGAGCGGCGCTCGGTATGGGCGTCGTGGGCTACCACTACCTCGGCGGCCTCCCCTGGATCGACTCGCTCGTGAACGCGTCGATGATCCTCGGCGGCATGGGGCCCGTCGATCCGATCACGAGCCATGCGGGCAAGCTCTTCGCATCGTTCTACGCGCTGTTCTCGGGCCTGCTCTTCATCGGCGCCGCGTCGCTCGTGCTCGCGCCGTTCGTGCACCGCGTCATGCACAAGCTTCACATCGACGATGAATGACACCCCTGGGAGGAACGCCTCGTGGCGAAGCCGCCGGCAGCGATGGTGGTGACGGGCCGGGCGTGTCGGACCGTTATGCAGACCTGCTCGGCCGGGCCCGGAAAGAATCACGCAGGGGGCCACTGGCGATGCCTGCTCTCCACGAGCGGGCAACCATTGCCCGCGTCACGCTTTTCGTAGAATGCCGGACATGGACGAATCGCTCCAGATCGACGACCGTCGTCAGGCGTGCGGAAACTGCCGGTTCTGGAAACGGGCCGGCGGGAGCGACCCGCGGGCCGGCTGGGGGCAGTGCCGGAGGATGCCGCCCACGCTGCCCGAGGTGAGCGACGAGAAGCTCGTGCACGTGGGCATGTGGCCGCACACCGACGTTGCCGACTGGTGCGGCGAGTGGGAGCAGGTGTAAGGCCGGCTCCAGCCTGTCGGGCATGGCGGGCGAAGCTGTGGCAGGCAGACGCCGCCCCAGACCACGCGGCGCGATGCGACCCAGAGCCAGGTGCGACGCGGCTGAACAGACCCCAGGCAGGTGGTTTCCGGAGCATCCCCGCGCGAGTCCGGCCCCGCCTGTGGCCGGGTGGCGGCTCGATTCGCTATCCTTCCCGCGGCACGTCATGCCGTCTTCCTTCACCCGTAGGCTCCCACCCATGTCCGAGACACTCTCCGAATTCGACGGCTGCGATCTTCTGGCGAGGCTCTTTCGGGCCCGGGGCTACACGATCAAGCGGAATCAACTGTTCAGGGAATATGGCGTCGAGTTTCACATCGACGGCTGGGATGCGAAGGCCCGCGTGGGCTTCGAGTTTTTGACGAGCGAAGACGAGGATCACGTCGATCTCACGCTCGAGGAATACAAGACGCTTTCAGACGCCCAGCGGCGCGGCGAGCTCTCGCTGTTCATCATCGACGAGGTCGAGCCGCTTTCGGAGAAAGATCTCGCGGCTGAGGCCCACGAGTTTCTCGACGAGGTGGTCGCGGCCGCGCAAGCCCGGCTGCACCGGGCCGCCCGCACCGCAAAAGCCAAGGCGGTGAAGGCCAAGAAGAAGACGACGAAAGCGAAGGTCGTGAAGACGAAAGCGAAGACGAAGACGAAGATCGTGAAAAAGGCGAAGAAAAAGAAGGCGAAGAAGTAGGACGGCAGACCGAGGCCTGTCCTCGTCACGGCTGCATCGCGGCGAGAACGTCGGCGAGCGGGACCGTGGCGAACGTCGTCGCGAAGTCGCTCATCGAGTAGGGGATCACGAGCAGGCCTTCGTGAACCACGGCACCGCAGCTGTAGACCACGTTCGGCACGTAGCCGGCCCGCTCGTTCTCGTCGGGGCTCAGGAGCGGCTCCCGCAGGCGGCCGAGCACGCGGCCTGGGTCGTCGAGGTCGAGGAGCGCCGCGCCGATCGAATACTTCCGCATCGGCCCCACGCCGTGCGTGAGCACGAGCCAGCCCTGAGGCGTCTCGATCGGGGAGCCGCAGTTGCCGATCTGCACGAACTCCCAGGGCTGCGTCGGACGCAGCACGAGCCGTCGCGAGTGCCAGAAGTGGAGCATGTCGGACTCCATCACGGAGACATTCTCGCCGTCCTGCCGCGAAAGCATCACATAGGCGCCGCGGATCCGCCGCGGGAACAGGGCGAAGCCCTTGTTGGCGATCTCCGGTCCGTTGAGCGTGCTCACCTTGAATCGCAGGAAGTCGTCGGTGGCGAGGAACTGCGGCAGCATCACGCTGCCGTCGAACGCCGTGCAGGTGGCGTAGTAGTGCACAACGCCGTCGGGCTCCTCGAACCGCACGAACCGCGCGTCCTCGATGCCGTTGGTCTCCGCGGGCGAGTAGGGGAAGATCACCCGCTCCGAGATGTCGGAGCCGGCGTCGCACTCGATCTCGTAGTTGGCCCTGGCCAGCGCGAGAATGGCGTTGGCGACGGGTTCCCATTCCTTCCGCCGCAACCGCTGCTGCCGCGACGCCTGCCTGAGTGAGGCTTCGAGGTCGCCGAGCGTGAAGTGGTCCTCGAGCGTGTTGAAGACGGTGTCGAGGAGCCCGTCGACGATTCCGAGTTCGGCGAGGGTGCGGAGAAAGAGTGGCTTCTCGTAGCGGCTGTCGGCGACGACCCGCGGCGCCGTGACATAGCCGGTGGGGGTGGCCAGCGTGATCGCGCCCGACCCGTCGATCGTGCCGGTGCGGAAGCCGACGCTCGACACGTGCCCCTCGCCCGTGGCCCGCAGGCTGAGGATGAACCGCCGCGTGCCGGCGGGCAGGCCGTCCTGCCGCGGGTGCCAGACGATCGAGGGGTTGAAGAGGGCGGCGCTCTCGAGGGCGTATTCCTGCGTGAAGTAGGAGCCGATCAGGAACTGATGGGCCTCGCTGAGCGGCCGGTCGGTGAGCAGATGATGGCGGACGGCCTCGTAGCGCTCGCGGAAGAAGTTCAGCAGCCGCTGGTGGCGGCCGTGGAACTCCGCGAGCACGTCGCGGAGGAGCTGCTCGACCGCGTCATCCGAGAGCTCCATGATCCGGCCGATGATCTTCATCGCCCGCTGTGGATGCTGCGGTTCGAAGGGCCGATAGAGCACGCGGGCGTTGTTCGGCCGCAGGAGCACTCCGGTGCGGGTGATGTTCATGTCGCGGGGTTGCCAGGGTGGTGAAGGCGATCATTTCGACGAGCGAGCCGAGCCAGGCGAGCGTCGATTCCGCCCCCTGGTTGTCGTTGGTGCGATCCTCGAGCAGGCCGTCGCGGCAGCCACCCGTGGCCGGGTCGCAGAGGGCGAGCCCGACGACGTTGTGACCGAGGAACCAGTCGAAGGCGTCCCACGCACGGTCGGCCCAGGCCGCGTCGGCCGTGGCGTGGAACGCCTCGAGGCAGGCGTCGATCGTGGCGTGGGCCTCGAGCGGTTGCTGGTCGAAGGCCGCGGCTGGCTCTCCTCGGCGCAGGAAGCCGCGGCTGCCGACCGGCGCGAACCGGCCCGACGGTGCCCGCTGGATCCGCACCAGCCAGTCGAGCATCGCGAGGCCCGTCTCGAGCGCCGCGTTGTCGCCGGTCCAGCGACCGCTCGAAATGAGGGCGTGGCAGAGGCGGGCGTTGTCGTAGGCCACGATCTCCTCGGGCCACGGCCAGTCGTCCGTGGAGGCCGCCCGTTGCTGGTCGACGAGCCGGGCGGTGAGCCGCGCCCGCGCGCTTGCGACGCGCCGGTCGCCGTCAAGCCGGCGCAGGTAGTCCTGGATGGCGATGATCCCGAGCGCCCAGGCCCGCGGGCTCGTCGTGTCGAGAATCGCGTCGAGCGCGGGGGCGAACAGCCGCATCGCCCAGGCCTGTGTGCTGCCGCGGCGGGCGCGGCCGATACAGGTGCCGAGCGCCACCAGCGCGCGGCCGAGGCAATCGTCGGTGCCGCCGTCGTCGAGCCAGCGCCGATCGAACGACAGAAAATTGCGGAACCGTCCCGACGCCGGCACGAACGCGTGGCCGACGAACGTGGCGTAGGTGGTGGCCGCCCGCACGGAAGCGGGGGAGCCGAGGCCGAGATCGTCGAGCCGCACCATGATCGTGAGCGCCCGGGCGTTGTCGTCGGTGCAGTAGCCGTCGGCGGCGTTCGGGATGTCGAACGTGGCATGCTGGAGGAGTCCGGTCGAATCGGTGAGCCGCAGCACGTGGTTGAGCCTCACCGGGGGCAGTTCGTGCCGTGGGCGGCGCGCCGGTGGCTGCGCCGATGCCCGTCGCGGCTTCACCGTCATGCTCCCGCGGGTGTGCCGAAACGCCGCGGCGTACCGCTCGGCCACCCTGCTCCACACCATGTCGCGGCCGAGCAGTCGGGCCCGCTCGCGGATGGCGTGCCGTCGGGCGTGATCGTCGAGCAGGTCGCAGACGGCGGCCGCGATCGCGGCGGACGACGCGAAGGGCACGAGCACGCCGCGGCCGTCGGCGAGGAGCTCCTCGGCGTGCCAATACGGCGTGGAGACCACCGGCGTGCCGCACCCGAAGGCGTAGGCGAGCGTGCCCGAGGTGATCTGGTCTTCGTTGAGATAGGGCGTGAGATAGACGTCGGCCGCAGCGAGGAACGCGACGAGGTCCGGCAGGTCGACGTATCGGTCGTGGAACATCACGTGCTCCTCGATTCCGAGGTCCGCGGCCCGCCGTTGCAGGCTGTCGCGGTACCGTTCCCCCTCGTGGGCGACGAGGTGCGGGTGCGTGGCACCGAGCACGACGTACACCACGTCGGGGTGGCGGGCAAGAATGGTCGGCAACGCTTCGATCGCATGTTCGATGCCCTTCGCGGGCGAGAGCAGGCCGAACGTGAGCAGCACGCGGCCGCCTTGCAGGCCGAGCTGCGCCGGGCGGCTCCCCGGATCCGAAAGGGGCATGTCGGGGATGCCGTGCGGGATCACGTCGATGCGGTCGGGGGGCACGCCATGCACGTCGTGGAGGAGCGTCCGGCCACGTTCGGTCATCACGGCGAGACGGGCCGACAGGTGGATGATGTCGGTCATCACGCGCCGCTGTGCCAGAGAGGGGCGGGCGAGGACGGTGTGCAGCGTCGTATGCACCGGAGCACGGACATTGTGCAGCAGGCCGAGCACGTGGGCTCCGGCATCGCCACCGAAGATTCCGTATTCGTGCTGGAGCGACACGACGTCGGCGTTGCGCAGGTTGAGAAAAGCCGCGGCCCGCTCGTAGGCGGAGGGGTCCTCGGCGCGAATCTCGAACGCCACCTCGGTCGGGTAGTCATAGTGGGCGTGGCCGTCGTTCAGAGGGAGCACGAGGCACGAGGCGTCGGGCAGATGCGCAGCGACGGCCGTCCGCAGGTCGGCGGTGTACGTGGCGATGCCGCAGCGTCGCGGAACGTAGCTGCCGATGAACGCGATCGAATTGAGCGGGGGTGCATGCATGGCCGGTGAGCGGCGTGCATGCCGGGAGGTTCGTCCGGCCAATCCTACGCAAGCGGTCAAGCGACGGACCGTGGCGACAGGCCTCCAGGCCTGTCGGAAGGACAGAGCTGGAGCTCTGTCCCTACGAATGACGAAGGACAGAGCTGGAGCTCTGTCCCTACGGTAGAAACTCGAGCGTGTAGCAGTCGGCGGCCTTCACCGTGCCGGCGAGACTCGGGTCGAGCGCGGTCATCTGCTCGAGTAACTCGTCCCAGCGGGCGGCGGTCATCGTGCCGAGCCGTTCCGACGGCATTCCGCCAGGCAGGCAGAGACCGCGAAGAATCTCGACGCCGCGGGCGAGCATTTCGGGTGCGACACCCTCGGGGTTCACCTCGAGGAGGTGTGCGTTCGTGGCCGCTGGATCGGTGAGATAGCGCCGCCAACCTTCCGTCGCCGCCGCCACCATCCGCCGCACGAGGTCGGGCTGCTCACGCACGAGCTTTCCCGTCGTCACGAGCACGCTCGAATAGGGATCGAACCCGATGTCGGAGAGCATCAGCGTGGTGATCTCAGCGCCCTCCCTTCGTGCGAGGAGCGGCTCGGAATAGACGTAGCCCTGCTGGGCCATCTTCGGGTCGTGTACGGTGAGCGCGACACCCCCGGTGTAGGGCACCTCCTTCACGCCCGCGAGCAGCCCCTTCGAACGCATGTATTCCAGGAACGCGTGTCCCTGCTGCACCTGCAGCGTCATGCCGTGTGCGCCGAGATCCTCGAACGTATTCACGCCGCTGTCGGTGCGCATGAGCAGACAGCGCGGATGGTGCTGGCAGGCGGCCATCACCGTGACGATGTCGGCCCCCTGGCTGCGAAACGTCACCACGTCCTCGGCGTTCGCCACGGCGAACTGCACGCGGCCGGCGGCGAGTTCGCTCGCGATCGGGGCCGACCGGCCGCCCGGGCGAATCTCCACTGCGAGCCCCTCCGACTCGTAGACGTTGTCGACGAGCGCCGTGTAAAAGCCGCCATGCTCGGCTTCGGGAAACCAGTTGAGCTGGAGCACCACGGGCGTGCCGCGGGAGGCGGCGGCCGGCGGCGTCGCGGGCGCGCCGCAGCCGGCGAGGGCGAGAATGCATCCGAGAGCGAGGAGGGGCCGGCACGGGGGCATCACGAGTTCTCCGGGGTGAAAATCAGTCGCCCGTCCCCTGAACATACTTCTGGAGCACCCGGTCGGTCAGCAGGTTCACGGCGGCGAACATCAGGAGGCCCAGGAGCGACGAGAGCAGCACCGCGGCGATGAGCGCGTCGGTCTTGCCCATCGCCAGCCACCGGTCCATCACCGCGCCGAGGCCCGGAAAATCACTGCCGCGGCCCACGAAAAACTCCCCCACGATCGCCCCGATCACGGCGAGTCCGCAGCTGATGCGGAGGCCCAGGGCCAGGTGGCCCATCGCCGTCGGGAGCCGGAGCCTGAGAAGCGTGGGCCAGCGGCCGGCGCGATACAGCCGGAACAGATCGCGGTGGTTGGGATCGAGGGCCAGGAGCCCGGCCGTGACGTTCGAGAGGATCGGAAACAACGCGATGATCGTCGACACGAGAATCACCGTGCGCTGTCCGTAGCCGCTCCACGTGATGAGGAGGGGCGCGATTGCCACGATCGGCACGGTCTGGAGGAACACGACATAGGGATAAAACGCCGTGCGGATCATCCGCGACTGGCTAAAGAGGATGGCGAGCAGCATGCCGACGAGCGCCGCCGCCACGAGCCCCGCGAGCGCCGCCCGCGCCGTCACCCAGAACGCGTGGAAAAGGACGTCGCGCTTCTCCCAGAGGGCGGTCGCCACCTGCACGGGCGATGGCAGCAGGTAGGCCGGCACCTGCCAGTGGTTCACCGCGAATTGCCAAAAGGCGATCAACCCGGTGGCGACCGCTGCTGCGGGCAGCGCCTCGACGACGAGTTGTGTCCACGGGATGCGTGCGCGGCTCATCGGGCAGCCTCCGCGAGCGCGTCGGAGACGGCGCCGTAGAGACGGCCGAAGGCTGCGCCACCGCGGGCCTGCGCGAGCCGCGGGGCCGGCAGGTCGACCGCCACGCGGCTGCCGATCCGGCCGTGGTCGAAGACGCACACGTCGTCGCCCACGAGGATCGCCTCGGCGATGTTGTGCGTGACGAGCACCATCGTGCGCGGATGCCGGGCGTGCAGCGTGAGGAGCAGTTCGGTGAGCCGTGAGCGGAGCAGATCGTCGAGGGCAGCGAACGGTTCGTCGAGGAGCAGGATCGCCGGCTCCGTCACGAGCGCCCGCGCGAGCGACACCCGCATCTTCATGCCGCCCGAGAGTTCGCCGGGGTATTTACCGAGATCGCCTGCGCTGAAGCCCACCTCGGCGAGCCAGTGCTCGGCCATGGCCCGTCGCTCCGACGCCGCGCCGTGGCCGACGAGGTCGAGCGGCAGCATCACGTTGTGGACGGCATCGAGCCAGGGCAGGAGCGCCGGCTCCTGGAACACGTAGGCCATCGTGCCGGCCGACACGGCTTCCGGCCGCGGTTCGATCGTGCCTGCCGAGAGTGGCTGCAGCCCCGCGATGCACCGAAGGAGCGTCGTCTTGCCGCAGCCACTGGGGCCGACGAGCGCCACGCTCCGCCCCGCCGGCACGTCGAGATCGACCCCCGCCAGCACGTCGCGGCCGTCGGCGAACCGCACGCCCACCCGGCGGCACGAAATCGGAGTTGCGGAGGACGCATTCATGGGCATCAATTTAGTCAAAGAGCCCACGATGGGAGCATTTTTCCCGGCCAGCCATGCAACGCTGTGGAGCTCGGGGATACAATTGCAGCCGACACGGGTCTTCCCGCACGTCACTTGTTGTGGATGAGTCATGCTGCCTGGTTCCGTTGAATGCCACCGAGCCGCCATTGAGACTGCCTGCCGCGACGCGGGCGTACGAGGTCTGTGGTTGTTTGGTTCGGCCACGCGGCCAGACTTCCGGCCTGGTCAGAGCGACTTCGATTTCCTCGTGGAGCTCACGCCAGGGCGCAATGCAGCTGCCCAGTTCTTTCCTCTGTACCGCACGCTCGCCAGCCTGTTCGACGAACGCATCGATTTGATCAGCCTTGCGGGAGTGAAAAACGAGATCTTCGCTGCTGAGTTGCGGCAGACCCGGGTGCCGGTTTATGTCGCCGCGTAACGTTGCCGGCTTGCTTTCGGACATTCTCGCAGCGGCGGACTTCATGGCAGCACGTGCCGAAGGCTTTTCGCGAGAACGGTATCTCGCGGTTGACGATCTGCAAGTGATCTTCGAACGGAAGTTTGAAGTCATCGGTGAGGCGTTGGCACGGCTGCGCAAGGCCGATCCGGCACTGTTCGATCGCGTGCGGCATGCCGCGGCAGCCGTCGACTTTCGCAATGTGCTGATTCACGGCTATGCGTCGATCGATCATCACGTCGTGTGGGATACCTTCACGAATTGGCTTCCGGAGTTGGTTGCTGACGTGGCGGTGATTCGACGAGAACAAGGCTCGTTCGAATGAGGCACGGGCTGCATGCAACGAGCCGTTCTGTGCCACCGTTTGCCCACGTGATCTTTGACTGGTCGGGGACACTCTACGACGACCAGACGCCGAGTTTCCTGGCGACGCGGCAGACGATCCTCAACCTCGGCGGGCGGCGGATCAGCCGCGCCGACTACGACCGCGAGTTCAGCCTGCCCGCGCTCGCATTTTATCGGCGGCACGGAGTCGCTGAGCCCACGGCCGCGATCGATCGGCACTATTTCGCCGCCTACGAACGCGTGATCGACCAGGGGGTGCTCTTTCCGGGGGTGCGGGAGGCGCTCGAGTCGCTCCGCAGGCAGAGCATCCCCACGAGCCTGTTTTCGACACTGCGGCAGGACCTGTTGGAAGCGGCGTGCGATGCGTGCGGGATTCGCAGCCTCGTGGGAGAGATCCACGGCTCCGTGCCGAACAAGGTTCGCGGCATGCCCGATCACCTGAAGCGGATCGGCCGCCGCGCGAAGCCCGACGTGCTCTTCATCGGCGACACCGACCACGACGTCGAGGCGGCCCGGCGGCACGGCCTCACGTCGGGCTGCGTGTTCGCAGGCTATCACGGCCCGGCTCGGCTGATTGCGGCCAAGCCACGCTACGTGTGGCGGGAGCAGGCCGACTGGGGCCCGTTCTTTGCGCCGCGGGCCGCAGGGCCGAAGCGAAAGCCGCGCGAGCATCCCGTGGCCACGGTGGGCGCCTTGATCTCGAATTCCTCGGGGCAGGTGCTGCTCGTGCTCACGCACAAGTGGAGCCACACCTACGGCATTCCGGGCGGGAAGATCGAGAAGGGGGAAGACGCCGTCGCGGCCCTGCGTCGCGAAATCTGCGAAGAGACGGGCCTCGCGATCACCGACGTCGAGTTCGTGCTCGTTCAGGACTGCATCGACTCGCGGGAATTTTACGTCCCGAAGAGTCACTTCCTGCTCTTCAACTATACGGCGCGCACGAAGAGCACGAAGGTCAGGCTCAACGGCGAGGCCCTCTCGTATCTGTGGGTCGAGCCGCGGGAGGCGCTCTCCTTGCACCTCAACGAGCCGACGAGGACACTCATCGAAGCGGTCCTCGGCCGCAATCCCGCGTCGCCCACCTGAGTCGCCTCATTCATGCCCACGGCCCTCGTCACCGGCGGCGGTATCCGCATCGGCCGCGCGATCGTCCTCGGCCTCGGCCGGGCCGGATACGACGTCATCGTCCATGCCAATCGCTCGGTGCAGGAGGCCGAGGGCGTGGTGAGACAGCTCGCGACGCTCGGCCGCCGGGGACGTGTGGAGCAGGCTGATCTGGCGGCCCCCGATGGTCCGGCGAATCTCGCCGGCCGGATCGACCGGCTCGACCTGCTTGTCAACAACGCCGCCGCCTACGAGCATGCTGCCTTTCGCGACGTCACCCCCGATCGGCTCGAGCGCATGCTCGCCGTCAACGTGCGGGCGCCGTTTCTCCTTACCCAGGCCTTGCTGCCGCGGCTCGAGGCGTCGGGGCAGGGGGCCGTGGTGAACGTGACCGACATGGCCGTGAGCCGCGTCTACACGGCGACGCATTTTTTTTCGCACTACCTCGCCTCGAAGGCGGCGCTCGAGCAGCTCACGCGGGCGCTCGCGCTCGAACTGGGGCCGAAGGTCCGCGTGAACGCCGTCGCCCCCGGGCCCGTGGCGATCGCAGCCGAGACGACGCCTGCCCAGCGGGCCGACATGCTCGCGCGGCTCCCGCTCGGCCGGGAGGGGAGCCCCGACGACGTGGCCGAGGCGGTTGTGTATCTCGCCCAGGCCACGTACGTGACCGGCCAGACGATCCGGGTGTGCGGAGGGTTGAGCATCGCATGATCTTTCGCAAGGAATACGACCGGCTCGCACTCCGGGGGATGCGGTTCGACTGCATCATCGGAATCCTGGACCACGAGCGCACGACGCCGCAGCCGGTGGAACTCGACGTGGTGCTGCACTTCCACATGCGGCGGGCGGCCCACGAGGGACAGATCACACACACGATCGACTACGGCCGGGTGGTGGGCGAGTTGCAATTCATCCTCGTCGCGGCACGGTTCCTGCTCTTGGAGTCGGCCGCCGAGGCGATTGCCGCCTGGCTGCTCATGCCTCCGAGCCTCGACGTGCCGCGGCCGCAGGTGGAGGAGGTGGAGGTGAAGCTCGCCAAGCCGCGGGCCCTCGCCGGCCGAGCGGTGCCCGAGATCGAGATCCGGCGGCAGCGCAGCGATTTTCCGCCAAACCTCGAGGTCAAGCCGTTCGGCTTCGTCGACGTGATCTTCGAAAGCCCAGAGTGCGGCGTGTATCGCGAGCGGATCAGCCCACGGACCGTGCTGCCCACGCACGTGCATCAGCACCTCGACGAGATGGAGCTCACGCTCGGCAGCGGCTTGCTGCTTCAGGGCGCGCCCGTGGCCGCCGGCGTGGCCCACGAGTGGCCGCGGAACCATCCGCACCGCTGGGAAAATCCGACCGACGTCGAGCAGAGTTTTCTGTGCGTCGACCGGCCCAAGTTCATCCACACCGACGAGGTCGAGGTGGACGTGCCCACGGGCGAACTCATCCGCACCCCGCCCGAGGTTTTCTTCTGACGTTTCTGACGTTTTGGTGACCATATTCCCGTCTGGTCCGACGAACTCGTAGACTCTGCGAGGGTATCAACCCTTCCTAAGGAGTGCGGTGTGATGCGGCTCTCTCGGTGTTCCGTGGTCTTGCTGTGCACGGCCCTGATCCTGTCGGCGCAGATCGGCCGCCCAGCTGAACGCACGCAGCAGCCGGCAGACGGTGGGGTCTTCGTCCTGCGCGCCGCGCCGCCCGGTGCGAAGGCGGCGGGCGGAGGCCCCGCGCACGGCGGTCTGCTGGTGCGCGAGCTGGTTCGGCAGGCCGTGCTCATCTCCGCCCGCGACGAACTCGGGCTTGTCACCCGCGATGCCTCGCTCGGCGATCAGATCGACCCCAAGGACGAGACCGCCGTCACGATTCGGACGACAGCCGATGCAGTGGGAGCGGTCCGATACGAACTCGTGTTCGGCGGCGACGGAAGCGGTGGCACGAAGCATTCCGACTCGGTCAGCTTCAAACCGGTTGACGGGCTCGTGGACTATACCGGCCTGGCCGCTGCGCTCGAGCGGCAGAGCCGCGAGATTCTGCCCGCTGTGCTGCGGAAGGCAGGGTTTACGGCGTCGGCAACGCATGCGAACCGGGGCGTCGGCGATGATGCGGTGCTGCCGCCCGGCCCGGCGCGTTTTTCCCCGCTTGCACAGCTCGCCGAAGTCCGCCGGCTCCACGATGTCATGCGGCGGCATGGCGAGTCCGACGAGGTGCTCGACCGCCTGGCGGCAGGCTACGCGAATCTCGCGATGCTCACGGAAAAGGTGTGGAGCACGCAGCCCACCGTGTATGCGGCACGCGCGCTCCTCTACGCTCAGCGCCTGGTGGCGACGCAGCCGCAGGCAGCCCGCGGGCAGTGGCGGATGGCGTATGTACTCGACATGCTCGGTGCCGACCGCCTCGCCATCGAAGCCCTCACCCAAGCCGACAAAGCCACGGCTGCCGCTGGGAGCACGCCGCCCGCGTGGTCATCGCTCGTCACCGCCCGGGTGCAGTACGATCCGATCGTGCTGGCCCGGCTCGCTGCCGAACCCGAGGCCGATGAACTCACGCGGGTGCAACTCTATCGCAGCCTGCCCGGTGATTGGTCGTTCAACAGGCCGTCGGGCGTGATTGCGCTCGACTTCGTGAGCACCCGGCACGGGGCGTGCACCCCGATTGTGCGACGGCTGGCGACGGGCCCCGACATCGGACCCCTTCACGTTGGCGTGAAAGCAGAGGAGGAGGCACTTCAAGAAGACGTCACGGCGTTCGTGAACGAGTGGCAGGCCGTGTCGGACGAAGTTGCCAAGCAGGTGAATGCTGCGGCGAAGCCAGGCAAGGCCGGAGCGAAGGATCCGCTCACGTTCGTGCCCCAGGCGCTCGTGAGCGTTGGTGAGAAAAACGATCCGGCCGAGCCGTCGAATCGTGCTGTGGGGCGTCTGATGATGGAGCTCAACATGCTCTCCGGCCATGACCAGATCCTGTTCATGTGGGGAATGCTCGGCTTGCCGTTCGAGCAGTACGAACCCGAGGCAAAGCGGCGGCTGGCGGCGGTCGGCAAGCATGAACTTGGCCGGATGGTGTATCTGGCCGCGATGCGCCAGGGGGTCAACGTCGAGTACCTGCAAAAGTATTTCGGGGGCCTCAATCTCCGTGATGCCCGAACGTCCGTCGCGGCGGTCACGAAACCGCTGGTCGGAGTCGTCGTCAAGGATCGCGACATCGGCCGAGAGATAGCTGCCCGAGTCCGGTTTCACGCCGATGATTTGGCCGGCGATCAGCTCGAGTTGACGCGCTTGGCAGACCCCGCCGAGGCGCGGGAAGCAGCAACGCGGTGGCTGGTGGTGTGCCCGAACCGGCCGGCAGCCGAGCTCATGGCTCGGTGGCCGACAGCCGACGAGCCGCTGCCGCACGAGGAAGTGCTTGCCCGTTGGCTCGGGCATCCGGAGACGACGAATGCCGTGATCGAGCGGCTCATTGCCCGCAACGACATCGACCGCGCACTCGCGGCGCTCGAAGAGGCCAGTGCCAAGCAGCATGACGCCTGGCAGTATCTGACGCTCATCGACCTCCATCGCGCACGTGGGCAGCACGACGACTGGAAACGGGTGCTGGATGAATTCATCAGCCACCCCGATGACGGAATCGCCGTGCACAAAGCCCGTGCTGACTATGCCGTCCATCTGATGGCGGCCGGCGACTTCGCAGGAGCCCTGCCGCATGCGGAGGCGGCAGCAGAGAGCTATTCAGGGGACGGATTGCTGGCGCTTGCCATCTGCAAGGAGGGCTTGGGGAAGCCCGCGGAGGCGCTCGAGATCCAGCAGAAAATTGCCGAGCGGTATCCACGATCCGCGATGGAGTGGTATCTCGCGTGCGTGCGACTGGGCGCCGGCGATCGGGCGACCGCACGTGAGGCGGTCCTGAAGACGCACGCCCTGTACGACACGCCCGCGCAGCCGTATCGGCCGATTGAAATCGCCATCATCGAACAGTGTGAGGGCCGTCCGGCAGCCGCCGCTGCCGCGTGGGAGGCCAGCCTTGCGAAGCCGCTCACTGCCGGAAACGCCGGCGATGCCCTGATGGCTGCGCTCCTCTACGACGAGGCGAAGCAACCGGCCGACCGCGACCGCCTGCTCGGGCTGGCGCGGGAGGCGTCGCAGGCAGCCGGCGCCGACACGGTCAACGCCCGGATGGTGGAGATCGTCAGCAAGGAGGTGCAGCGGCGTGGATCACTCACGGCGACCAATGCCAAGGCCCTGCTCGCGCCGCTCCCGCCTGACGACAAGGCCGTGGTGGCGCTCCATCTCGGTCTCTGGCTCGCTCGGGCCGGCAAGCGCGACGTCGCCGCTGCCATCCTCCGACCCGTTGCCGAGCGCGTGGCTCAGCGGGCGCTCCTCGCGACGCTCGCAGCGGATGCGATCCGCAAGCTCAAAGAGCCATCAGCGCGCGAGAGGTCGGCCAAAGAATCGAGCGACAAGTGAGGCCCGGAGAAAGGATTGCCACGATCGGCAGGCGAGGATCTCTGGGGCCGCATGGAGCGCACGGTGCGGGCCTGGGTGGTCCAAGCGGACGAGGCCGCCCTGCGGACCACGCAGGACGTCGACATCCTCGTGGCGGCTGAAGCCCGGTGCCGGTCAAGTTGTGAGTGAGGCAGCGCGATGCATGCGATCATGACGAAGTTCTTCATCCCCGTCGGGATCGCCTTGGTCTGCGCCGCGGCGACGTTGGCGTCTGATCCCGACCCGACCGAGCCATTCCCGGTGCGGATCACCGTGAACGCCGCGGGTGGCCTCGGCCCGCTGCCGGACGTGTGGCGGTTTTTCGGGGCGGACGAGCCGAACTACGCGACGATGCCGCACGGGCAAAAGCTCCTCGGTGAACTCGGTGAGCTGCGGCCCAAGCGGACCTACTTTCGCACCCACAACCTGCTCACCACCGGCGACGGAACGCCCGCGCTCAAATGGGGCTCCACGAACGCCTACAACGAGGACGCCGAGGGCCGGCCCGTCTACGACTGGACCATCGTGGATGGCATCTTCGACGCCTACCTCGCCCGCGGCGTGCGGCCCTATGCCCAGATCGGCTTCATGCCCAAGGCGCTCTCGGTGAAGCCCGAACCCTACGGCCACGACTTCACGAAAGAGCAGGCCCGCAACAAGTTTCACAACGGGGAGGGCTGGGCCCACCCGCCCAAGGATTTTTCCAAGTGGGAACAACTCGTCGAAGCCTGGGTGCGGCACTGCGTCGAACGGTATGGCGCCGACGAAGTGAGTACCTGGTACTGGGAGACCTGGAACGAGCCCAACATCCAATACTGGAAGGGCACCCAGGAGGAATTTTTCAGGCTGCACGACCATGCCATCGCCGCGGTCCGCCGCGTCCTCCCCTCCGCCCGCGTGGGTGGTCCGGACACGGCGACCGATGGAGGAGCGTTCATGGACGCCTTCCTCGACCACTGTCTCCATGGCACGAACTTCGCGACCGGCGAACGTGGCACGCCGCTCGACTTCGTTGCGTTCCATGCCAAGGGAGCGCCGAAGACGGTCGACGGGCATGTGCAGATGGGGATCTGCAACCATCTGCTCACGGTCGAGCGGGGCTTCCGCAGGATCGGGCGGCATCCCGAGTTGCGAGAGACGCCGATCGTGATCGGCGAATCCGATCCCGAGGGCTGCGCTGCCTGCCAGGGGCCGCAGCTCGCCTACCGCAACGGCACGATGTATTCGAGCTACACCGCGGCGAGCTTTCCACGGAAGGTGGCGCTCGCCAAACGGGTGGGTGTGAACCTGGAGGGTGTGCTCACCTGGGCCTTCGAGTTCGAGAACACGCCCTGGTTTGCCGGCTTCCGCACGCTCGCCACCAACGGCGTCGACAAGCCGGTGCTCAACGTGTTTCGAATGTGGTCGCGGATGGCGGGCCGGCAGCTGCCCGTGGAGAGCGACGGTGAGGCACCGCTCGACGCGATTCTCGCCGGTGGCATCTGTGACAAGCCCGACGTGGCGGCGATCGCCAGCCGCGACGGCACGAGGCTGTGGGTGATGGCCTGGCACTACCACGACGACGACGTGCCCGGCCCTGACGCGGCTGTGACGCTCACGATTCCCGGCTGGGGTCGGGCCGCCGCGCGGCCGACTCATTACCGGATCGACGAGACGCACTCCAATTCCTTCACCTGCTGGAAGCGTATGGGCTCGCCGCAGGAGCCGACGGCCGAGCAGGTGACGGAGCTCGAGCGACGCGGCGGCCTCGAGACCACGGAGCAGCCCGAGGTGCGGCTCGACGGCGACACGCTCGTGGTCACGTTCCCGCTGCCGCGGGCCGGCGTGAGCCTGCTCGAGTGGTAGGCCGTGGCAGAAAGGAACGGAATGCCATTGTTGCGAATCGGGTTCATCGGCACGGGGATCATGGGGCGGAGCATGGCCGGGCATCTGCTCGCGGCCGGCCACACGCTGCATGTGTTCAACCGTACGCGGGCCAAGGCTGAGCCGCTCGTCGAGCAAGGGGCAGCCTGGCACGACACACCAGGCGACGTGGCGGCGGCAAGCGACGTCGTGATTACGATGGTCGGGCTGCCGGGCGACGTGGAGGACGTGTATTTCGGTGGCACCGGTGCCGTGCCGGCGGGGCAGGGGATCATCGACCGCGCTTCCCCGGGCGCGGTACTGATCGACATGACGACGTCGAGCCCGATGCTCGCCGAGCGGATCGCCGCGGCGGCGGCCGCCCGCGGGCTGGCGGCGCTCGACGCGCCGGTGTCGGGGGGCGATGTCGGCGCGCGCAATGCGGCGCTCGTGATCATGGCCGGAGGCGATCGCGAGGCGTTCGACCGAGTGCAGCCGATCCTCGCCCTGATGGGAAAGTCGATCACGCACCTCGGGCCCGCCGGGGCGGGGCAGCGGTGCAAGCTCGCCAATCAAGTCGCGGTGGCGATTGGGATGGTGGCCTGGTGCGAGGCGCTCGCGCACGCGCAGGCGGGTGGCCTCGACCCCGCGGCCGTGCAGCAGGTGATCGCGGGCGGCGCGGCTGGCAGTTGGGCGCTCACGAACCTCGCCCCGCGGGCGCTCGCCGGCGACGTCGCGCCGGGCTTCATGGTGAAACACCTGCTCAAGGATCTGGCCATCGCGCGGGAGTGTGCCGCGGCGACCGGGATCGACCTCCCCGGCCTCGCCACGGCCGAGCGTCTGTACACGATCGCTGCCGAACGCGGCTGGGCTGACGCCGGCACGCAGGTGCTCTACCGACTCTATCCAGCGCCCGAAGGGCTTCGCCAGCGATCGTCTTCACCGCGCCAGTAGCAAGACGCTCGTGCTGGGCCGAGATTCAGCCGCGATCAAGGCCGCCGTCGAGTTCGGCCGGCCCACCTGCCAGGCGATCATCGCAGGTCAGCTACCAGAGGTGGCTTGCCGTGCCATCGGCAGCGGGGTTACGATTCGAGCATGACATCGATCGTCGAAATTAAGGCCGCGATCGACCGACTCTCGCCGCGGGAATACTGCGAGTTGATGTCCATGCTTCACCCTTCAGCCGATGATGGCTGGGATCGCCAGATCGCGGCAGACCTTGCCGCCGGACGGCTCGATGGGCTCATCGCGAACTCCAAGGCCGAGATCGAGGCTGGCCTAGCTGTTCCGCTTGAAACCGTTCTCGAAGAAGCTGAGCGTGCCGAGGGTCGTTCGTGAGGATTCCGAGCGTCGCGAGCCGGGAGTTTTGGCGGGCATACCGCCGGCTGCCACGGGACGTTCGCAAGGCCGCGACGCGGGCCTACCGGCTCTGGCAACAGGATGCGTTTCATCCCTCGCTGCACTTCAAGAAGGCGGGGGCTGATCTCTGGTCTGTCCGCGTCGGGATCCATCATCGCGCTGTCGGCACTTTTCAAGGAGATCGGCTGGTGTGGAGTTGGATCGGCACCCACGCCGACTACGACACATTGCTCGGTTGATGCGGGGGCCGGCGGCTTCGATTCAGCCGCGATCAAGGCCGCCGTCGAGTTCGGCCGGCCAGGGCGACAGGTCGTCGGGCGTGTTGAAGTGGGCGTGGTACCACGCCAGCTCCCGCATCCGTTCGGCGTAGGGAAGCCGGGCCCACTGGGCCTTCTCTTCGCCCAAGTCGCGGGCCAGGATCTCGTAATACCGCTCCGGATAGGTGCGGTCGAGCGGATGATGGCCGTCGCCGGCGGAGTTGGAAGGCTCGTTGACCATCGTATTCACGGAAGAATGATATCCAACGGCATGGCGATCGTCTCCAGCTCCTGCGGCGTGGCCGCCGCAAGCGCTGCTGCCCGCGTCAGACCGCGATCGTAGATGGCCTGTCGATCCGAGACGGTGCCGAGGGGCGCCGGGGGCAGGCCATGCCCGCGGACGGCGTCGCAAACCCGCTCGTTCTGCTGCAGAAACGGCTCCGCCGTGGGCCACTCGCCGACCCGATCCTGCTGCCAGGCCCGATAAAAGTCTTTCCAGGCCCGTTGATAGACCATGTAGCGTTCGCGGTTGACGCACTGCCAAAGCATCTCCTCGACGAGAAGCAGCCGTTCGAGCCGCAGATCGTCCACCGCATCCAGTTCCCGCAGGAGTGGCCGCTCTCGCATCGCGGAATCCCGGCTCTGCGACGCGGCCTGTCGCCAGGCCTCCCGGAGAATCTCGTGATCGCGCAGATGGAGCACTGCCGCGGGATCACCCGCATAGTGCGCTTGGATCGCCAGCGCGTTGACGAGCGGCCAGTCCTTCGGCCGATCGGTCTTCTTCATGCGAATGACGGTGTCACGGCTGGCAATGCCGGCGACGGAGTCGGCGTGCGAGCCCTCGCCCACCCGCGGTGGCCGGCCGAAGAAGTCGAGATGGCGCCCGGGCGATTCGGCCAGCTCGAATGCCACGAGGTGGCTCGTCCATCCGCCGGCGAGGTACTCCGAGTCGAGCGGTGCGCCGAACAGGCTGCGGTAGGAGATTCTCCAGTTCGCGCCGCTATTCGACGCACGCCATGCCCGACGTGAGCAGGCCCTCGATGGCCCGCCCACGGAGCAGCGTCTGAAACGTGCGGTAAAACTCGATGGGGCCATTCATCGTCACGATTGTCGAAGTTCCCCTGCAGTTCCGGCAAGGCCGGGGCATTTCGCCGAGCGGGCCAGTCACAAGTCGCGTGGAAACGGTGCCTGGCACCGTTTCCATCCGGGCCGAATCGCCCTCAGCTTCGTCGTGTCAGCCGTCGGGGTTGGCGAGCAGCTCCTCCAGCCGCGGCTGGAGCAGCGCCGGCAGCCGGGCGACCGTCTGGCCGTCGATCAGCCCGACGTCGATCATGTCTCGGAGATGGGTACGATCCTTGTCACGAAACGCCGTCAGTTTCATCGTGATCAGCTGATCGAGATCGACGATCCGGTAGCCCTCGTGGAGGTCGGTGGCCGACAGATCGGGGGCGGCCACCGGATCGGCTGGCTTGACGGGCTCCCCGGCAAACAGGATGTGCACCGCCTCGCGAACCTTTCCGTGCGGGCCATCCACGAAGATGTGGATGCCAAACTTCACGGAGTGCACGAAGCCTGCGCCCTCGAGCGCCGCCTTCACCCGCTCGAGATCGGCCCGGTCGATCAGGATGTCGACATCCACCGTCGTCCGGACGGCGGCGGGATCGATCCGCGATACCCAGGCCGCCACGGCGTTGCCACCGGCCACCGCATGGGCAATGCCGGCCGTTTCGAGGGCGGTCACCGCCCGCTTGAGCCGTTCCTTGACCATGGCCACCGCCTGCTCCACGCGGTCGAGGACATCGAAGCCGAATCGCACGACGCTCGGGCCGGGAATCCGCACGACGTCATCCAGGGGATCGGTAGCCATGCGACAAGTGTACCCGCCGGCCCGATCGCCAGACAGCAAAGAGTATACAGACGTATAGTTTTATGTCAAATGAACGCCGGGGCGACCGAGCCCGTGGCCCGCTGACGCCACTCCGTAGGCACGCGGTCGGCTCGTCATACCCAGCGGTAGGCGGCCCGGGAGGTGTCGGCGAAGAACCGTCGCTCGGCTTCTGCGCCGTGCGACCGGACGAATGAAGCGACGATGCTGTGAACTGCCGCATAATCGGCGCCATAGTCCGACACGGGCCAGTTGCTGCCGTACATGACGCGCTCGGCGCCGAATGCCTTCCACACGGGAGCCAGCCACGGCTCGTAGAACGCCGGATCGCGCGGTGGCTGTGCAGGCTTCATCGAGTGGGCGGCACTCTCCACGAGCCCCGACATCTTCATGAAGATGTGCGGTAGCCGGGCAGCCCGTTCGATCGCGGCCAGCCATTCGGGGAGCGGGTCAGCCGTGGAAATCTGCGCGTTTCCCAGGTGGTCGATCACGACGTGGAGCGTGGGAAAAAGCTCGGCCACGGCCTCGGCGGCGGCGAACACTCGGCCGCCGTTAATATCGAGCGCCAGGCCGTTGTCGGCCAGCCGCGCGACATGGGAGCGGTAGCGGGCGTCGTCGAGGCCGGCGAGAAGTTTGTCGCCGTTGACGCGGACCCCTCGAAACAGTCGGTGCTTCGCGAACCGGTCGATGAGTGTGGCTGCGGCCTCATCTTCGAGCGGGAGGTTTCCGACAACGCCGACGATGCCCGGCGTATCGGGGAACCGGGCCGCATGGCGGTCGGCGAGATCGAGGAGCCACTGGTTGTCTTCCACCCACGGGCTCGCCTCGACGACGATCGCTCCGGCGGGTCCGAGCGGCGCCACCAGTCGCTCCCAGTCTTCGGGGAGCACCCGGCGATACAGGACGGCATCCGTCGCGGCGGGCCATGGCACGCCCTCGGGCCGCGTGGGGTCGTAGAAATGAACGTGCGCGTCGATCAATGGCGCTGGGGTTGCAGCGGCTGTGGCGGTTGCCTCCCCGCCTGCGGCGGCCGCCGCGGTTCCCAGCACGCCTGCAAGAAACCTTCGTCGTGGCAGTTCGTAGTTCGCACCACGGGTGGACGCATTCATCGGAAAACCCTATCCAAAGAGATCAATCATCAAACACTTGGCTTCCTGCCCTGCGGGATGTGCCCTAAAGGCAGGGCGGCGGTATCGCGTACTGCTATTGTCTCGGCTCAGCCTGCTGCTTCTCCAGCCAGTAGATCACCTTCTCCGCCCATCTGTACCCGTGCTCGCGGAGCCCTGCGGCACTGAAGTGAACTCCCCGGCCACCGCCTTCCCGTAAGGGGCCCTTGAGGGCATCAGTGTCCGGCCCTTCGAGCGCGACCGCGTCCTTCCAGAGCGAAGCCTGTGCGGCACGTATGTCGTCGCTGCCCTCGTCGCCTGGCGCATGGTAGCTCGCCTGGGCAACGAACCAGGGTGGATCCCAGCCGATCGCTCGCTCTGATTCACGGATCAGTATTTCGAGATACCTGCGATAAAGAGCGCCCGGCAGCGTGCGAGTCGGATCCTGTTGATTCGCATCGCTTTCGCCCTGGTGCCAGAGCACGGCCCGGAAGCCGCCCGGCCCGAAGGGCTTCATGCGGTCGACGAACGCATCGAACGCCATGCCGTTGCTCGCCCAGCTGCCGTTGGAAAGTGGCACGGCTCGGTCCGTCAGCGTCGGTGCATTGGGAAACGAAAAGCCCTTAGGCAGCCACTCCCGCACGCTCGTCGCGCCGATGCCGCACGCGACGATACCGACGGGCACGTCCTGCGACACCGCAACCGCGTCGCCGAACGCCGGTAGGAAACTGCCGCCGTTGCCACTCGCGCCAGGTTGCGGGTCATCGGCGAGCCGCCACGTCGTGCCGTCGAACGTGGAGACTCTTCCGGTCCGAGGCCGCTGCCGCTCCTCGCCGTGGTTGGCCGAGTTCGACTGTCCCGCGACAACGAAGACTTCGCCGATGCCCACGTGAGCGACGCTGCCCGTGGCGACCCGTCCGCCGCCGAGCGGAATCCGCACTTCCAGTGTCCACCAGCCACCGGCAGGCGCGATGAGCGTGCCCGTGAAGTCGCGCCCCTTTGCCAACCCGCCGATCCGTCGCCAAGGGGCCTCCTTGCCCGCACGCGTAAGCCGCGCTTCGACCGCGGCCTGAGCTGCCTCAGGATCCTCGGAGATCGTGCCGGCGATTCGCACCGCCGCGTCGCCACGCGAGGACCGTTGAACGATCTGGTAGTCGCGGGGCGAATCAAGGCGCATCTCGGCGGCCGCGATTATTTCCGGCGATAGCAGCAGGAGGACGGCCACGCTACCGAGGAGCAGCCCGTTCATCGGTCACCGTGTTGCGCGCGGCGGTTGTGTCAGATAGGCTAACAGGTCGAGTACGTCGTCGGCCGTGAACGTGTTGAGGAGGCCGTCCGGCATCAGCGACGTGGGTGATGCCGTCATCGACTCCACTTCTCCTCGCGTGAACCGCACCTCCGAGCCGCCCGGATCGACGGGGTCTGTCGCCACCATGATCGTGTCGCCGACCATGTTGACGATGCGACCGATGATCTGCCTCCCATCTTCCATGACGTAGACGGTCATCGCGTACTGCTCGTTGATCACCTTGCTGGGGTGCAGCGTGTTGTCGAGCAGATCGCGCGGCGAGTAGCGGCCTCCGGCGGCGGTAAGGTCGGGCCCGGCGAGCCCGCCGTCACCGCGGAATGCGTGGCATCTCACGCACTGCGCAGCGCTGAATACCCGCTGGCCATGGTTGAGATCGCGGCCGGTACGCCAGTCGGTGGTGAGCACCGTGGTGAAATCGTCGATCGTCCAAGTCTTCACGAAGGGGCGGCTCTCCACCGAGGCTGCCGCGGGCTTGCTTAACTGCTCGATCAGCGCCGCACGGGCCTGCCGCTCATCAGGAGAGAGGAGGTCGATGGCCGTGCGGATAATCCGCTCGCGCAGCGGACGCACCTGCGAACCACCCCGCCACTTGGCCACCTGGGATGCCGCTACCGCCAGCAGGCGATCTTTCATCGGGGCGGTCCAAGACTCGCGACGCATCGGCGCAAGCAGCTGCTCTGCGTAAAAGACCTGCTCGTCTTGCGACGTCGCTTGTTCAAGCCGCGTGAGGGCCTTTTCCGTGATGCTCATGCTGCCGAGCGCCACGCATGCGGCGACGATGTCGCGATCGAGCAGCGGATCGGACGTGGGGAGCAACGGCTCGAGCCTGGCGACAAGTTCGGCTGCGGTCGCGGGCGGGAATGGTTGGTGCCGCACCGACGAGATGGCCAGCAGCCGCACGAGCCACGACTGTTCCTCCGTCGAGAGCCGCGGGATATCGAGGCGGCCGATCGCATCGAGGATCTCCCGCTGAGCGTCGAGATCACCGTCGGTCGAGCGGGCGAGGGCGATGAGCGCCGGTAGGGCACGTCGCGGATCGGTCTCCGCTGTCGCCCGGGACCGCCAGCGTTCCGTAGGCTGCCATTCCAAAGCGATCCGGGCGGCGGCGCGGATCTCGCGATCTTGATGGCCCAGGTGCGGCCACACCTCGCCGATCGCTTCGGGGTTCGCTGCGCCGTGGAGCCGCTCGAGAGTGAGCCGCAGTTGCCTGAGCGCGGCCGCCTCGCTCGGGAGCGGCGGAAGCGGCGCGGGGTCGGTCGCCTCTTGGCCGACATACGACACTCGGTAGAGGCCGCTCTGCGTGCCGCGTCCACCGGTAACGAAATAGAGCGTTCCGTCGGCTGGCGAGACCGCGAGATCGGCGATCGGCAGGCCTTGAGCGCTAAGGAACGTGTTGAAGTCGGCCGTGTAGCCCGCTCCCCGGGGCTGCAGATGCACGGCGAACAAACGGCCGTAGCTCCAGTCGGCGGCGAACAAGGCGTGCTGAAACGTCGCGGGAAACCGCGATCCGTGACCGAAGCAGACGCCGGTCGGCGAGCCCGGGCCGATGTTCTGGACGGGCGGCTGGATGTCTTCCCATCGGGCGGGCCAATGCCATTGCATCGCCGGGCCGCTGCCGGCCCAGCCGCCGTCGGCACCGCTGACGATCTGCCGGATCGCGGTGGGGCGGTACGTGGGCATGCCCAGCGTAAATTCGAGGTCGCTGTCGAAGGCGAACAGGTCCCCGTGGCCGTTGAAGGCGATGTCATAGGCGTTGCGCAGCCCGTGGCACACCCACTCGGGATCCTTGCCATCGAGTCCGATCCGCATCACCCACCCGCCGGGGAACGGGTCGGCCACCTTCGTGCCGCCCCAGGAGTCGCGATTCCAACGCCGCGGGGCGCGTCCATGATCGCAGGGGAGCGGATTGCGATCGCCGCAGACCACGTAGAGCGATGTGCCGTCGGGAGAGGCGACGATTCCATGCACGCCGTGCTCGCGCCACGGGTTCGCCTCCGGCCTCGGCTCGGGAAATTCGAAGAACCGATCCGAGCGGTCGACGACACCGTCGCCGTCGGTGTCGGTAAGCCGCAAAATCAAGTCGGGTGATCCGTGCTTGACGGCGTACAGGCTCCCCTTCAAATACAGCAGTCCCTGGGCGGCGCCCCATTCGGGCGACACGACCTGCACATCCGGCGCGGAACCCGCCGAGGCCGCGAAGCCGGGAAGGCCAATGCGAAGGAGAAGCGATCGCTCGTCCGAGACGTAGAGATGATTCGAGTCGTCGAAGCACATCGCCACCCACGATCCCTGACCGGGCTGGGCCGAGCAGAGCCGCTCGACGCGGAACCCTTCAGCCACGCTGATCGACTCCGCCGGTGTGGCCTCCCGAAGGCTCGCACTGCCGTCGGCGGTGGCAGGGGTGTTTTCGGACCGCACGATGCTCGCCAAGCCCGCGAGTAAGAGCATGGTGGCCGCGAGCGCGCGAGACCCGACCGCGCTGGGCGTCCCTCGCCATCCGACGCCGGGCACTCCATGACGGCGTACATGCTGGTGCCGAACGAAATCGTCGCCGTGCACTGAGCCTCCGTTTGTTCGACTTCTGCTCTGTTTCACAGGCTGAGGCGGATCACTTGCCGACGCTTGGTTCCGGGCCTACCCAGCGGAACTCGGCGAAGATCACCTTCGTGATATCCGAGCCCGTCGTCGGCTTAAAATACAGGCTGCTCACGTTCGCCCAGTCCCTCAGCGGCTCCGTGCTTCCTTGCCGGACAAGCGTGTGCGGATGGATCGTCCTCGACTGCCAGGTGTCGGAGGCCGTGATCTCGATCTCGCCAACGAAGTTGGCGGCCGTCACAGCTGTCACGGCCAGCCTCTGAGGCTCCGTGCAGTAGAATTTGAATTCGAGCCGGCTTCCGGGCGGAGCCTGCCATTTGGGATCGCCCAAGTTTACGGTATGGGTGCCCTTGCGATTGTCGGTCGCGCGGAATCCCTTGATGCCGCCCACGCCCTCCACCTCGGCGACGTTTATCCAGACCATGCCGTCGCGGCCGGACGTGAATGATTCCGAACGTCGATCCGTCGCCTCGGCATGCGGCCCCAGCCTTGCCGGGATTGCGGCATTGAACTCGGTGGAGAGCGCCAGCGTCGTGTCGTAGAACACGTTCGCGTAGCCAAACACGTAGTCGTTGACGTTCATCACCGGCAGCGCGGCGATCCACGAGTTGCCTTGGTGGACGCTGGTCGCGTCGCGCCATGAGCGATGATAGCTGCACGGCTCTTTGATCGCGTAGTACATCTCTACCGACTTCACCCGCTCGGGATTTGCCGGCGTGACCACAAGCTCCGGAACTCCGTCAACGTTGAGCCGGATTGCGGATGCGGGCTGTGCCGGCCAGAACACGTCCTCGCCAAGGACGTGCTTCTCCAGCCACATCTTCGCGTCTTGCTCGATCCTGTCCGTGTTGTGGTGACCACGGGCCTGGATCGCGAACGCCGAGGGCACCCCGGGCTTGAACATCTTGAAACTCTCGAGCGCCCGCTCGTGGCCGCCGTGGTGGTCGTTGGAGCCGTTGAGCCAAAGGGTGGCGGCGGTGATATGGGGCACATGGGCCTCCGGGGCCAGTGCCGCCAGAAAAATCTCCTCGCCGGGCGACTTGGGTACCTCGACCGGCGGGACGGCGTACATCCACACCCGCTTGGAGCGGTAGTACTCGTTCCAGCCGATCCCGAAGTGGGCGACCACTGCCTTGATCCGCGGGTCCGTCGCCAGCGGCCACATGAGCGTCCCGCCGTAGGAATAGCCCTTCGCCGCCAGCCGCGTCGGATCAACCTCCTTCTGCCGTGCGAGATAGCTCACCATGCGGCTTTGGATCGCGTACCAGACGTAATCCGACGCCTGCCTCGGATCGGTGATCGACGTGCCATCTGGCCGGTGTGAGTGCGCGACTGGGCCGGTCATGTTGGCGTGCCGAAGCCTTTCGGGGTAACGGGTGAAGCGGGGGCGGTTTTCCATCTCACCGCAGTAGTCGAACGACATCACCGCCCAGCCGTCATTGACGTAGCCCTGGTCGATCGTCGCGACCCCCATCCAGCCGTGGACGTTGAGCAGCCCGGGCGCCCGCACGGCGCCTTCCTTAACCCTGTAAACGCAATAGACCCGCACCTCCTCGTCCATCACATAAGCGCTGATGAACGACTCCTTCGAATAAATGCCATCCTTTGTCTCTTGCTTGATGATCTCCTCGTTGAAGTCGCCTTTTTCGGGATCAAAGTCCGCCCACAATTCCGGCGGAGTGACGAGTTGCACCGGGGAACTCACGATCGCCTCGCGGGTCTCGGTCGCGCCGGCTGCCCGCATAAAGAAGGTCACCGCGGCAAACGCACAAATCCCAACACCGATCGCCCTCTCCGCCCCACGGCGGGTTGCCTGTGTGCGTAAACTCATCCCGCATGTCTCCTTTTGTGATCGGCTCTTCGTTCGGCTTCTGCCGTTTCGCCGTCGCCGCCAACGCCTGAAGCACAATTGCGTCGGGCGTCACCCAGCCTCGGGGGCCGCCAACTCTTTTATGACGCCCGTGCTGTCGCCGAATGAAACCGCGGGCACACCCGAGCCCCGAAGCAGCGTGAGCCATACGTTGCACAGCGGCGTGTCTTTTGGCATCGCGATGTGCTGGCCGAGCGACACGCCGGCCCCACGGCCGGCGATCAGCGTCGGACAGTTGTCGAGGTAGTGAATCGAGCGCAGGTTGCTGCCGAAGACGACGGTCGTGTGGTCGAAAAGGCTCGAGCCATCGTGCTCCTTGGTGGATTTCAGCGCGTCAAGCAGCGTCGCCAGCAGTTCTCCCTGCACTTTGTCGCGATGCTGCGAGGCCTCCATTCGGGTGCCCGGGTGGTAGTGGCTCATGTCGTGCGAGGCCACCTTGAGCCCGAGACTCGTCAGTAGGTGCTGAATCGGCTGCCGGAATGTAACGACGCGTGTGCTGTCGGTTTGCAGGGCTGCCACGAGGAGGTCGTACACCAGCCGGATCTCGTCGCGGCCGACGAGCCCTTCGCCCGGCTGGGGCAGCGGGGCCTTGGGTTTGGGGTTGCCCAGCCACCGCTCCTCCTTCGCGAGCCGCGTCTCGATGGCGCGAAGGCTCTCGAAATACTCATCGAGCTTTTCGCCGTCGGCCGTGTTCAGTCCGCGCTTGAGGCTGCGGGCGTCTTCCAGCATGTCGTCGAGCACGCTCTTTTCGTCCGCCAGCATCTTCTGCCGCTGTTCGAGCGGCACCTCCTCCGCCGAGAACAGCCGATGGAAGGCGATCACGGGGCTGTTGAAGCCGGCAACCGGCTTACCGCCGGCATCCCAGGCGAGCGACAGTCCGCGGCCGTGCCCCGGGCCGTCGAGGTTCGGCTCGCTGCCGTTGAGTTGGATTGAGTTGAAACGCGTCTCCCTGCCGAATTGGGCGGCGGCCACCTGATCGACGGAGATGGAGTTGTGGAAACTCTTTCCAGCAGCTCCGTACTGATTGGCTCCAGTCAGCCAGAACGTGCTGCCGCCGTGCGGGTCGCTGGCGAACCGGTGGGTGCATCCCTGCACGAGGGTGAAATCGGCCTTGTGTCGGGCGAGCGGGGCGAGACCCTCCGGAAGCGCGTACCCCGCCCCCACGTCGTCGACCTTCGGCAACCATGTCTCCTGCGTCACTCCGAAGCCGATGCCCAGAAACACCATTCGCTTTGGTGGCCGTGGCGGCTCGGCCGCGCGGGCGAAGCGGCGGAAGCCGATCGACTCGAGGGCCGGGAGCGCGACAAGCGCCGTAGCGGATCGGAGGAATCGGCGGCGCGAGTCGACGAGCGGGGATTGACGGAAGGGCGACATGGTGGGATCTCCTGGTGTTGTCCTGGCGAAGAAGAAAAGCGAGTTCGTGTCACTTCGATCGGAAAGCCTTGGTTTGCACGATGGCGTGGAGGAACTCGCGGATGGAAAATCCCTTCGCTCCAGCACGTTTGACAATGTCATGCACGAGTTCTTCATCGGAAAAGCCACAGGGCCGGCCGAGGGCGTATTCGATCAGCGCCTCGGTGAAGCCGGTAGCGAATGCCGCCTGACGCGCAGCCACGATGGCACGGAACTCGAAGAAGTCAGCAAACGCCGGGCCGCCATGGAAGGCACCGGCGGGCTCAATCGTCCATGTCTTCCGACCGACGCCCGGCTTCTCATAAAAATCTTCCGTCCGCCACTTTCCGACGGCATCGAAGTTTTCCAGTGCGAAGCCGATGGGATCAATTTTCCGATGGCACGATGCGCACTGCGGCTCCTCCTGGTGGGCGCGCAGTCGCTCGCGGGTGGTGAGCACTTGACCGTCGAGCCGCGTCAATTGCGGCACGTTCGCCGGAGCCGGTGGCGGCGGGTCGTGCAGCAGCTTCCGCAGGATCCAGGCGCCCCGCTCGACAGGGCTCGTATGTTCGCCGTTACTCCCCATGGCGAGGATCGCAGCCATGCCGAGCAACCCGCCGCGGGGGCTGTCGGGCGGCACCTTCACCGGGCGAAACTCGTCACCCGAGACGCCCTCGATCCCGTAATAGTTGGCAAGCAGTCCATTGATCACGACCGTGTCGGAGTGCAGCAGTTGCGAGAGGCTGCCGTCGTGACGGAGCAGATGCGCGAACGTCGCAAACACCTCCTGCCGAGCCGCCTCTTTCACGCCGGCGTTGAAGTCCGGGTAGAGCTTCGTGTTGAACTGAAAGAAGTCGAGCCGCGACATCCGCAGCCATTGGCTCACGAACGCCTCCACGAACGCCCGCGACCGGTCGTCGGCGAGTAGGCGATCCAGCTGCCGATCCAGCACGTCGGGCTTTTGGAGGTCGCCCGCCTTCGCGGCGGCCAGGAGTTCGGCATCGGGCGGCCCGCTCCACAGGAAGTAGGAGAGCCGCGATGCCAGTTCCACGTCGGAGAGCCCGCGGCGGCTGCCGTCGGTCACGGGCTCGGCGAGATAGAGAAAGCCCGGCGATGCAAGCACCATCGACAGGCACTCGACGAGCGCCTTGCGAGGCTGCATGCCGGCCGTGACGAGTTTTTGATGCCGTGCCGTGAGCCGGTCGAGGAATTCCGGCGTCGGCTTCCGGCCTCTTAGCGCCTCTTCGGCGAAAGTCGCGATGAACGCCCGGGCATCGGTCTCCTTCTTGTCGAAGTGATCGAGCAGCGATTTCAGTTCAGCAAACCGGGCCTTCGATCGATCCGAATAAAATGGGCCTTCGACATCGATCCAATCCACCCAGAGCGCCGGATCGATGCCGAATCGCGGTCCTTGTCGCGACAGTTGCGCGAGAATTACAGGCCGCTGAGTCTCGTCTCCCCGTTCCCGGAGTTGAAAGTGCCGGTCACCGCTGGTGTCGATCCGCATCGTCCACGTGAACTCTTCCGGACTCTCGATCGTGCCGGCCACCTGGTGCACCGCCAGGACTGTCGGCGGGCCGCCCCAGCCGAGGACGTCGAGAAAGCAGCGGCTTGGATCGGGCGGATCGAGTGTGAAGGGCTGCTGATCGGAACGAGAGGGTATGAGCACCTGTGCGCCTGCTCGGGCGACCCGGATACGAACCTTGTACTCACCTGCCGGCCAGCCCCCGGGTACCTGCGCCACGATCCGGCCGTTGGCTCCAAGGAAAACACCTTCACGTGAGCCGGACCGCGTAAGGTAGTCGGTGTTCATTGGAATGAAGAGATTCCATTGGCCGTCGTGGTGAAACGCATCATCGGCGTCAGGAAAGCCAAAGGTTGCAGGTGACGGGGCGCCAGCGATCTTTTCCCACTCCAGATAGACCGCCCGCGGATCGTTCTGCCGCCGAGTACGGATCTCGGCCGCGGCGGCATGGTTCTCCGGCCGCGCTGCTGCGGTATCGACTCCCTGCTTCCAGAGCCGAAAACGTTTCTGGATGCTCACCTGCCGCTCGATCGTCTCCAGCCGCGTCTTGTTCTCGGCTTCCTCAGGTTGCACGCGGTGGGTTCGGAAGGTGCTCGGTGTCGTGGCGAGGGAGAAGGCCTCGTCGATCGCCCCCGCACCGAGTTCGCGGTAGAGTTGGAATTGGTCAGACGACATGAACAGCGACGAGCCGACCGTGTCGAATGACGTGTCACTCGCATCAGATGGCAGGCTGCGCACGTCAAGGTCCAAGCCGAGCAGGTCGCGGATCGTATTGGCATATTCGCGACGGTTGAGCCGCCGCATCGTGATCGCGCCATGCTGATCGGCGAACACTCGACGCGCCACGACCAGCGTGTTGGAGAGATCGTCGAGGAACTCCGTCTTTGCCACGCTCTCGAGCTGCGGGGCATCCTCCGGCGGCATGTCGCCGGCGTTCAGCGCGTTGAGTACCTTCTGCCACGTCTCGGCCGTCTCGATGCTCGAGATCGTGAATGACAACTGATCCACTCGAAAGCGACCTTCGGTGCGCTCCGGCCCGTGGCAGCCGAGGCAGTGGCGCTCGAGCAGGGGTAGATGTCGCGCAGTCATCTCCGCGCGCGGCGCGGCCCCTGGAGCCGGCTCAGAAGCCAATATCACGAGGGCTACGGTCGCCCACAAAAGGAAGCCCCGAGAGACCATGATGTGTTACTCCAGGTTGATCGTCAGCTGGCCGTCGTTCGTTGGGACCTTGAATTCCAGGCCCGATGTCTCGAGGTTCTCGTATCTTTTCGGAATCCGGCTTGGTGGCTCGATCGGCTTGAAATTCTTGTCGAATGTGATCACGCCATCCTGCGAGCAGATCATTGCACGGTAGGCGCCCGGAGGCATCACTGCTGCAAAAGAGCCGTCGGCTTGGATTCGGGCCGTAGCGCTTCCCTTGCCATCCGCGGCCTCGAAATTGATCGTTCCGTCGGGCAGACGTTTTCCCTCGTATGAAATGGATCCATGCACTCGCACCATGCCATTCGGGACTGGCTTGCCGCATCCCAAGAGAGCCAGACTGATCATGGCGACGGCTGACAAGCTGCAACCCGCTGGACGGCAACGCATGACAAGACTCCGATTCTCAGGCTCAGGGTAGGCGTGTCGCGATGCCATCGGCCCGGCCGCCTAGGGCGTTGTAGAGCCGGAAGTCGATGTTTTCGTTGAGAAAGACCACCGCTCCGTCGGCCATGCAGAACTGTGCTCCGCCCGAGTGGTGACTGCTGGCGCCCATGTTGTTTTTGTATTGGGAATTCGATGCATCATCGAGACGCATGTTTGGGCTGTTGATTCGCATGCCCGTGGGTGAACCCTGCTGCATGATCGAAAACATCCCGCCCCACTGGAGCAATTCGCTGCGCCGCTCCATGAGCATGATGGTGTTGCTCAGGCCATCCGTCACGACGCCAAACTTGCACGTGAAGGGTGCCCTCCCACCGAAAAGCCCTGGGCAAGTTTCGTTCTTCGCCCAATTCCAATCGGACCCCGCGACGGAACAGTAGCTATTGTCCGAACTGCAATCGGGAAGGCGGCCATCGACCCGCTGGGGTCCAAGGCTAGGCTGGTAGCAGGGGACTTGCGAATTCGCGATCGAGCCAAAGTCGCCAACGATCGGCTTATTCAAGGAGGCCCACGGATTCGAGGGGCAACCATGTGCAGGAATCGGGCGTTTGTTCAGGAGGTCGTAATTGGGTTGGTCCCAGACGCTCGCTGTGGGCTTCAATTGTGCGTATAAACTGTCCAATTCCATGTAGGGCATGATGTTGACCGACCACATCCGGACGGGTCCCCAACCGCCCCAGTAGCCCACGCTCAGGTTCAGGTTTAAGGCATTCGTGGCAAACGGCAAGGTGTTCTTGGCATGGTGATGTCCGTGCAGGGCAAGGCCAAGCTGCCGCAGATTGTTCGAGCAGGCTGCCCGACGTCCTGACTCCCGCGATGCCTGAATGGCCGGCATCAGTAGGCCGATCAGGAGACCGATGATGGCGATTACGACCAGCAGTTCCACAAGGGTAAAAGCACGGTGAGTTTTCACCTTCGTCGCCATGTACAGGTAAAGTTTGTTTTCTAAATCTGGACACTGCGGTCCCTTTTGAACCGCCATAAGACTGCTAGAAGCCCGACCCCGGCCAGCACGATGGCTCCCGGCTCAGGTACGACGATCACCTCTGCCGTCACGAAGAGCGTGTTGCTGCTTGTCGCCCCCGACATGCCCGTCTTGTCGCCCGTCGCCAGCGTGAACGTCGTGGATTTTGTGGCCGAAGAGTTGAGCCCGGTCGGATCGAAAAAGACCGAGAACTGGCTCGATGTGCCGCCGACGATATCGACATACGTGTTGAGATTGGACGTAAACCCATCGCCGGCCCCCGTCTCGCTCAGAAGCGAGAGATCGGCGGTGAGTTCCGCCCCGAAGACGCTCGCGATATTGAAGATCTGGAACGCGGCGGAGTTTGTCCCGCTTTCCCAGGTCTGCGTCGCGTAGTTGTAGGTGCCGAGGCTGATCGTGGTGCTCGTGAGCAGGCTCGACGCGAGGCTCGACGTCGCATGGTCGAAGACGGTGGCCGTCACCGTGCCTGTAACCGATGTTGAGCCGAAGGCGTTCGGATCGCTCACGGCAAACGTGCCGGTCTGGCCGAAACCGATGGACGTGCCCGTGAACAGGAGACCTGCGACCGAACTGCTCGTGCCCGCAGCGGAGGCCGAGCCGTTCGACGGCCCCGCCACGTTCGAAAGGCCGGTGCCCGTGAACGACAGCGTGGCACCGCCAGACAAGGCGGTATTCGCCACTGAGTAGCTGAAGGCCGCCGAGCCGCCAGTGATGATCGCAGCGGCCGGATTCGTGACGGAGACAGTGCCGAGCACCGCCCGCTGCTGGTAATCGACGGACGTTGCAGTCGTGAGCACTTGATAGGCGGCGCTCGTGCCCGTGACGCTCGCAAACGCTCCTGCAATCGACTGGGCCGACAGCACGCGGTAGAGGCCGGCGGTCGAGCCACTGCCCGCGAGGTCGAGCGTGCCGTTGGTGAGCGTCATGGTGCCGGTGGAGGCGGTCAGCGGCGCGGTCGAGGTGGACGTGGCCGCCACCCGCAGCGTGCCGCCACCGGATCCAAAGGCGAGGCCACCGATCGCGTTGGTAGCGCCGTTGAGATCGAACGTCCCTCCGCTCGTCGAGTTGCCCAGCGAAACGACCGAGTTGCTCGGGATGGCGTTGCTCACGCCGAGCATGAGTGTGCCGGAGTTGTAGACGAACGTCGGGCCGCTGTATGAGTTCGTGTTGGAGAGCGTGACGAGGGCGGCATCGACGACGAGATCGCTCGTGCCGACTGTCGTGCCCGTGATCAGGCCTGTGACGTTGAACGAACCGCCGGTCAGCCGCAACACGGAATTGTCCTTGGAGAGCGTGCCAGCGAGGGTCAGCACGCCGCCGCCGGTGTTCTCGATCGTGCCGGTGCCGCTGCCGGCCGTGACGGTGACGTTCTTTGCGAACTCGGCCGACCCGCCCGTGTACCGCAGGCCGGCTCCGCCCGCGATGCCCACGCCCGACGTGCCCTGCAGGGCGTTCGTGCCGTTGATCGAGAGGATGCCGGCAGAGATCGCCGTCGCACCTGTGAAAGCGTTCGTGCCGTTGAGTGCGAGCGTGCCGGAGCCGAGTTTCGTCAGGCCACCGGTGTTGGTGCTATTGATCGTTCCCGACCACGTGATGGATCGGCCGGTCGTATCCACAGCAATGGCCGAGCCACTATTGCGGATTTTGGAAGACCAGTCAGTCGGAGACGCGGTGTTGTACTGAAGTACTCCGCCGCGGAACGTGATGGCACCCGTGCCGCTGAGGGCGTCATTCGCGTTCACCCGCACGGTGCCGGCATCGACGAACGTATTGAAAGGGCTGCTACCGCTGAAGGCGTTTGCTGCCAGGATGAGCGTGCCCGTGCCACCCTTGATGATCGATCCGGTATTCGCAATAGGCGAGTTGAGGTTGATGTCACCGTTCGCGGTAAAGTTGACAGTTCCGCTATTCAGATTGAGATACGTGGTGCCGATCATCTGGGACGTAGGGGCCCCGGCGGTCGAGATCACGTTCATCGCGCCCGAGCCGAACCAATTGCCTCCGCCCCAGTTCAGCGTCCCGCCGTTACTGCCGAACCTGACGGTGTTGTTCCCCCACGTGCCACCGTTCGACGTGTCGAGCGTGCCGCTGTCGATGATGGCCGTGAAGGGCATGCCGCTGTTCATCGCGGGGAGCTGAAGTTTGCCGGCGGAGACCGTCACCGTTCCTGTCAACGTCGGCGCAACGCTGAGCGTTAAGGTGCCTGCGCCGCTCTTGGCAAGGCTGCCGGCCCCGCTGATGGTGCCGCTCAGGGACTGGTTGCCGGCGAACGTGAAGGCGACGGTGCCTCCGCTGATGAGGGTCGGGCCCGTGTACGAATTGGATCCACTGACCGTCAGCGTATTGGGTCCAGACTTTGTGAGGCCAAGGGCGCCCTGCGCTGAGTTCACGAGGTTGGCAGAGTAGGTGCGGTTACCAGCGGTGGTGTCGAAGCCGATGGCCGCCCCGGCCCGGAAATTGCTGCCCGTGGCGATCATCGTGGCCACATCGGCATCGGCGAAGTCGGCGCCTACGGCCACCCCGCCGCCGGAGTTCACCGTGAGCTTGTCGGCGACATTCCACCCCGGCAGCGCATTCTTGGTGGCGACGGCAAGAACGCCGGCGTTCACGACCGTGCCGCCGGTGTAGCTGTTCGAGCCAGTCAATGCGAGTGTTCCAGCGCCCGACTTGGTGAGGCCGGCGGCTCCAGCGAGCGAAGCCGACACAGATCCGGACTGCGCGTCGAAGGCGATAGTGTCGTTGGTCAGCGTGCCGCTCTGCACCGTGCCGCCGGTGAAGGACACGGTGCCGGAGCGGGTGATGGCGTAGCCGCCGAGATCGAGCACACCGCCGGACGCGACAATGGTGCCCGCCGCGTTGCCGAAGGCGGCGGTGCCGCCCGCCAGGAGCGTGCCGGCCGAGACTGAGGTCGCCCCGGTGTAGGTGTTCGTTCCGGCCAGACTCAACGTACCGAGCCCGATCTTGGCCAGTCCGCCGCTGCCGCTGAGCACACCGCTGTAGGTCGTGCTCTGGCCGTTGTTTCCGATGCTGAGCGTCCTGCCGTTGGTGTCAAGATTCCGCGTGCCCTTCAGCCCGCCCAGGGTGCTGTTCTGGCCCCAGACCACGGCGCCGGTGTCGCCGGCGAAGCCCAGGTCGAGCGTGCTGTTCTGGAGTGCGGCGGCGTTCGAGATCGTGATGCTGCCCGACAGCAGTCGCGTGTCGCCGGAATACGTGTTGGCCCCCGCGATGCTCCAATTTGCACTGTCACCGCCAACGTCAGCGTTGTCGAAGATGACAGTGCCGGCCGTGCCCGCAACCAAGCCCGCCGGGTCCTGGATGACGCTGTTGAAACCGGGCGTCCATGCTTGATTACCGATGTTCCTGATAACGACACTCTTTCCGCTTGAGTTGGCGGAGCCCAGCGTTACGGTTCCCCTGATCCCGTTGGGTTGGTTCGTGACGCTCACGATGGTCGCCGTGCCGCTGTTGCCGGTCTGAACGATGATCGAAACGCTGTTGAACACCGTCCCGACCCCGGTGCCGAATTGCACCGTGGCACTGCTCGTGCCGGACGTGTCGCCGAGGTAGATCGCCGATGTGTTGCCAAATCCCTGCTGGAGATTCGTCGCACCTCCGATCAGCGTGCCGGCGAGGATCGTGGTGGAGCCGGTGTATGTATTGTTGACGCCACCGCTCTGGCCCAGCAGCCATGTTCCAGTGCCGGTCTTAACGACTGATGTCTTGCCGCCGGAATCAGCGATCACGGCCCCGAACTGGTTGTTGCCGCCTGCGTAACTGCCCGCAAACGTGATCGTGCGATCGCCGCTGCCGCTGTATGCAACCAAGCCGCCTGTGCTTGAAATGACGACCGTGGCCGAGCCGGAACTATCGAACGTTGCACCGTTGAGCCCGACCGTCACCAACCGATCGGTGCTTTGCGCGGTTGAGCCTGCGTAACGGAGCACACCGCCGTTGATGACGAGATTGGCGGCTGCGCTGGACGCGGCACCGATGCTGCTGTTGACACCGCCGTTGGCGAGCTGGGCGACCTGGAGCGTGCCGCCGGTGATCGTGGTGACGCCCGAGTACGTACTGGCGGTGTTTGAGAGGGTAAGGACGCCAGCGCCGAGCTTCGTGAGGCCGCCCACCCCGGAGAGCGTGCCGCTGTAGGTCGTGCTCGTGTTGTTGTTGCCGATCGAGAGCGTGTAGCCGCCGTTGGAGAGGTTGCGGGAGCCGGTGAGGCCGCCGAGCGTGGAATTCTGGCCGAACGTCACCGTGCCGCTGTCGGCGGCATTCATGTCGAGCGTGGAACTCTGCAGGGCGCTCGTGCTGGAGATGCTCAGCACGCCCGCGTTGATCCGGGTCGGGCCCGTATAGCTGTTCGAGACGGAGAGCGTCAGCGTGTTGGCGCCGGTCTTCGTGAGGCCGAGCCCGCCTTGCGGCGAGTCTGCGAGATTGGTGGCGTAGGTGCGGTCACCGGCGGTCGTGTCGAAGCCGATGGCCGCCCCGGCCCGGAAATTGCTGCCCGTGGCGATCATCGTGGCGACGTCGGCGTCCGCAAATGCGTTGCCGACGGCCACCCCGCCGCCAGAGTTCACCGTGAGCTTGTCGGCGACATTCCACCCCGGCAGCGCATCCTTCGTGGCGACGGCAAGAGCGCCGGCGTTCACGACCGTGCCGCCGGCATAGCTGTTCGAGCCAGTCAGGCTGAGTGTGCCCGCGCCCGACTTGGTGAGGCCCGCGGCTCCGGCGAGCGAGGCGGAAACCGTGCCTGACTGGCCGTCGAACGCGACGGTGTCGTTGGTTAGCGTGCCGCTCTGCACCGTGCCGCCGGTGAAGGACACGGTGCCGGAGCGGGTGATGGCGTAGCCGCCGAGATCGAGCACACCGCCGGACGCGACAATGGTGCCCGCCGCGTTGCCGAAGGCGGCGGTGCCGCCCGCCAGGAGCGTGCCGGCCGAGACTGAGGTCGCCCCGGTGTAGGTGTTCGTTCCGGCCAGACTCAACGTACCGAGCCCGATCTTGGCCAGTCCGCCGCTCCCGCTGAGCACACCGCTGTACGTCGTGCTCTGGCCGTTGTTTCCGATGCTGAGCGTCCTGCCGTTTGTGTCAAGATTCCGCGTGCCCTTGAGGCCACCCAGGGTGCTGTTTTGGTTCCAGACAACCGAGCCCGTGTCGCCGGCAAAGCCTAGGTCGAGCGTGCTGTTCTGGAGGGCGGCCGAGTTTGAGATCGTGATGCTGCCCGACAACAACCGCGTGTCGCCGGAGTATGTGTTGGCTCCTGCGATCCTCCAACCCGCACTGTCACCGTTAACATCAGCGTTGTCGAAGATGACGGTGCCGGCCGTGCCCGCGACCAAGCCTGCCGGATCCTGGATGACGCTGTTGAAGTTGGGACCCCATCGGTAATCTCCGATGTTCCGGATGACGACGGACTTGCCGCTCGAGTTTGGGGAGCCGAGCGTAACGGTTCCGTTTATCGTATTGTTCGTGTTGTTCACGATGGTCGCAGTGCCGCTGTTACCGCTCTGAACGACAATTGGCACGCTATTGAACGCGGTAGCGACACCGGTGCCGAATTGAACTGTGGCACTGCTCGTGCCAGACGTGTTGCCGAGGTAGATCGCAGAAGTGTTTCCGAACCCTTGCAGGCCATTCGCCGCACCTCCGATCAACGTGCCGGCAAGGATCGCGGTGGAGCCGGTGTAGGTGTTGCTCGCGCCACCGCTCACGCCGAGCATCCATGTGCCGGTGCCGGTCTTCACGACCGATGTCTTGCCGCCGGAATCAGCGATCACGGCCCCGAGCTGGTTGTTGCCGCCTGCATAACTGCCCGCGAACGTGATCGTTCGATCGCCGCTGCCGCTGTAGGCGAGCGATCCGGTGCTCGAAAAGACGACCGTGGCCGATCCGGAGCTGTCAAACGTCGCGCCGTTGAGCCCGACCGTGACCAACCGGTTGGTGCTTTGCGCTGTCGCCCCCGTATAGCGAAGCACGCCGCCATTGATGACGAGATTGGCGGCCGCACTGGACGCGGCGCCAATGCTGCTGTTGGCACCGCCGTTGGCGAGCTGGGCGACTTGGAGCGTGCCGCCGGTGATCGTTGTGACGCCCGAGTACGTATTCGCGGTGTTCGAGAGGGTAAGGACGCCGGCGCCGGACTTTGTGAGGCCGCCCAAGCCCGATATTGCGCCGGCGAGCGTGGTGCTACCGGTGCCGGCGGCGGTGAACAAGAAGCCGCCGTTGTCGATGGCACCACTTCCGGTCAGCAGGCTCGTCGCGTTGTTCGTCCATGTCTGGGCCGCACTGAACGCGACGGGGCTTAGGAGCGTCACGGCACCTGCGCTGGAGTTCATTGTGAGCCCGCCGCTGCCGAGCGTGAGCGTCTGGCCCGCTGTGCCGATCGTGTAGGTGCCGCCGAACGAGTTGAACGTCAGCGAATTGGCGGACGTCGTGGCCGAGAGCGTCACGGCGCCTCCGGTGCCGCCCACGCCGAAGACCGCGTCGTTGCCAGAAGCCCAGGTGACGTTCGTGGAGCCATCCCACCATTGGCCGGCGCCGAGCCATGATCCCGCACCGTCGGTGACGCTACCTGTTGTGCCGTCGGCGTCCCATGTATACGTCGCAGCGTGGGACGGCATGGCATCTGTACCGAGCGACGCAAAGGCAAGCCCTACGCAGAGCATTTGGATACACATGCTCGCACGCACGATTCGACCTCGGCAAGTTGACCAATCGTTGTGATTCGAGTGATTCATGCGAGCAATCCCCCCAAGAAATGGGCGTACGAACCCTGCGACCCAAAACCTTAAACTGTGCATCTGTCAGGACAGTGCTGTTATGGCACTTTAGGACGACACTTTGGCCATGTCAACCATTTGGCGAGCCAGAGCCCCCCCCCCCCCCCCCCCCCCCCACCACCTCCCCCCCCCCCCCCCCCCCCCCCC
>JBAXUY010000069.1:0-15939 GCA_037129475.1 Planctomycetia bacterium | reverse complement strand
TTGGAGGGTAAGCGAATGGCTAGCGGCGACACTGGAAATGTCGTGCCCCGAAAGGGGTTGTGGGTTCGAGTCCCATGCCCTCCGTTGATACCCGCGCGACGCGGTATCGCGGTCGCTGGAAGTTGGGATTGAGCGCCTGCCTTGCAGGTGGACGAACTGTTCGTGGCGGTGCATGGCGGTTCTCCTCGACATCAAGAACGTTTCGAAGCGCTACGGCGACCAGGTGCTCCTCGACGACGCCTCGGCCACGATCACCGATGACGGCAAGATCGGGTTCATCGGTCGCAACGGCGCCGGCAAGAGCACGCTCCTCCGGATCATCCTCGGCGAGGAGGAACTCGACTCGGGCGAGATCGTCCGCCATCCCCGGCTCAAACTCGGCTACCTGCGGCAGCACGATCCCTTTCTGCCCGGCGAGACGGCGCTCGAGTTCCTGATGCGCGACAGCGGCCAGCCCGACTGGAAGTGCGGCGAGGTGGCCGGGCAGTTCGAGCTGAAAACGCAGCATCTCGCCGGCCCCGTGCAGGAACTTTCGGGCGGCTGGCAGACCCGGGTCAAGCTCGCCGCCCTGCTCCTCCACGAGCCCACGCTGCTGCTGCTCGACGAGCCGACGAACTTCCTCGACCTGCGCACGCAGATCCTGCTCGAGCATTTTCTTCGGGGCTACCGCGAGGCGGCCCTGATCGTGTCGCACGACCGGGCGTTTCTGAGCGCGACCTGCGATCAGACGCTCGACCTCTCACAGGGCGAGCTGACGGTGTTTCCGGGCAAGGTCGAGGCGTTCCTGCTTCACCAACGGGAAAAACTCGAGCATGTGGAGCGGACGAACGCCGCCGTGCTCGCCAAGCGTCGACAGCTCGAGGATTTTATCGCCCGCAACAAGGCCCGGGCCTCCACGGCCTCGCGGGCCAAGTCGAAGAGCAAGCAGCTCGACCGGCTCGAACTCGAGGAGGTCGAGACGGCCGCACCGACGGCGGCGATCCGCTGCCCGATGGTCGCCCCCCGCCAGGGTCCGGCCGTCCGCTGCCGCGACCTCGCGATCGGCTATGCGGCCACGCCCGACGCCCCGGCCCGCACGATTGCCGCCGGAATCGAGCTCGAGATCGTCCACGGATCGCGGGCCGCGATCGTGGGTGACAACGGCCAGGGAAAGACGACGTTCCTGCGGACGCTGGTGGGATCCCTTCCGCCACTGGCCGGCCAGGTGAAGTGGGGCTACGGCTGCGAGCTCGGCGTCTACGCCCAGCACGTCTACACGAGCCTGCCGCCCGACGATACCGTGCTCGGACACCTCGAACGGGCCGCGCGGACAGGGACGAAGCAGCAGCAGATCCTCGACCTCGCCGGAGCGATGCTGTTTCGTGGCAAGGCGGTCGAAAAGCGGATCAGCGTGCTGTCTGGCGGCGAGCGGGCCCGGCTCTGCATGGCAGGGCTCTTGCTCGGCCCCTTCAACGTGCTGGTGCTCGACGAGCCCGGCAACCATCTCGACGTGGAGACGGTCGATGCGCTCGCCCGGGCGCTCGTCGACTACCAAGGCACCGTAGTCTTCACGAGCCATGATCGCTCGTTCATGAAGACGGTGGCCACGACGGTGATCGAGGTGAGGGACCGCCGTGTCGTAAACTCCCTCGGCGACTACGCCGCCTACGTCGCGGCGGTCACGCGCGAGATCGACGACGCGGAGGCCGCGGATGGCCGGCGCGGAAAGTCTCCGGGGAAGCCGCCGGCACCGCCCGCCGCGACAGCGCGGGCACCGGACAAAAGCGACCGGGCCCTGCGCAAGGAGATCGCCACGCTCGAACGCACGATCGCTCGGCTCGACGCCGAGAAACGTGAGCGGCAGGCGGCGCTCCTGGCCGCCACCGACCCCGACGATGCCCTCCGGCTGCACGGCGACATGACGGCCGTCGCCGAAAAACTCTCCGCCGCCGAGGAACGCTGGCTCGCACTCCAGGAGGAGCTCGGTCAGGCCTCGGCCTGACCGACGGCGCCCGGGCGAGCCCGCCATGCGCAATGACGTCGATCACCGGCCGGGTGCCCGACATGTCGGACAGCGGCTCGTCGGCCTGATGGGAGTGCTGGCGGTGTGGTGGACGATCGCCTTACGCAAGCCGCGCGATGTCCACGGGACGACGGAAGCGTGACTCGGGAAAGTAGCGGTTGCGGCGCGGGCGCCGGAGGACGGTTGGCCCGAGGACGAGCGGCCGCAGCACCCGCCTCACGGGCCCCGTGGACTGCCGGGCCAGCATGCGGACCAAGGGCACACGACTCGATGGCGATTGGCTCACGGACAGCCTCTCGGAACGATGGTCTGACAATACCCCTCGTTCCCGAAGGCGGAAAGCCGGCCGGACACCGGACGCGCACCGGCGAAAACCGGCTCTGCCGGCCCGATCGCCGGAAATCATGGCCGCGTTTCCCCCGTCCCAGGCCAGAAATCGCCGCCGGAGGGTATCTTGCTCGGGCGTCCGGGCCCATCGCCCGTCGGATACTTTCGCCCGCAGCGGGTTGCCGGATGGACTCGATCAGCCGCCACGAACAGCTGCTCAGGGTCTTCCACCTCGTGGACCTGCTCTTCGGTGCCCGCCGTCCGCTTACGATCGAGGAAATCAAGCGGGCGCTTCGCGACCGGGGTGTGATCGACGAGATGTCCGACAAGAACATCCGGCGCGACGTCGACTTCCTCGCCAAGTTCGGCTACGCGGTGAAACGGACGAAGCAACGGACGCCGAGGGGAACGACGTGCCAGGCCTGGTCGATCGAGCCGGGCCGCGGCAAGGGGGAGCTTTCGTCGCCTGCCGTGTCGTTGCCCGAGCTCCTTTCGCTCGTGGTGGCCCGGGAGTTCCTCGCCCCGTTGGCGGGCACGTTCTACTGGCGCGGCATCGGCCAACTCCTCGCCAAGGTGGAGGCGATCGCCACGCCCCAGCTGCTCGACTACGTCGACAAGCACAAGGAGGGGCTCGTGGTGCATCCGCGGCGCGGCGCGGCGAAGTATGGCGCCCGCATGCTGACGGCGATCAACCGCGCGATCCTCGGATCGCTCCAGCTTGCGATCCGCTACCAGGGGCTCGCCGACGACGCGCCCAAGCGCATCCTGATCGAGCCGGAGGCGCTCGTGGTGTATGACGGCAGCGTGTACATCGCCGGCTATCGGGTGCCGGGGCGAGGTGCGGCGAAGGCGGGCGAAGGCGGCATCCGGTTCTTCAAGCTCGATCGCATCGTCGATGCGAAGCCGTCGGCCCGCCGATTCACTCGGCGTGGCGTGCCCGTCGACGCGCTCCTGTCCGACAGCATCACGCTCTTCCGCTCGGCCGATGCGCCGCGGCGCTATCGCATTCGCATCGATGCCACGCGGGCACGATGGGCGAAGGAAAAGCCGTTTCACCCACGGCAGCGGGTCGCAGACGCAGACGACGGCGGGATCGTCGTGGAGATCGAGCGGGCATGGGACGACGAGATGCTGCCGCAATTGCTCGCCCTCGGGGAGCATGCCGAGGTGCTCGAGCCGGAGGACATGCGCGACCGGCTCTTGGAGGCGGCCCGCGGGATCGCAGCCAAGTACATGTGCCATCACCTGCGGTCGTTCGAGGAGTCGTATGTCGAGCAATGACGCCTGGCAGCGGACGCGACGTGCGTTCGCGGTGGAATCCGTCGCCGCGGTCGTCGCGTCGTGCGCGGGAGGCCGGATGGCGGCGGGCCGGGCCCCGGCCGAGATCGCTGCCGGGCTGCTGGCGGAGTATGCGCACCGCCCGGACCCTGCCACGCGTCTGGAGCCGTTGTCCGACGGTGAGCTGGCGGGCGGACGGTTTCGCACGTGCCGACTCGTGAGCCAGGAGTGGCGGGGTATCGAGTGGACACACGAACTGTCGATGTACGTTCCCGGCGGGCTGGCCGCCGACACCGACACGATGCTGTTGTTGATCGACGGTGGCAGCGCCGGCAAACTCCCGGCGTTGAACGCCGGGCCGAGCGACGCGGTGAAGATGCTCGCGATCGCGGCGAATGCCGCCGGGCTGCCGGCGGCGGTGGTGCGGCAGGTGCCCTTCCAGCCGATGTTCGACGGGCTCAAGGAGGACGACCTCATCGCGCACACGTTCGTGGAGTTCGTGCGCACCGGCGACCCGTCGTGGCCGCTGCTTCTGCCGATGGTGAAGGCGGCCGTCGAGTCGATGACCGCTGCCTGCGCGGCCGCCCGCGACGCATGGCGGCTCGACATCGAGCGTTTCGTGCTGACCGGCGCCAGCAAGCGCGGGTGGACCACGTGGCTCACGGCGGCCGTCGACGAGCGTGTCGGCGGGGCCATGCCGATGGTGATCGACATGCTGTCGCTCGAACGGCACGTGGAACTCCAGCGAAAAAGCTTCGGCGGCATGTCGGAACAGTTGGTGCCCTACACCTCGCGGGGCGTCGAGCAGCTGTTCTCGTCGCCCCGGGGCCGGGAACTGGTCGAGATTGTCGATCCCTTTGCCTACCGGGATCGGCTCCTCCAGCCCAAGGTGATCGCGCTGGGCACAAACGACCCCTATTGGCCGCTCGAGTCACTCGGGCTCTACCTCGACGGCCTCGAGGGGCCGCGGTGGGTGTCGTATGCGCCGAATGCGGGCCACGGGCTGCCCGTGACGAGGGTGTGCGGGCTCGTGGCGGCGCTCGGGCAGCACGTGGCGGGGGAGCGCCGGCTGCCGACGCTCGACTGGTCGTTCGCCGAAACGCCCGACGCCGTGGCGTGCACGGTCACTTCCGACGACACGCCCGACGAGGTCTTGCTCTGGCAGGCTACGGCCGAGTCGCGTGACTTTCGCAAGGCACGCTGGACGTCGACCCCGCTCAGCCCGGTCGACGGTTCCTGGCGGGCCGACGTCGTCCGACCCGCCAGCGGATTCGCGGCAGCCATGATCGAGTGCCGGTATCCGCGCGAGCCGCTGCCGCTCCTGCTGACGAGCGGCGTCCACGTGCAATCCGCCGGGTGACATCACGCCATGCATGCCGGAGCGTCGCTTCCCGAACTGCCGCCATCGGAACTCATCCGCCGGATCACGGCGGCGCCCAAGGCCGAGCTGCATGTTCATATTGAGGGCACGCTCGAGCCTGAATTGGCCTTCGCCATCGGCCGGCGGAACGGGATCGCCCTGCCCTACGAGTCGCCGGAGGCGATGCGTAGGGCGTATGCGTTCAGCGATCTGCAGAGCTTTCTCGACCTCTACTATGCGGCCGCGGCGGTGCTCCGCACCGACGAGGACTTCTGCGACATGGCCTGGGCGTATCTGCAGAAGGCCCACGCCGACAACGTGGTGCGGGCGGAGATCTTTTTCGATCCCCAGACGCACACGGCCCGCGGGGTGCCATTCGAGACGGTCGTGCGGGGGCTCAGCCGAGCCCTCGAGCGGGCGCGGCGGGAGCTCGGCCTCTCTGCGGCGCTCATCATGTGCTTTTTGCGGCATCTCTCGGAGCGGGAAGCGTTCGAGACGCTCGCGCAGGCGGAGCCGTTTCTCGCGGCGTTTCTGGGCGTGGGGCTCGACTCCGGGGAGCGGGGCAACCCGCCCGAGAAATTCCGCGATGTGTTCGCCCGCTGTCGGCGGCTCGGGCTCCATGTCGTCGCCCATGCGGGCGAGGAGGGGCCGCCGGCGTCGGTGACGGGGGCCCTCGACGCACTCGGGGCCGAGCGGATCGACCACGGTGTGCGCTGCCTCGAAGATGACGCCGTCGTGACGCGGCTCGTCCGCGACCGTATTCCGCTCACCGTGTGCCCGTTCTCGAACGTGAAGCTGCGCGTGGTCGACACGCTCGCCCACCATGCCCTGCCCCGTCTCCTCGCCGCCGGGCTGCGGGCCTCGGTGCATTCCGATGATCCCGCCTACTTCGGCGGCTACGTCAACCAGAATCTCGTCGAGTCGTGCACGACGCTCGGGCTCACGACGGCACACGCCTACACGCTCCTGCGCAACAGCCTCGAGTCGAGCTTCCTCGAGCCGAGCGAGATCGCGCCGCACGTGGAACGGCTCAACGAGCTGTTCGCGTAGGGACGGAGCTCCAGCTCTGTCCATTGCGTAGGGACGGAGCTCCAGCTCTGTCCATCGCGTAGGGACGGAGCTCCAGCTCTGTCCATTGCGTAGGGACGGAGCTCCAGCTCTGTCCATCGACAGGCCTGGAGGCCTGTCGCTACGTGGCCTGTCGCTACGTGGCCTGTCGCGACACGAGCGCGGCGAGTGGCACTTCGACCCACTCCGGCCGGTTGGCGAGCTCGTACGCCAGTTCGTAGACCGCCTTGTCGAGCGTGTAGACCGCGAGCAGTGCGTCGGCCGTGCGCTCATCGTCGGGCCACCAGGCATGCCCTCGGGCCACAGCGCGATAGGCATCGAGAAACGTCGCTTCGAGCAGCCGCAGGTCGGCCGGCTGATACGGTGCGGCACCGGTGCGGGCCGCATGCCGCAGCGCGTAGTCGAACGACCGGCACATGCCGGCGACGTCCTTGAAGACGCTCGTCTTGCGGCGTCGCTCGGCGAGCGGCCGGCTCGGCTCCCCCTCGAAGTCGATCACGAGAGCCTCGGGGCCTGGTTCGCGGATGAGCACCTGCCCGAGGTGGTAGTCGCCGTGGACGCGGATCATGGCCGCAGCCGCGTGGATCGCCCCGATCCCACGGAGCGAGGTCACGATTTCGTCGCGCTTCGAAAGCACCGCCCGCACGCTGGTCGCGATGTCCGTGGGCAGCGTGTCGAGCCGAGCGGCGGCCCGACCGAAGACAACGCTTGCGTGGTCTGCCATCCGACCGGCCTCGCCCTGCATGTCGGCGGCGGTCGGCATCACGGGTGCGAATGCCGGCAGGTCGGCCCGCGACGCGAGCACCCGATGCATCTCGGCCGTGAGGCGACCGAGCACGACCGCCACGCCGATGATCGCCTCACGACGCGAGCCCGCGAGGCCGCCTGCGGTCATCAGCGATCCGAGGTGGTCCCAGGCGCTCGTGCAGCCCAGGGCGAACGCGTGCACGGTGGCGATGGCGATCGGCTCACCGCTCGTCGGCGCATAGTCGAGCCAGCCGTGGAGCCGGGGCGTTCCCGTCCAGCCCCCGTCGCGGCTCAAAAACTCCCCCACCTCCACCTCGGGCTGGATGCCCGCCCGGCAGCGCCGCAGCAGCTTGACCGCGAACTGCCGCCGCCCGCTGGTGACGAGGAGCGACGTGTTGGAGGCGTCGCCACCGAGCGGCGCCACCGTCGTGGTGGCCCGTACGGCCGAGGCCTCGTGTACGGGAGCGGCGACGGGATGCCCGCGAAACAGGCCGTGGTCGGCGGCGGTCACCGTGCCGTCCAGGACGGCCTGCACGACCCAGCCTGCGAATTCGGGAGACAGGGCCGCGTCGGCGTCCCCATCCATCGGCACGGCGTAGCGTGTGTCAACGCCGTCCGCCGCCACGTCGACCAGTGCAAGCGCGACCGTCGTGCCGGGGATCCGGGCGGCATCGTGAATCGACACGCGTGCAGCCGCTCCATCCTTGGCGGCATACCAGCGGGCCCGGGGCAGCCATGCGGCGATCGCCGCTGCGGTCGTCATGGCGAACGCGACACGTCGCTGCCATGCCGGTCCGATACGAGTCGATACACCTGCACGGGATGCTCCAGGGTGCACTCGATCGTGATCGCATCGAGCGTCCAGACGGTGTCGGCGCCCGTCAACAGGTCGTGGACGGCCAGGGTGGGGCCAAGGCCGAGCGCGTCGTGATCGAGCGTCAGCCGCCCTGCCCGCGTCTCGGCAGGCTGCATGTTCACGACCACGAGCACCGTGTTCGCGGTCGCCGGGTCGTGCCGGCACCACGCGAGCAGATGCTCGTCATCGATCGGCTGGACGAGCGGAGGGCTGACACGCTGCAGCGCCGGCTCCGACCGCCGGATCTGGTTGAGCCGCCGGATGAACGGGGCGAGACTTTCGGCGGCGTCGAGATTCCACCTTCGGATCTCGTATTTCTCGGAGTCGAGATACTCCTCGCTGCCGGGCTTGATCGGCGCGCTCTCGAGCAGCTCCATCGCCGGGCCGTACATGCCCCAGTTGCCCACGGAGAGCGCTGCGAGCGTGAGCCGCACCTCGAACATCGCCGGCCCACCACGCTGGAGCGTCTCGTGGAGGATGTCGGGAGTGTTGGGCCAGAAGTTGGGACGAAAGAAGTCGGCCACCGGCGGCGTCGTGACCTCCGACAAATAGTCGGCCGTCTCCCGCTTCTCGGTGCGCCAGGTGAAATAGGTGTACGACTGCGTGAAGCCCAGCTTCGCGAGCCGATACATCGTTTTCGGCCGCGTGAACGCCTCGGACAAAAACAGCACGTCGGGATGCGTCCGGTGGATGTCGTCGATCAGCCACTCCCAGAAGGCGAACGGTTTCGTGTGGGGATTGTCGACGCGAAACACCCGCACCCCCTTCTCCGCCCAGAATCGGAACACGCCGCCCAGTGCCTCCCAGAGCTGCCGCCACTGCTCGCACTGGAAGTCGAACGGGACAATGTCCTGGTATTTCTTGGGCGGATTCTCGGCGTAGGCGATCGTGCCGTCGGCGCGGTGCCGAAACCATCCGGGGTGCTCCCGCACCCAGGGATGATCGGGCGAGCACTGCACCGCGATGTCGAGGGCGATCTCCATGCCCAGGGCTTCGGCCCGCTGCCGCAGCAACGCGAAGTCGTCGAACGTGCCGAGCGCCGGATGGATCGCCGTGTGCCCCCCCTCCGGGCCGCCGATGCCCCACGGGCTGCCCACGTCGTCGGGCCCGGCGACGAGGGCGTTGTTGCGGCCCTTGCGGAACGACGTGCCGATGGGATGGATCGGCGTCAGGTACAGCACGTCGAAGCCCAGTCCGGCCACGTAGTCGAGCCGGTCGGCGAGATCGGCGAGCGTGCCGTGCCGTCCCGGCGGCCCCCACGACCGGGGAAACACCTCGTACCAGGCGCTGAAGCGGGCCTTCTCACGATCCACCCACACCGGTCGTGGGGGATCGAGCCGCGTTTCGTCGCGCCGGTCGGCGTAGAGCGTCATGAGCTGGCGGAGCCGCGGGCTGTCGGTCGCGGCACGCCAGTCGGGCGATCGCAAGGCGAACGCGAACGACTCGAGCTCTCGCGCCGTGGCGGGCGGCGCCAGATGAGCCGCGGCCGACACGAGCTGCGATCCGCCTGCCAGCTCCACGTCGAGTGGCTCGGCGGCGGCCTCCCGGCGGCAGAGGTCGCGGAGCCACGTGGCGAACCCGTCGACCCGCGCCGTCACCACGTAGTGCCAGGCACCGATCCGGTCGGCCACGAACGAGCCGGTCCAGCGGTCGTTGCCCTGGCACTCCATCGGGGTCGCCGCCCACTGCCCTGTGTCTCCATGCCGCACGAGCAGGCGGCATTCGAGTTCCTCGTGGCCGTCGCACACGATGTCGGCTTCGATCGTGACGACGTCGCCCCGGACACGCTTCACGGCAAAGCGTCCGCCGTCGACTTCGGGGCTCACGCGATCGATCGCCACCCGCCGCCGCAATGCGGCTGGAAACTCGTGCTGTCGGTCCGTCACCGTCGTCGCTCCGTGAATCGCCGTCGCGTCTCGTGCACCGGGCGGCAGTGTAGGGACTTGTCGCGGAACCCGCATCAGATCGTTTTTCGGCCCCGCCACCACGCCGTGGGTGCAGACTGGCAGTCTGCACACCGCTGCACCGCAACATTCCGCAGAGTACCACTCTGCGGCTACGGTGAAGCGGGTTCCGCGGAGTGCCACTCTGCGGCTACGGCGTGTGAGGCAGCGTGCGACTCAGGCGAGCCTCCCGTTGCCGACCACCCAGGGAACGGTCCGTGCAGCGACGGCCGGCGACAGGCGGGCGGCCTGCACCGCCCCGGCGAACAGCCATGGCAGCCGCACGAGGGCGGCCACGCGGCGGCAACGCGCGTGATGCGCGGCAAACACGCGGGCATGCGCGGCGGTGAATTCGGCGTGAAACCCGGTCAGCGACGGAGCGGCCTCGAGTGACCCGACCAGCACGCGGGCGCTGGCCAACGCCCAGCCCATCCCTTCTCCGGTGAACGGTTCGACGTAGGCCGCGGCATCGCCGATCCGGATGATCGCGCCCCGCGCGCCGGCCGTGAGCGGGGTCGTGTGGGTGAGCGCCGGAGTGGCCCTGACGGCCGCCGTGGCGAGCGCGTCGCCGGGGACGCTGTCCCGCGCGATGCCACCGACGTCGGTCAGGATGGCGTCGATCACGGTCACCGGTGATCCCGCGGCGGAAATCGCGCCGGGGTCGACGGCGGCGGCCAGGTCGATCCGTCCGTCCTCGAGCCGCACGATCCCCGCGTAGCCCGCCCTGCCCACCGCCATGACGAGCTGGCCGGCCGGCAGTTCGCCCACGTCGGCCGGCAACGTGGCCCCGAGCCCGATGAAACTCGTCCGTGCGATCCGCCGCGGCCGAGGTGTGGCAGCGTCGTCGTGGCCCGCTCCCGGGCGGCGGATGCGGATCGCGTCGGCGAGGCCGGCGGCGATCACGACGATGTTCGCCCGGATCGCGGCGGCGGTCGCGGTCGGCCCGCGGATGGTTGCCACGGCCCCCGTGTCGGTGTCCTCGATCTCCGTGACGGTTGCCGCTGGCAGCCAGGCGGATCCTTCGTCGATCGCGGCACGCACGAGGGCCGAGTCGAGCGCCTCGCGTGACAGCGTCGCCCCGCCCGTGGTGTCGATGCGGGCCTGCCTCCCTGACGATGCGATCCACACGGAGTCGAGGGGCACGCCCGGCGGCAGCCGTCCGGGCGATAGATCGAGGGCGGCGAGTTCGCGCACCGCAGCGGGCGACAGGCAGCAGCCACACACCTTCGGCCGGGGAAACCCGCTGCGATCGACGAGCAGCACGCGCCGGCCGAGCCGCACGAGTCGGAGCGCGGCCGCCGCACCGGCGGGCCCGGCGCCGATCACGAGCACGTCCCACGCGACCGTTGCAGCCCCGGCGAGGTCGACCGTGGCGTCGATCATGCGCGGCCTCCGACGGCCGTCGTGGTCCATTCGATGATCGCGCGTTCCGGCCACACGCGGCGAATGCGGGCGTCGGCCAGCCCGGCGTCCGTGACGAGCCTCCGATACTCGTCGAGCGTGCGGGCCGCCCGCACCGACAGCGGTCCGTCGATCCGGGCCACGCGTGAGGTGGTCAGCACGTACGTGGCCAGGAAAGCGAGGGCGAGCCCGCGCCGGCTGCGCACGAGGTCGGAGACCACGCCCCCTGTCGCGGCGGCCGTGGCCATGCCGCGCAGCACGTCGGCCGCGGCGCCGTCGTCGAGATGATGGAAGAACAGTGAGCTCACGGCGACGTCGCACGGCGGGCAGGCGGAGGCGAGCACGTCGCACACGCTGAAGGATGCGGTGGCGACGCTGTGGCGGGCCGCGTGCTCCGCCGCACGCTCGACGGCCCGCGGGCTCATGTCGATGCCGGTGACACGGTATCCCGGGCCAAGACGTCGAGCGAGGTCGACGGTCACGTCGCCGCCACCGCACGCGACATCGACGACGTGGATTGGCCCTGCGACGCGTTGCCGTGCCGACGCGAGCCGGCGGACACCGGCCGCGAGCTGGGCCGCAGTCCGGGAGATGGCATTGATCCGCGCGAGAGCCGTGAGGGCCTCGAGATGCTCGCCGGCGTCGAGCGCCGGATCGTCCATGAGCTCAGGACTGCGCGACTGGGCGACCGACCAGGAACGTGACACGCAGCGTCTCCACCACGGTCACGGTGCGTGACAGCGGCAGCGACACTATACCCCGCCAGCGCACCTCGCGGCGCTACGGCCCGGGCGGACACGGCGGCGTCTGGCCACCACCGTCGACGACGCCGGAGGCGCCCACGACCATGCCATCCGGGCATCCCTGCGGACACGGCGTTGATTGACCGGCGACGATCACCCCCGCGGGAGCCGGTCCCGGCGCACCGACGATCGGCGCGCCGACAGGTGCCCCGGCCACCGGCGCGGCATACGACACGGGCTGTGCGGCGCCCGGCGGCTGCGGATAGACCGGCGGCGCGTAGGGCGGTGCGTATGCATAGTTGTTGCCGTGGTTGTGCGCACAGCCTGCGGCGACCGCGAGCGTGCAGACGACCGGAAACAATAACGGGAGCCACTTCATGTCGGACGCCTCTGGTGCGGGACAGAGGCGGGAAAGTAGATCGGCGGGCGGGCCGTGACAACGGCAAATTCGTGGCAGGCGCCAGGGTGTGCAGACTGCCAGTCTGCACCTACATTGCGGTACGACCGTGCTTTTGTAGCCGCAGAGTGGCACTCTGCGGAAAACGCCAGGGTGTGCAGACTGCCAGTCTGCACCTACACGGCGGTACGACCGCGCTTTTGTAGCCGCAGAGTGGCACTCTGCGGAAACTCAGCGTTGCTCGAAGAGGGCGATGCTCGCCGTGAATCCGTGCAGGCAGTTCCGGCGCCCGATCTGGCCGAACTCGCCCTGGGCGAAAAACCCGGCGGCAGGCATCGGCCCGAGGCTCTCCTGCAGGCAGGCTGCATCGTGGTGCGGTGCGTCGAAGAGCCGGGAGCCGCGGCCGTTGCAGGTGAACACGAGGGCGCCAGCCGGCGCGACCGCACGCTCGATTCGGCGATCTGCGAGGAGCGCCACGAGGTCGTCGTGGGCCGACTCCGCGTCGCGCACGTGGAACTGCACGGTCTGCCCCACCCGCACCGCGTCGCCGATCGCGAGCACGCCCATTTCGGGATCGGCACCGACGACGTTGCGCACGAGAAACGTGCCCCGCTGCCGATGATCCTGATATTCGCTCGCGGCGCGGCCGACGTGGAGCGACGTCTTCACGAGCTGCTGCGTGGCCGGGTCGAGCCCGCCGTAGATCTCGCGGAGCCGCTCGAGCGCCGGGCGGCCCCCCAGCTCGACGATCAGGTTTTCCTCCGCCTTCGTGATCACGAGCGGTTCACCGATCGGCCGGCAGCCCTGGGAGACGACCGGGCGGATCGCCGCGCCGCCGATCACGACGCCCACCGCGCCAGAATCGTAGGACGACTGCCCCACGACGAGCGTGTTGCTGCCCGGCCGCGTGCCGCCGCTGGCGAACCCACCGATCACGGGAACGCCGGGATGGTCTTCATCCATGCGGCGCATGAGCCGCTCCACGTCAAATGAAAATGGATCGGCGAGCAGAAGCAGCGTGGCGTCGGCGGGCCACTCGCCGTCGAGCTCTTCGGGCCAGCCGAGGAATACGCCGCCATCGACCGATTGGGCGTACTCGAGCGACAGCGGCACGATCGTCGCGCCCGGCAGGCGCGCCAGCCAGACGACCACCGCGGGCCCCGATTCATATTCGTGCCCGCCGGCGAGCACGGCCTCGGCCGTCGCCGCGAGCACGTGCGGCACGCCGAGCAGGTCGGCCAGTCCCTCCAGGGCGGATCGCACGGGCGTGTCGTGGCCGCCCGAGACGAACACCACCGCGAGGTCCGCGCCCGCGGGACCAAGCCCGGCGCGGGCCTCGGCGGCCGCCGCGTGGAGCGCCGCCGTGATGTCGGTGTCGGTCGACACCCCCACGGCACAGCGGACGGCGGTGTCGGTCATGCGTGAACGTCCCTGCGTGGCCATCATCGGGGGGAGTATCGGCGTCAGACGACGATTTCCGTGAACGACTCCACCGGCTCGTGCACGAACAGACCGCCCGCCTCCCGGTTACCCGGGCGAATCGCCAGGGCCGTCGCCATGCCTGCGGTGCGGGCCGCGTCAAGTTCCGCCCCCACGTCGCTCACGAACAAAATCTGCCGCGGCTCGATCCCCATGTCGGCGGCAATCTTTGCGTAGCTTGACGCCTCCCGTTTCGGACCGGTCGTCGTGTCGTAATGACCGCGGAGAGCGGGCAGAAGATTCCCGGCGGCGGTGTGGCCGAAAAACAGTTTCTGCGCCTCGATCGATCCCGACGAATAAATCCGCACGTCGAGGCCGGAAGCGGCCCATTGCTCCAGGGCGGGTGGCACGTCGGGAAACACGTGGGCCACGAGCTCACCCGACTCGAATCCGGTTCGCCAGATGAGCCCCTGGAGGGCCTTGAGCGGCGTGCTTTTCACGTCGCGGTTCATGAGGTCGATCGCGGCCAGTGCGAGCCGTTCGGGGCCGGCCTGTGGGTCGGTGCCGGTTTCGGCGGCAAGCTGTGCGGCGAGGCCGCATACGAGCGGGTCGCCTGCATGACGCGACACAAAGTCGCCAACGTGCCGCTTCGCAAACTCGAACAGCACGTCGTAGACAAACGAGATCGACGAGGTGGTCCCCTCGACGTCGAGAAGGATCCCGCGGCCGTCGAACACGATCACGTGGCGATCCTTCCGGCGGGCGGGATCCAGGCCGGCCCGAAGCAGAGTGGCTCGAAGCCTGCATGCACGCCATCGTCGAGATAGTGCGGCGTCCAGCCGCTCATGTCCTGAAACAGCCGGATCGCGCGGATCCGCCGATCGGTACACAGGTCGAACCAGTGCCGGGTGCCCAGGGGCACGCTGATCATGTCGCCCGCCCAGACCTCGATCGCGAACACGGGTCGCGACACGGGATTGATGTGAAACACCCCCCTGCCCTGGAGAATGAACCGCACCTCGTCTTCGGTGTGCGTGTGCTCCTTGTTGAACTTCGCGAGCATGGCGTCGAGGTTCGGCGTGTCGGGATAGATGTCGACGACGTCGGCCGTGACGAACCCGCCCCGTCGCTTCAGTTCTTCGATCTCGGGGGCGTAGGCGGCGAGGATCGTGTCGGCCGGGGCGGCCGGGTCGACCCGGTCGGCCAGCGGCCAGACGTCGTAGGCGATGCCGTGCGACGCGAGGAACGACGTGATCTCGGCTGGATCGGTGATCCGGCGGCCCTCGGCGGGCACGGTGACGACGGCCATGAAAAACTCCTTCGCGTGTGGGTCAGTGCGTGTCGGCCGCGGCGAGCATCCGGCTTCGCGCCACGACCTCGAACAGAAACTCGTGGATCTCGATGTGCCGCCGGGCCTCGGCAAGGTCGCGGCCCCACGTGTAGAGGCCGTGCCCGGAGAGCAGGAAGCCGTGCACCGGCGGCCGGCGTGGATCGCTCCAGTCGGCCTGCGAGAGCCGCTCGCGGATCCGGCCGGAGAGCTCCACCATGTCCTGGCTGTTGGCGAAGATTGGCACCTCCTCGCAGGTGTCGTGGGTGCCGATGCCCTCCAAGCCCTTGAGCATCTCGAAGCCCTCGATCCGCACGCTGCCCCGGGCAAGGTCGGCCCTCGAGAGGATCGTGCTCCAGACCGAATGCGTGTGCAAGACGGCGCCCACCGGCAGCCCGCCGAGGCTCGGCACGAGTTCGGCGATGAGGCAGTGCAAAAGCGTCTCCGCCGACGACTTGCGGCCGACGCCCCCGTCGAGCAACCGCCCGCCGGCATCGACCCGCACGAAGTCGTCGCGGCCGAGGGCCGACTTGTCCTTGCCGCTGGCCGTGATCAACAGTTCGAGCGGCTCGCGCTCGAGCACGACGCTGTAGTTGCTGCTCGTGCCGAGTGACCACGACCGGCCGTGAAACTCCCGCCCGATCGCCCGGAGGGCGTCAGCGGGGTCGGCGGCGGGGGGAGCGGCTGGGGCCATGATCGGCGTTGTACGTGATGGCGTGAACGCTGCCAACCGACCGGTAGCGACAGGCCTTCAGGCCTGTCGGTGGACAGGGCTGGAGCCCTGTCCCTACGTGGTTCGGTGGACAGGGCTGGAGCCCTGTCCCTACGTGGTGCAGTGGACAGGGCTGGAGCCCCGTCCCTACAGGTACGGCGAAAAGAGCCGGGCGATCCCGTCGCGAAGTCGGACGGGCAGGCTGCGGTCGTCGACCTCGGCGAGCGTCTTGGGCCGCGACCGGGCGATCACGTCGGCGATGTGCCTGTCGATTCGGCCGGCCGTGGCGCGGTCGTAGGTCTCCACGTTGAACTCGAAGTTGAGCCGCATGCTGCGGTCGTCCCAGTTGCCGCTGCCGA
>JBAXUY010000068.1:0-15942 GCA_037129475.1 Planctomycetia bacterium | reverse complement strand
CGTAGAAGAGTCCGTTCCAGACGTTCTCAAACAGGATCCGCTGGCCGAGCGCGGCCGCGAGTGGCACGGCCTTGCGGATCTCGTCGCGAGCCCGCTCGGGGCCCTCCGGGCCATCCTCCGCCTTGCCGACCACGATCAACACGCCGCTCCCGCCGGCGGCCGCCGACACCCGCAGGCAGTGCTCGAGGTTGGCGAGCGCCTGTTTCCGCACGGCGTCGTCGGGGCTCGTGAGCCGCGTCTTCCAGTGGTCGTGGTTGATGGCGTTGTGGATAAATACGCCCGTCTGCTGGGCGGCCCGGCGCAACTGCTCGGGCGTGACGGCCGCCGCGTCGTCGAAATCCACGCCATCCATGCCCGCTTGCTTGGCCGCGGCGAGTCGCTCTTCGAGACTGCCTCCCTTCGTCATGCCGTATTTGCACGAAAAGAGCAGCCCGCTGGTCGGAGCGGGTGGCACGACGACTGCTGTGCCCGCCGATGCGCCAGCCTCTGCCGCCCGCGCCGCGCGGACTCCGCCGGCGACAGAGCCGCCCGCCGCCAGGGCGGCCGTGGACACGAAAAACTCCCGTCTGGGCATCGGCATGTGGTGCTCCTTTGAGTAATCAGCCATCCTGCGGCCGCAGGATGCCGACTGAAAATATTCGCATGCGATAGTCTCGGCGATTGGCGTTTTCTCCAATAGCGGGGCAGACTGCCCCCGTGCCAAAATCATGATTCGAAGGTCAGCCCGTCGGCCAACCTATCTGCCACGGGCGTGTCTGGTGTGATTGCGGGTCTCGGGGTGTTGCTTCGCATGGGTGGTCTCAACATGCTCGGTGCTCGACGCGTCGCCACCGTCCTCGCCGTGGCGGCCCTGCTCGTGGTCTGCTGCCGGGCGGCCTCGGCCCAGCTGCCGACGGTCCGCGATTCGGGGCAAGGGGCCGTGTCGCTTTCGTCCGGCAGTACGGCCGCCGCGGAACTCAGCGGGATCACCTGGACGGGCGGCACGGACTACCTCGCCGTGGGCGACAACGGCGCGCAGGCGATCTGGACGATGTCGGTGGCCCTCGACTCGTCCACCGGACGGATCACGTCGGCCACCGTCACGGGCAGCATCGCCGCGACGCTCGGCAGCGATTCGGAGGGGATCGCCTACCGATCCACGACGGGCAGCGTGTTCGTCTCCGACGAGGTCGCCTCCTCGATCACCAAGTTTGGCGCCGCGAGCGGGGCGACGATCGGCGGCGTGACGGTGCCGGCGATCTACACTTCGGCCAACGTGCAGAGCAACATGGGGCTCGAGTCGCTCGCCTTTGGGCCGGGCGGCCTGTGGACGGCCAACGAGGAGGCCCTCGTGCCCGACGGGTCGCTCTCCACGACCTCGCAGGGCAGCTGGGTGCGGGTCCAGCGGTTCGACGCGGACCTCGCGGCCGCCGGGCAGTGGGCCTATCGCACCGACCCGATCTCGGCGCTCTCGCCGTTCACGACCGCGGAGCGGAGCGGCGTGGTCGATGTCTTGCCGTGGACGGCCTCGACGCTGCTCGTGCTCGAACGGGAGTTTGGGGGCTCCTTCATCCCCGACTTCCGCTCGCGGCTCTACGGCGTGGATGTGGCCGCGGCGAGCGACGTCTCGGCGCTGGCGTCGCTCACGGGCGGCGGCTTCACGCCGCTGGCCAAGACGCTCCTCTGGCAGGGCGACTTCGGCACGTCGAACTTCGAGGGCATGACGTTCGGCCCGACGCTCGCCGACGGCTGGATGAGCCTGTTGCTCGTCTCCGACAACGGCGGCGGGATCAGGCAGGATCTCTACGCCCTGGCCGTCGTGCCCGAACCCTCGACGTGGATGATGGGGGCGGCGGGGATCGCCTGTGCGGCATGGGGAGCGCTGCGGCGCCTCTGCTTGTGACAATCATTCACGCTGTGAATGATTGTCATTCACGGAATGAAAGAAACAACACTGCCGCGGCTCGCGGCTGCGTCGCTCTGCGGATGGCCCGGCGGGGCGGCTTTCCGACGCCGACCCTGCATCTCCGCACCGACCGGGAACGTGCCATCTGGTTCGGCGGATTCATCCGCACATACCTCGAGCGCGATCTGCAGGACCTCTCGTCGATCACCGCACTTCCCGACTTTCGCCGGCTGATGCGGGCTGCCTGCCACAGACTCGGCCAGATGCTCAACCAGACGGAACTCGGCCGCGACTATCCGACGCCGCCGGACTGCGGGCGTTTCGGGCCGAATACGGCAAGGCAGCGCGGGCGGGGCTGACTCAAAGCCATGAAAACCCCGCATTGACAGACGGATTTTCATGGTGCATGCTCGGAGGCATGATTGACCGTGCGATCGATCGCAAACAAGTGCAGACGGCGCTCAAGCGGAGCCGGATCGTTGCCCTGCTCGGCCCCCGCCAGTGCGGCAAAACCACGCTGGCCCGCGAGTTTCTGTCCACCGATTCGCTCAACTACTTCGATCTTGAAGACCCGTCGAGTCTGGCGAGGCTCGATGAACCCGACACAGCCCTGCGGCCTTTGAAGGGCCTGGTTGTTGTCGACGAGATTCAACGCCGGCCCGATCTGTTTCCGTTGCTGCGAGTGCTGGCCGACCGCCGGCCGCTTCCCGCCCGGTTTCTCATCCTGGGCAGCGCCGCCCCGGAACTTCTCCGGCAGTCCTCCGAGACGCTCGCGGGCCGCATCGAAACGGTGGCGCTCGAGGGCTTTCGACTCGCTGACCTCGGCGCGGCACGCCTCGAACGGCATTGGTTGCGCGGGGGCTTTCCACTTTCGACCACAGCCAGGACCGAAACGGATTCCGCGACGTGGAGACGACAGTTTCTCCAGACATTCCTCGAACGCGACATCCCACAGTTAGGGGTGCGGATCCCGTCGGTCGCACTGCGGCGGTTCTGGAGCATGCTCGCTCACTATCACGGCCAGACCTGGAATGCCGCCGAACTTGGCCGTGCCCTGGCCGTGAATGAATCGACCGTGCGCCGCTACCTTGATCTCATGACCGGCGTCTTCATGGTGCGGCAGTTGTCGCCATGGCACGAGAATCTCGGCAAGCGACAAGTGAAGGCTCCGAAGGTTTATGTGCGAGACAGCGGGCTGCTTCATGCCCTGCTTGGAATTTCCCGGCAGAAGGATTTGGAGCATCACCCCAAGGTTGGGGCGTCCTGGGAGGGCTATGCGATCGAGGAGATCCTCAAGGCGTTGCGGCCCGACGAGGCGTACTACTGGGCCACGCATCAGGGCGCGGAACTCGACCTGTTGCTGTTCAAAGACGGACGCCGGATCGGGATCGAGTGCAAACGCACCGATGCCCCCACGCTCAGTCCCTCCATGCGCATTGCGCTGACTGACCTGAGGTTGGACACGCTTCTCGTTGCGTATCCAGGAACCAATCGATATTCGCTGGCCGACAAGGTCGAGGTCGTGCCGCTGCCAGAGTTGGTAGGAGCGCGGTAAGTGACGGTACGACGTCAGGCGTCGTCCGCCGGGCATGCCCAGCTACCGGCCGATCAAGAAACGGGGGATGACGTCAAAAGCATGGTTTGCAGTGTCTGGTTTGCCGGACATATAATATGTTTATGTCAGCTAAACAAGACGCAAAGACGCGGACCTGGTCATCGCTACCGCTGCCGGCGCGGGCTGCCCTCGTGCGGCTCGGCCGCGACATTGCGGTGGCTCGGCGCAAGCGGCGGATTTCCACAGCCGACATGGCGTCGCGCCTCTTCGTCAGTCGCGACACGCTCTGGCGACTGGAACGCGGCGACCCGAGCGTGGCAATCGGCACGCTCGCCACCGCGGTGTACGTGCTCCAACTCCATGATCGGCTGGCGACGCTCGCTGCCGCTGACCGCGACGCGCTTGGCCTGGACCTCGAGACGGCCGCCCTTCCGCAACGGATCCGCCGCCGCCCGTCCCGGGACGCTGACCCATGACTTCGAACCGTTTCGATGTCTGCGTCGATTGGGCAGGCGAGACGCTGCACGTGGGCACGCTGTATGCCTATGACCGCAGCGCAGCCGTGGGGTTTGAGTATGCGTCTGCGTGGCTCGCCCGGGCCGATGCCTTCGCGATCGATCCTACCGCCCTGCCGTTGCGGCAAGGTGCGTTCCATGCACTGGATCTCCCTGGAGCCCTGGCCGACGCGGGGCCGGATCGCTGGGGGCGGATCGTCATCGATCGCTCGGTGCGGCAGGGCGTGCTCGAGCGGCGACCCTACCGGGCCATCGATTACCTGCTGGCGATCGAAGATGCGGCCCGGATTGGGGCTCTCCGCCTACGGCCAGCGGGCGACACGGACTTTCTCGGCGCAACGAGAGGAGTCATCCCACCGCTCATTCGACTGCGGGAACTCTTGGCGGCAACGGACGCCGTGCATGGCGACCGGGCCTCATCTCGCGACCTGGCATTTCTTTTGGGAGCGGGCTCGCCGCTCGGCGGTGCCCGCCCGAAATGCCTCGTTTCCCTTCCCGACGGCACGTTAGCGCTGGCGAAGTTTTCGAAGCCCGACGATGTTGGCGACATCGCAATCGGCGAGATTCTGGCGCTGGCGGTCGCCCGTGAGGCGGGCATCCATACGGCTGACCATCGGCTCGTCGTGGTGGATGGCCGCGGGGTCGCGGTCATCCGGCGGTTTGATCGAGATGGCAAGCGACGGATTCCGTTCATTTCTGCCGCGACGCTGCTGGGGCTGCTGCCCGGCGACTCAGGCAGCTACACGCGGCTGGCCGACGCCATTCGTGCCCACGGGCACGCCGTGACTGCGGACTTGGCGGAACTGTGGCGGCGGCTCGCGTATTCGATCCTGATCGGCAACGTCGACGACCACATGCGGAACCACGGCTTGCTCATGCGTGCGCCCGGCCAGTGGGCTCTCTCGCCTGCCTACGATATCAATCCCGCGCCGATGATCGACCGGGCCCACGGGCGGCAGACGCCCGTGAGCGAGGATTCACCGATCGGTTTGGGGGTGGCGGCGGAGATCGAGGAGGCCGTCGCGCGGGCCGATCGCTTTGGGCTTCGGCTCGCCGCCGCGAGAGCGATCGTCGGCGAGGTGCGGGCCGCCATCGGGAGGTGGCGGTCGATCGCCGTGCGTGCAGGTATCGCCGATGCCGCACTCAAGGCCTACGCCGACGCCTTCGACGCGCCATGACGCGGGATGCCGTTTATTTTGGCCCAACCTCAGATGCGGGCGTGCCCATCTACACGCGGTAGGATGGGGGCAGCGTCAAGTCGACCCAAAGTGTGGACAGCAGCAGACGACCGCAACTAGGATGTTACGAAACCTCTGCCGGGAAGTATTTCGGCATAGGATTCGTAACATCGCCGAGCTTCCGTCATGCCCGCCGCCAACCACATCGAGCGACTTCTGCGGCACGTGCGGCGGCATGGGGTCGTGCGGACACGGGACCTCGAAGCGATCGGCGTTCCCCGCGTTGCCCTTCAGCGTGCTCTTGATCGCGGCCAAGTCATCCGCCGGGCGCGCGGCGTCTACGCGACGCCCGACCACGCGACCACCCGCCACACCGATGTCGCCGCCGTGGCCGCGCGATCCCCGAAGGCGATCGTCTGCCTCGTGTCGGCCCTCGAGTATCACGGCCTGACGACGCAGGTGCCGCACGCCGTCTGGATCATGATCCAAAAATCGGCCCATCGCCCAACCATTACGAGCCCCGCCATACGCGTACTCCGGGCGTCCGGCCCTGCGCTCACCGCCGGCGTGGAGAAGCACAAGATCGAAGGCGTGATCGTGCAGATGACGAACCCAGCAAAAACTGTCGCCGACTGTTTCCGCTACCGGGATACGGTCGGCACCGACGTCGCTGTCGAGGCACTGCGGGACTGCCTGCGGAAGCGAAAGGCGACGCCGGCCGACATTTTCGAGATGGCCAAGGTCGATCGAGTCGCGGGCGTCATGCGGCCGTATCTCGAGGCGCTCGCATGACGAAGAAGCCCGTGAGCAACGTCGGGGCCTCTGTCCGGCAGCGGCTCCTCAACCTTCGCGACCAGACCCGCGAGGATGCCCAAGCCCTCTTCACCCAGTTTGCCATCGAGCGATTCCTCTACCGCCTATCACGATCGTCGCTTGTCGACCGGTTCGTGCTCAAAGGCGCCATGCTCTTTCGGGTATGGTCCGGCAGCCTGCATCGCCCAACGAAGGATGTCGACCTGTTGGGATTCGGAGACCCAACGCCGACCTCGGTCGCCGCAATGATCGGTCAGATCATCACCACCACCGTCGAAGACGACGGGATCACGTTCGACGCAGCCTCGATACGGGCCGAAGACATCCGCGAGAACGATGACTACGGCGGTATCAGGGCCACGTTCACTGCCACACTGGATAAGGCCATCATTCCGCTCCAGGTAGACGTCGGTTTCGGCGACGCGATCACGCCGGCGGCTGAAGACCGCGAGTATCCAGTGCTCGTCGGCATGGCGGCCCCGAAGTTGCGGATGTACCCCTTGGAGACTGTGATTGCCGAGAAGCTCGAGGCTGCCGTCAAACTCGGCATGGTCAACAGCCGGATGAAGGATTTCTACGACCTCCTCGTGATCTTCCGTAGGTTCCCGTACGAAGACGGCACGCTCGCCCAGGCGATCGAAGAGACATTCGCTCGCCGCGGAACGCCGCTGCCCCGAGTCATCCCGCAAGGCCTGTCCGACGAGTTTGGCAGCGATCCACCGGCTAATCGCCGGTGGCGGGAATTCCTCGTGCGAATGCAACTGGCGAACGAGCCGACCGACTTTGCCGTGGTGATTCGCACGGTGCGGGATCGTCTATGGCCGACGATCCTGGCGGCGGGCCGCCCGAATCCTTGATCCGAGCGGCAGTCCGTCGGCCGACCTGTCTGCCTCAGGCGTGTCTTGCGTGATTGCGCGTCTCGGGGTGGTGCTTCCCATTGGTGGTCTCAGCATGCTCATAGGTCGAGGGTTTATGCAGATCGCGACGATCGATTACGGTTTCGTTGTACGTTGTAGAGATCGATCAAGGAGCCGTTATGCACCACGTCACGATTTCGCCGAAGTACATGGCGAACAACTCGGCTGGTACCAAGTTGGGGGCAGCGTCACTGTCAGGGCAACCCACAAAAAAGGGTCAGCGTCGATCAACGGCGGCTGCCGAACGAGCCGCCGGCTGGCTGGAGAGTTGCACGAGCGCCTCGATCACGCGGGCCCGCGCCGCGGCGTCGCGGAGGATGAGGTAGCGGTGCTTCCCGGCGGCATCGGCCACGAAGGCCGTGGCTCCCTGATCCGTCACGGTCACCTTCCCGGGCGGCGAACGGTCGAAGTAGCCCCGGTCTCCGAGCACGGCGTCGAGCACGCTCGTCAGATCCCAGCTCGGCCGGTCCTGCGGCGGCGGGGAGATGATCCGATAGGCCTCGGTGACAGGATGGTGGGGCACGTCGCGATAGTCCTCGAGAATGCTCTGGCTCGGATAGGGCAGCGCGATGCCGATCTCAAACCCGCTCCAGACCACCTCCGTCGGCCAGCGGTCGGCGACAGCCGCGGCCGCCGACCGGTCGCGCATGACGTTGTATTCACCGAAGGCGGCGTTGCCTTCGATCGGCTCGAACGCGCCGGCCATGAGTTGGAGCAGCCGCACCTTCTTGGCGACCAGCTCCACGCCCGGAAGCGTGCTCGCCGCGTCGGCCGGGCTGTCGAGAAGCCGGGCGAGGTTCGTCGAAAACCCCACCTGGATCACCACCACGGAGCCATCCTCCGCGGCGGCAAGCGCCTTTCGCAGCACCTTCACCGCATCGGGGGCGTCTTTGCCGTCGAGCAGGTCGTGCGGATAGCGGACGGCTCCGGCGTCTTGCTCGGTGGCCAGCTGCAGGTAGTTGCTCGGGACTTTGACGCCACCCGGCGCGACGACGCCGATGGGAATGTTGGGGCGGCCGTAGAACGTGTTCACACAGTCGACGAACGGGGCCGCCTGCGGATGATCGGCCGTCACCGTGACCGCCAGCAGCCGGCAATGGCCACGCGATTCGAGGGCATGCAGCATCGCCAGCGCCGCAACATCGTCGCAGTCTTCGCAGATGTCGGTGTCGAAGATCACCGGCACGGGTGCCGGTGATTCGGCCCGCGGCGACGGGCCAGTAGCAGTTGCGACGAGGCCGAGCGTCATTGCGAGGATTGGAAGCCGTGCAGGTGTGCATGTCGTCGTCATGGGGGAAGCCCTCCTCGGGTGGATTGAAATTTATAGATCTCGTCGCGGCGACGGCTTGGCTGGCCCCCTTGCCGCCACCATCATCGAGAAGGGGACGCAGCTCTTGAGCTGCCCTCCAGTGCGGCACCGGATCAGGATTGTCGCTCTGGAGTTGACCTCGTTGAAGGGGGGCAGGTCACATCGGTCGATCCGCCCAGTGCCAGGCCCCGCCAAAGGCAAATCAGGGTGGCCGTGTGGAACGCCGCGATCACGAGGTTACTCACCACCACCGGGTTGGCGATCGTCCCGACCGTCAGCGGCGTGGTGAGCTTGTACAGCACCTGCACGAGCAGCAATGCTGCGACCCCTTTCGGCTCACGGCGAACCAGCAGCAGGATCGAGACGATCCCGATCGCCAGGTAGATCGAGAGCAGGATGGCGCGGGCTGGTGTCCCCTCGCCATACGCCGATGTGGTCCACGAAGCATTCGTCAGCAGGCCGACACACACTGGCAGGAGAACGGCTACGTTCACCAGGAGCGATAGGACCACCATCAGCCGCGCCATACGCACTCCAAGAACTCCTTCACCGAACGGTCGCAATCAGGCGCACGCGATCCAGATCGCGTTGCATCCGCCCGCCGGGCTGTGAATCCCGGGCAATATCTGCATCCCACGAGTTGATCTGACCGAACTCGAATTCGGCGAGCCAAGAAAGGAGTTCCGTCCGCTCGCTTACGGGGAGCGACTTCACTTGCTCGGCAATCTGCTCAACACGGGTCGCTAAAAAGGCATTCTCTCATCGTGGCAGCATCGCGGCAACGGCGTGCTGAGGGCTTTGTGTCCGCGCAGCCAGCCACCCCGGGCCGTTCCCATGGTCGGACGCCTCCGTCTTTGGGAGCGAAGCGCCGGGCCGCGGTAGGATGGGGGCGGAGGGACTTCGCGTATGGAACATGGCAGTGTGATCTGCGGCGCATGCCGCGGCCGGCAGTGGATGCGCGTTGTATGGTTGGCGTGCGCCACCGTGCCGACGTGCGCTCCGCTCGTTGCCTGGGGCCCGGCCAAGGCTGCCGACCTGCAGCCGATCGCGGACATTCGCGCCCTGCCGACCGAGGAACTGGCGAAGCGTCCCGCCATTCACATCCGGGGCGTGGTCACGTGGAGCGACCACAACTTCATCATGCAGGACGAGTCGGCAGGCATTTACGTCAACTTCGTGTTTGCCGAACAGCTTGGCCTCTGGAAAGGTGGCCTGCCCCCGGCTGAGATCCAGCCGGGCGTCGAAGTTGAGATCGAGGGCTCGATCGACCCGGGCGGCTTCTCTCCCCCCGTGTTGCCGCAGACCGTGCGCGTGCTGGGGATGAAGCCGCTTCCCGAGCCTCGGCCGTTCAACGCCGAACAGTTCTTCAGCGGCGCCGACGATTGCCAACGAGCAGAGGTCTCTGGCGTCGTGCGGTCGGTGCGGGAAGGCGACCGCGTGCTGTCGCTCGTCGTCGAGGCCGCCGGCCAGCCGTTCGGGGCGGAAGTGAGCCGAGATGCGGTGCCAGGCGATCCGCAGCGGCTCGTCGATGCTGTGGTGCGAATGACCGGCGTGACGACGACGATGTTCAACACCCGTGGCGAGTGGCTGCTCCCGCGCATGTTCGTGACCGACCCGGCCGGGTTCGTGGTCGTCGAGCCCGCCCGCCATGCCCCGTTTGACAGTCCGCACGTGCCGCTCACGGCGCTCGGGCGGTTTCGACCGGAGCCGTTCGGTGGCCACATGATCCGCACCGAGGGCACGGTGATCCATTCGCTTCCCACGCAGGCCGTGTTTCTCCAGGACGGCGCCGGTGGCGTGCGGGTCGACACCGTCACGCCCGAAAAGTTCGTGCCGGGCGACCGCGTGGAGGTGGCCGGCTTCCTCGATCGACGTGGCCGCGTCGCCAGCCTCGCCGATGCGCTCGTCCGCAAGATCGGCAGCGGCACGCCGCTGGCTCCGGCCGACATCTCACCCGACGAGGTCGTCGACGTGAATGCCGCGGCCATCCGGGCGAGCATCATGGCGCGCCCCGGCGACTATGAGGGATGCCTGATCCGGTTTCCGGCGCGACTTCTCGAACTGCACGCCACGCACGACGGCGGGGTGCTCATGCTCGGGGCCGGTGGCACGGCCGTGACGGCGCTCGTCCAACCCGACGATTTTGCAGCTCTCGCGCGGCTGCGACCGTCGAGCGAGCTTTCGGTCACGGGCATCGTGCAGACCGATTGGCCCGCCGGCCCGGGCAACCCGGTGCGCGAGATTTCGAACCGCATGCAGGTGCTCGTGCGCACCGCCGCCGACGTGGTGCTCGTGCGGGCGCCGTCGTGGTGGACGCCGCAGCGGTTGGCGATCGCGGCCGGGCTGCTGGCGACGCTGGCTGCCGCGGCAACGGCGTGGGCCGTATCGCTGCGCTGGGAGGTGCGGCGGCAGACCGCGATCGCGGTCGAGGAGGAGGCATCGCGGCGAGCGGCGGCGCTCGAGTATGAGGTCGCGCTGCGGGAGCGCACTCGGATCGCAGCGGATCTGCACGACACGCTCCTGCAGACGATGACGGGCATCGGCTACCAGTTGAAGTTCTGCACGTCCGGTTTCGACGATGCCGTGCCGAGCGAAATGGGCGAGCATCTGGGCACTGCCGAGCGGCTCGTGAGTCACGCTGCCCGGCAACTCCGCGGCACGGTGTGGTCACTGCGATCGATGCCCGACGTCCGCCAGCCGCTCGCCGACGCGGTTTCGTCTCTGCTGCGGCTCCTCGTGGAGGGCCGCGGCGTACAGGTTTCCGTCGAAACGAGAGGCGAATCCTGCGGAGTGCACGAGACAGTGGCGAGGCAGCTTTTGTTCGTCGTGCAGGAGGCGGTGCTCAACGCCCTGCATCACGGGGCGGCCAAGACCGTGGCGGTGACGCTCGCGTTCAGCCCTGGAGCCACCGCGCTCGAGATGGCCGTGCGCGACGACGGCCGCGGCTTCGATGTGGGCTTGCAGCCCGGCCCTGGGCTCGGGCATTTTGGAATCCAAGGAATGCGCGAGCGGGTCGAGTCGCTCGACGGCGATTTCGAGATCGCGAGCACGCCGGGCTCGGGCACGACGGTGACGGCGCGGGTACCGCATCCGGAGCGGCTGCCGGCCGACGTGTGGGCGAAAGTGGGCGACGTAGAAGGCCATGAGCGAGGCGACGCATGACGGGCGAACGTACGATCCGCGTGATGGTGGTGGACGACCATCCGGTGCTGCGGCAGGGCCTTACGCGGCTGTTGCGGCTCGAGAGCGACATCGCCGTGGTGGCCGAAGCCGCCAGTGGCAGGCAGGCCGTGGCGCAGTGGCAAGACTGCCGGCCCGACGTGGCGCTCGTCGATCTCATGATGCCCGTCATGGACGGGGTGGAAACGACCGAGCGGATTCGGCGGCTCGATCCGCAGGCCCGGGTCGTGATCCTCAGCTCGTCCGAAAGCGCGATGGACGCCGCGCGGGCCGACCGGGCGGGCGCTCGCGGGTATCTCACGAAGGAAGTCGACGCCAAGGAGATCGCGATGGCGATTCGCGAGGCGCATGCGGGGCGGGTGAAGGTGCGCCGCGGGCGGCTCCACGGCCCCGCCCGGATCGCCGACGACCTGCTCACCGACCGTGAGAGCGAGGTGCTCGCCCAGCTGCGCACCGGGGCGAGCAACGCCCAGATCGGGCGGGCGCTCGCGATCTCCGAACTCACGGTGAAGACCCACATCAAGTCGCTGATGACGAAGCTCCAAGCGACCGACCGGACAGGCGTGGTGGCCCGGGCTTTCGATCTGGGGCTCCTCAAGGCGGGCGGCTGAGCGGGCGTCGGCACGAACGGGCCTGCGGAGGCTCCAGGGACGGGTTTTTAGGGCTTGTCGGCGGCCAGCGGCTGCCAACACGCCACCCTGAAACCCTGCAAAAAAAGCGAAAACTCCTGCTTTCGCAGGATGGTGAGCTTTCCAGCCGCGACCTACCCTTCAACGAGTGCACGGTTTTTTGGGTACGGGAAAAGCCAGCCCAGCGGAGAGTGCCATGAAACACGCCATGTGGTTTGTCGCGGTAGCGTCCCTGATCGTCAGCGGCGCTCTCGAGACGACGCGAGCCGATGCCGCGACACTGAGCTACGCGAACAATTGGAACTATGTCGTTCCGGCGGGCGTGACGTTGTCGGGGTCCAACTACTTTGCGTCGACGACCGATCTCGCCAATGCGGGTCGGGCCACCTTGGCAGGCACGGTGTGGTCGGGAGGCTCGAGCGGATCGTACGGGAGTTCCCCTGCGCAACTCAATAACGGGTTGTACGCTCCGTCTGATTTGGCTGGCGGAGTTCCAAGTGGTTTCGTGAATGCCCAAGGCACGGACACGACGTTGCTTGCGACACCCAACACCACCTACACGATCAACTTCACCAGCGGCATGGACATCTCATCCCTCATCGTCTACTCCGCGATGACCGGAACGACCAGAGCCAAGCAAAACTGGAGTCTGGAATACAGTCTTGCCGGGAGCGGTTCTTTCACGAGCGCTGGGGTCAGCATCGCTCAAAACAGCAACGGCAACCGGCAAGGTGCCTGGTACAATACGGTCACTCTTACCTCTGGCAGCAGTGAGCTCCGCAACGTCGGGAGCCTTCGATTCACGTTCTTGACGCCGGTTTACAACCCGGCAACCGACGGCTCAAACTCGACATTCTTCGACACTGGGTATCGCGAAATCGACGTCTTTGGCACCGCGGTTGGGCTGATCTGGGACAACGCCGCCGGCACCGCGACCTGGAGCGACGCATCGGCAAATTGGACCAATGGCGGTGCGAGCCAGGCATGGAGCAACGGTAACGCGGCGGTCTTCGGCGCCACGGGCGCGGGGGCGGTCACGGTCTCCGGCACGAACAACGTCAACAGCCTCACGGTCAGCGCCGTCGGCTACTCATTTTCCGGCGGGCAGATCAACCTCGGGCAGGCCTCGACCACGCTGGAGATCAACAACTCCACCTCAATCGCATCGGTGATCGGCGGAGCGAACGGGCTGGTCAAAACCGGCACCGCCACGCTCACCCTCTCCGGCTCCAACTCCTACTCTGGCGCCACCACGGTAAACGCTGGGCAGATCAGCCTCGGGAATGCGAACGCCCTCGGCGATGCGGCTGGCACGCTCGCCGTCAACGCGGGCACGCTCGATCTCGGCGGCAATAGTCTGACCAAGGCCGCGCTCAGTGGCAGCGCCAATGGCATCATCACGAGCACGAGCAGCGCGACGCTCACGGTGAACCAGAGCACCTCGACCACCTACGGCGGACGGATCAGTGGTGCAGTCGGCCTGACCAAGACCGGTGTTGGCGGGCTGACGTTGTCCGGGTCAAACGACTACACCGGCACGACCAACGTGAGTGGAGGTGGCGTGCTGGCCGTCTCGAACGCGTTCGCCCTCGGTGCCACGGGCACCGGCAGCGGCAGCGTCATCTCCGGAACGGGCACCGCATTGACGCTGCAGGGAAACATCAACGTCGGCGAAAGCATCACGCTGCTCGCGAATAATAGCGACACGTGGTGGGAATCATCGATTCTCAGGAGCTCCGGCACGAACACGCTTTCCGGGCCGGTCACGCTCAGCGGCGCCTACCGGGCCAGCATCCGCGCGACCACCGGAGATTTCACGCTCACCGGCGGCATCACGCGCGATGCCAGCCAAAACCTGGTGCTCGCCAACGACGGCAGCGGCCTGCTCACCGTGTCCTCGAGCCCGATGGTCCTTGGATCGGCTGTGGTGGAGGTGAACGGTCCGGGTGTGACCGTGCTGAACGTGGCCGGCAACACGCTGGGCCAGCTCAATCTTCGTTGGACGGGCAACGTGCGCACCGACGTGCCAAATGCCTGGGGGCCGGCGACTGTGCTCCTCGTCGGCAGCGAAGGCATGACGACCGGCACGAACCGGCTGGATCTCAACGGAAACAGCCAGACCGTCGGACGACTGAGCGGCGACGCCGCGGGAACGAAGGTGAACATCATCACCAGCGCGAGTGCCGCGACACTCACCGTGAATCAGAGCGTTGCCAGTACGTACAGCGGCCTGCTCAGCGGCGCACTGAGCCTCACGAAAACCGGAGCCGGCACGCTGACAATTACCGGCTCCAATACCAATACCGGCGCGATCGATGTCAACGACGGCACGCTGGCGTTCGACCGGACGGCCGCGATCGATACGACCAGTCGTATCGGCATCGCGGCCGGCGGCATCCTCGACTACACGGGCGTGTCGGGCACGCTCTCACGAAACGTGTCGGTCTCCACGAGTGGCACCGGCACGATTCGCAACTCCGGCGGCCAGACGCTCACGCTCTCCGGCACGCTCACGAAAGACGGCCGCGTGCTCCGGCTCACCGGCGGCGCGTTCAACGTTACCGGACAGATCGTGGGCGCGAGTGCGAATAGCGACCTCCTCGTGGACGGCACGTCCACAGTCACCCTCTCGTCGGTAAGCACATACAACGGCCCGACATTCGTGAACCAGGCGAGCACGCTCATCGTCGGAGTCAATAACGCGATCCCGAGCAATTCGCTCGTGACGCTCGGCAACGCTACGACCCGCGGCACGCTCGACCTCGGCACCTACACCGATGCGATCGGCGGCCTCGTCTTCTCGGGTTCCGGTGGCACGGTGAGGATGGCGGCAAACCAGACCGCGGGCGTGCAGCTGAGCTCCACCTCGGCGCTCGCGCTCGGCTCGAACGCCGCACTCGACCTCACCGGTATGCAGACGGGAGCCGGCCGCTATCAGCTCATCTCCTACACCTCGAACAGCGGCACGTTCGGCAGCGTGTCGGGCCTTGCCAGCGGCTACCAGCTCGTCTACGGCGCGACGCAGCTCGACGCCCAGCAGCGGGCCATCCTCGGGACGGTCTCCACGACGAATCCTGCGGCGATCATCACCGGTGGCTCGGCGGCCTTTACCTACTCGGTCGCGAATGCCAACGCATCTGGCGGGGCGAGCCTCGTCGTCACCGGCACTGGCCTCTCGAACGTGATCGGCACGTCGAGCGGCACGGCCGTGGGCGGTGGCTCGACCGGCTCGCTCGCCGGCCTTGTCTTCACCGGCACGAGCATCGGTGCCAACCAGCAGGGTACGTTCACCGTGAATGCCCTCGACGCCTTCGGTACGACGACGTCGACGGGCACCGTGGCCGTGACCGTGCTCGACCATGCGGCGTCGAGCCTGGCCTCGGGGCCCACGGCTTTGTTGAGCACCGTGCTCAACCTTGGCACCTGGGATTACACGAACAACACGTGGACGAGCGGCACGAGCTCGGCCGTGTTTTCGATCTACAACCTGGCGAGCAGCGCCGGCGCGAGCCTCACGGCCGACCTCTCGCTCGTGAGTGTGTCGGGCACAGGCAACGGTTTCTCCACCAACTTGGGGTCATATACTGATATCGCCGGGGGTCAGTCGGGCCAGTATTCAGTCTTCGTGAGCCCCGGGTCGTTCCTCACCTCGGGCACGCAGTCATGGACGTTCACGATCGGTATGAGCGACAAGACTGGAATGTCCGGAGCCACGGCTGCGAACACGCTCTCCGTCACGGCGAACGTGGTCGTGGTACCCGAGCCGGGGGCGATCGCCCTGGCAGGCATCGGCATCGCAGCCGCCGCGTACACCCTCCGACGCCGCACGTAAGGCAGGCTGAGGGCTGTCATGGAACGCACGGACGCTTTCATTGCACCATGAGAAACACACACCGCCGCGGTTTCACCCTAGTCGAGCTGTTGGTCGTGATCGCGATCATCGGCCTGTTGATTGGGCTCT
>JBAXUY010000067.1:0-16001 GCA_037129475.1 Planctomycetia bacterium | reverse complement strand
TCTTTCTCGTCGGCTCGGACTACATCTGGCCGCACTGCGTCAACGCCATCATCTCCGATCAATTGGCCGGCCTGGGCGCCGAGCGGGTCGCAGAAGCCTACATTCCGTTCGGCAGCACCGACGTGGATGCCACGGTCCGCGAGATCGTGGCCGCCAAGCCCGATGTCGTGCTCTCCACGGTGGTCGGCGACTCCGGCCTGGCCCTCGCGCGGCAGATGCGGGCCGCAGGCGTCCGGCCGGAGGAAACGCCGGTCGTGACCTTCGCCATCGCGGAGGACGAACTCCGCAGCGGCGCTCGCGAGGACTTCGCCGGGCACTATGCCGCCTGGAACTACTTCCAGAGCATCGACCGTCCGGAAAACCAGGCATTCGTGCGGGCCTTCAAGGCCCGCTACGGCAGCGACCGGACCACGTCGGACGTGATCGCCTCGTCCTACAACAGCGTCCGACTCTGGGCGCAGGCGGTGGAGGAGGCCGGCACCACGGATGTGCAGCAGGTCCGCAACGCCCTCCGCTTTCAGAGCCTCGACGCGCCCGAGGGAATCATCTCGATCGACGCCATCACCCAGCACACGTGGCGCCCCGTATCGATCGGCCGGATCCGGCCCGACGGGCAGGTCGACATCGTCTGGACGAGCCGCACGGCGGTCCGCCCCGTTCCGTTTCCGCTCTCCAGGTCGCGCGAGGCGTGGGAGGAATTCGTCGCGGGCCTGCACACGCGCTGGGGAGGCTCGTGGAGCAACACGGCGGCCCGGGCGCCCGCGCCCGCAGCCGGAACACCGTGACCAGGAACCCACCCTGACATGAACCACCATTCGACTTCCGGAACCGGGTCTCCCGCGGCGACTGCCGCCACGCAGCGGTCGATCGCGGGGCGCCTGCTCTTTTGGTTTCTCGTGATCGCGCTCATCCCGTGTGCGATCCTCACCGCCATCACGGCCCGAATCGCCACACGCGCGCTGGAAAACTCGGTTCGCAACAACCTGCTGCAGATTGCCGCGGCGAAGGCCGGGGAACTCGAGGCCTTCGCCATCGAGCGGGTTCGAGACGGCATGGCGACGGCCCGGGGCCCCACCGTGATCCGGGCGGTCCGTGAACTGTCGGCCATTCTCGGCACGGTGCAGGAGCCCGCCGACCCCGTTCGAGTCAAGAAACTGGTCGCCGAGGGCGGCCAGTTCGACGAGTTTCTCGGCTACGTGGCGAGCTCGTTCGGCTACACGGAGGTGCTCCTCATCGATGCAGGCGGCCGCGTCCTGTTTGCGCTCGACCGACAGTTGCCCGTCGGGTCGTCGCTCTCGACCGGCGGACTGGCGTCGTCGGAGCTGGCCGCGGGCTTTGATCGTTCCCGCATGCTGCTGCAGTCCGAAATCTCCGGCTTCCAGATGTACGGTGGCAGCCGTCGCCCCCTCGCATTCGTCACGAGCCCGGTGTTCGCGGAGGGGCGTGTGATCGGCGTCCTGGCGCTCGGGCTCGGTCCGGAGCGCATCTGGCAGGTGCTCTCGGACCTGAGCGGCCTCGGCCGCACCGGCGAGATCGTGACCGGCGAGCAGCAGGGCCAGTCGGTGCTCGTCACCTCCCCGCTGCGACATGCCCCCGACGCGGCCTTCAAGCTCCAGATCCCGCTGGGGGGCGAAAAGGGGGCCGCCACGCAGAAAGCGGCCAGCGGCGCTCGCGGGTACGGCGTGGTCCGCGACTATCGCGGCGAGGAGGTCGTGTCGGCGTGGTGCTATCTTCCGAGCTACCGCTGGGGCATGAATGTGAAGCAGGACGCCACGGAGGCGTTCGCACTCGTCAACTTCCAACGGGCCGCGATCATCGGCCTGTCGCTGGCGACGATCCTCGGCGTCACGATCGCGGCGCTCGCGGTCGCGCGCACGATCTCCGCCCCGATCCGTACGGCGGTCGACGTGGCCCGCCAGGTCGCGGGGGGCGACCTGCGGGCCAACGTCGGCGTCACGAGCGACGATGAGACCGGCGCGCTCCTGGCCGCGATCCAGACGATGACCAACGACCTGCGCGGCCTCATCGGCCGGATCCAAAAGTCGTCGGTGGCCCTGATCTCGACCGCCACGGCGATCCAGGCCACCAGCAGCGAACAGCAGCAGGTGATCGCCGACTACGGCGCCTCCACGAGCGAGGCGGTCGCAGCCGTGAAGGAAATCTCCGTCACGAGCCAGGAACTCGTGCGCACGATGACGGAGGTGAACGACATGGCGGCCCACACCGGAGCGATGGCCGCCGAGGGCCGCGGCAACCTCACCGGCATGGACGCGACGATGCGGCACCTTGCGGAGAGCACGTCGTCGTTCGGTGCGAAGCTCGCGGTGATCAGCGAGCGGGCGGCCAACATCAATCTGGCCGTCACCACGATCACGAAGGTGGCCGACCAGACGAACCTGCTGTCGATCAACGCGGCGATCGAGGCGGAGAAGGCGGGCGAGTACGGGCTCGGCTTTCTCGTCGTCGCCCGTGAGATCCGCCGCCTCGCCGACCAGACGGCCGTGGCCTCGCTCGACATCGAGCGGATGGTCAAGGAGATGCAGTACGCCGTGTCGGCGGGCGTGATGGAGATGGACAAGTTCGCCGAGCAGGTTCGCGGCGGAGTGCGGGAGATCGGCGACATTTCGGGCAAGCTCGGGGATATCATCGAGGGTGTCCAGGGAATCTCCGGCCGGTTCGGCCAGGTGACCGAAGGAATGCGTGCACAGTCGCAGGGCGCGGATCAGATTCGGGAGGCGATGGTTCGCCTCGCCGAGGGTGCGTCGCGCACGGCGGCCTCGCTCGACGACTTCAACAAGGCCACGACCCACCTGCGCGAGGCCGTTGGCGACCTCAAGGAGGAGGTCTCCCGCTTCACGGTCTGACGCGGGCCGCGGCCCATGCAAATCCTCACGTTCACCGTCGCCGGCCAGCCGTACGCGATCCCTTCGAGGACGGTGCTGGAGGTGTTGCCGCTGGTGCCCGTGCGACCGATTCCGCTCCTGCCTTCCTACGTGCCCGGCGTGTTCACCTACCGTGGCCGTCTCGTGCCGCTCGTCGATCTGGCCCGCCGATTCGAGACGCCGGTACCGGAGCCGGCCGGTCGACGACGGCTCAGCACCCGCGTGATCGTCGTGGAATTCGTGCCGCCCGAACCGCCGGTCGATGAGCAGCCGGCCCTGCCTCCGGCACGGCCGGTGCGGCTGGGGCTGGTCGCCGACAACGTCGTCTCGGTCCAGACGGCGTCCGCCGGTGACATGGTCCCCACGGCTCCGGGCGGACAGGCGCCATTCCTCGGAAAGCTCCTCCGGCTCGGCGGCAGCACCGTGCAGATGGTGGTCGTCGACCACCTCCTCCCACACGACCTGCTCATCGGGCTCGTCGCGGCGGCCGGAGCCACGGGGCCATGACACACACGACGCCTCGCGACCCGGCCGCGGTTCGGGCCGCGGAAGACCTGCTCGCCCGCTGGATCGGACTCGATCCTGACACGGTCGGATCGGCCTCGATCGCCCGGGCCGTGCGGACGCGCATGGAAGCGCTCGGCGTCGACGATCCGGCTGCGGTCGTGGAGCGGGCCGTCAGCGATGAGGCGGAGCGTGACCGGCTCGTCGAGGAGGTGGTGGTCGGCGAGAGTTGGTTCTTCCGTGATCCGCAGGTGTTCGCGTTCGTCTGCCGCTTCGCGACCACCGTCGCGGCGCTCCCCGGCCGGGCACCGATTCGCGTCCTCTGTGCCCCCTGTGCCGGAGGCGAGGAGCCCTACTCGATCGCGATCGGCTTCCTCGAGTCAGGCCTCACTCCCGATCAGTTCACGATCGATGCGATCGACATCAGCCGCGTTGCGATCGAGCGGGCCCGGCAGGGACGGTACTCGGCGAACGCTTTTCGCAACGCGGACTGCTCGTTCCGCGACCGATGGTTCCACCGCGAAGGACAGGGCTCCGTGCTCGACGAGGCGATCCGACGGCAGGTGCGGTTCACCTGGGGAAACCTGCTCGACGGCTCGTTCGTCACCGAACAGCTCGGCTCGGGCCGCGCCCCCTATGACATCGTCTTCTGCCGCAACCTGCTCATCTACCTGACGCCGGAAGCCCGCGCCCGGGTGGAAGCGGTGCTCGACCGGCTCGTCGCTGCAGACGGGCTGCTCGTGGTCGGTGCCGCCGAACCGCCGATCCTGAAGGGCGACTGGATTCCCGCCGGCGCCAGTTCGATCTTCGCCTTGCGTCGCGGCGTCCGGTCCGTCGCGAAGCCGGCCCTCCGGCCGCCGACCCCGGCGCCACCCCGCCGGTCCGAGGCGAAGTCGGCCGCGCCGGTTCGGCCGGCGGCTCGCATTGCGGCGGCCACGGCCGCGACGACGGAGGCGGCCGCCATCCGGTCGCTGGACGACGTGCTGCGTGAGGCGGGCGCGCTCGCCAACGTTGGACGGATCACCGACGCGCTCGCGCTCTGTGACGCCCACGCCCGCGAGGTCGGCCCGGCACCGCAGTTGTTCTTCCTGATGGGCATGCTGCACCAGTCGGCCGGCGACCTCGATCGTGCCGAAGGCTGCTTCCACAAGACGCTCTACCTCGACGCCGCCCACGACGAGGCGCTGCTCGCACTCGCACTCCTCGCGGCGCAACGCGGCGACCCGGCCATGGCCGAGAAATACCGGCAGTCGGCGGCCCGCATCCTTGCAAGGAAGGCATCGCCATGAATATCACCAATCCGCCGGCAACAGAGTTCGTCAGGGCCCCGATGGAAGAGTGCTGGCGCCGGATCGGCGTCACGGGCGATCGCAGCTGCCCGGAGCTGGAGACATACATCCATTGCCGCAACTGCCCCGTTCTCGCCGAGGCAGCCCGGACGTTCTTCGACCGGGAGGCCCCCGAGGGCTATCTCGAGGCGTGGAGCCGGATTCTCGAGGAACCCGAAGTGGTCGTGGACCCAGACGCGACGAGCGTGCTCGTGTTTCGCGTCGGCCGGGAGTGGATGGCGCTGCCCACGGTGTCACTCGTCGAGATCACCACCCTGCGGCCCCTGCACCGCGTGCCACATCGAACGGCCGGCATGCTCGCGGGCCTCGTGAATATTCGCGGCCAACTGCAACTGTGCGTGTCGCTGCACACGCTCCTGGGCCTCGAGGAAAAGCCGCCGACCATCCAGCCCGATGCCGAGGCCCCGACCGCCGCGCGGCTGCTCGTCGTGGAACACGCGGACGGATCGGGGGGGCGCTGGGTGTTCTGCGTCGACGAAGTCGCGGGCGTCCAGCGGGTCGTGCGCTCGGCGATGCGGGCGGTGCCGTCGACCGTGAGCCAGTCGAACACCCGCTTGAGCCAGGCGCTGTTCGACTGGCAGGACCGCGCCGTCGGGCTGCTCGACGACACCCGCCTGTTCGACGGACTCACCGAACTGATCGCCCGATAAGTGGAAAGGAGGACGACGTGGCGGACGACCTGAGCGGATTCTCGATGCTCGAACTGTTTCGGCTGGAGGCCGAAGGCCAGACGGCCGTCCTCTCCGCGGGCGTGCTCGCCGTCGAGGAACTCGAGCGATCGCCCGAAACGATCGAGGCGATGATGCGGGCCGCCCATTCGCTCAAGGGGGCCGCACGAATCGTCGGCCTCGATCCTGCCGTGCGTGTCGCACACGCGATGGAGGACTGCTTCGTGGCGGCGGGCAAGGGGCGGTTTCAGGTGCGTCCCGACCATGTCGATCTGCTCCTCGCGAGCATCGACTTCCTCTCGTCGATCGCGAAGGCCGACGACGCCCTCGACCCGGAGAGCCGCTGGGCCGCCACCGCCGATGCCCTCGTCGATCAGCTCGCCGCGTTGCTCGCTTCGGGCACCGCAGCCCCGGTGCCGGCGGCCGCTCAGCCTGGCCCGCCGCCGGTGATCGCACCGCCGAGTCCGGCGGCCGTCAGCCAGCCGGCCGAGGCGCCGCTGCCCGGCCCTGCCCCGACGGCGCCGGCGCCTGCTCCTCCCCCCTCGTCGCCCCCTTCGGATGAGCCGGCGACGACCACCCCCGCCCCGACCAAGTCCCTGGAGCCCGCCGACCGCGTCGTCCGTGTCTCGGCCGACAGCCTCACCCGCCTCGTCGGCCTGGCGGGCGAGTCGCTCGTCGAGACGCGGCAGCTGCGGCCCTTCGTGGATTCGCTCCTGACGCTCCGGGCCGCACAGGTCGATCTCTGTGACACGATCGCCGGGGTCGAGGAACGGTTCAAGGCTGACGACGCGCACGTGCCCGCGCCCCTGCTCGGCATGGTGGCCCGCGTCCGGGAACGTGCCGACGCCTGCCTGACGAGCCTCATGAAACAGGTGGACGACTTCGAGAGTTTCGCCCGGCGCAACGAGGACCTCTCGAATCGCCTCCATCACGAGGTCATCGCAAGCCGGATGCGGCCGCTCGCCGACGGCATCCGAGGCTTCCCCCGACTCGTCCGCGACGTGGCCCGCACGCTCGGCAAGCAGGTGCGGCTGGAGGTGCGCGGCGAGCAGACCGGCGTCGATCGCGACATTCTCGACAAGCTCGAGGCCCCGCTCTCCCACCTGATCCGCAACGCCCTCGACCACGGCCTCGAGCCGCCGCCCGAGCGCGAGGCGGCCGGCAAGCAGGCGGTCGGCACGATCCGGCTCGAGGCCCGACACCGGGCCGGCATGCTCAACATCACGCTCACCGACGACGGCCGCGGCATCGACGTCGAGACGCTCCGCGCCAAGGCGGTTGCCCGGGGACTCGTCGCCCGGCAGGTCGCCGATCAGCTCACGGAGCTCGAGCTGCTCGAGTTTCTCTTTCTGCCGGGCTTCTCCACGAAGGACCAGGTGACCGAGATCTCGGGCCGCGGCGTCGGTCTCGACGTCGTGCAGAGCATGGTCAAGGGCGTGGGCGGCACCGTGCGGGTGGCCACCCAGATCGGCCGACAGACGGTGTTCACGCTCCAGCTTCCGATCACGATGTCCGTGATCCGCGCCCTCCTCGTCGACATCGGCGGCGAACCCTACGCCTTTCCGCTCACCCGGATCGACACCATCCTCCACTGCAGCCACGCCGACGTGCGCACCGTGGAGGGACGGCAGTACTTCGATCGCGACGGCGTCTCGATCGGCCTCGTGATGGCCGCCCAGATCCTCGAGATGCCGGATCGCGGCCAGCCTTCCGACCCGATGCCCGTCGTCGTCATCAGCGACCGCGGCCAGCAGTTCGGCATGATCGTCGATGCCTTCCTGGGTGAGCGCGACCTCGAGGTGAGGCCGCTCGACCGCCGGCTCGGCAAGGTGCCCGACATCAACAGCGCATCGCTCCTGGAGAACGGCAATCCTGTGCTGATCGTCGACGTCGAGGACCTCGTCCGGTCGATCGACAACGTGCTCATGGGACGGCGGCTGACGCGAGTGGAGTTCGAGCGGATGGCCGAGCAGTCGCGCCAGCGGAAAAGGATCCTCGTGGTCGACGATTCGATCACGGTCCGCGAACTGGAGCGGCAACTGCTCCAGGCCCGCGGGTTCGCCGTCGATGTCGCGGTCGACGGCATGGACGGCTGGAATGCGATCCGCAGCGCCCACTACGATCTGGTGGTGACCGACGTCGACATGCCGCGGATGGACGGCATCGGCCTGGTGTCGCTGATCAAGAACGACCCCTCCCGCAAGGACATTCCCGTCGTGATCGTCTCCTACAAGGATCGCGAGGAGGACAGGCTCCGCGGGCTCGACGCCGGCGCCAACCGCTACCTGACGAAGAGCAGCTTCCACGACGAGACGTTCGTGCATACGATCACGGACCTCGTGGGAGAGCCTCTTTCATGAGACAGGTGCCATGAGAATCGGGATCGTCAACGACGTGCGGGCCGCCTGCGAGGCGTTGCGCCGCGTCGTGGACAGCCTCCCCGACCACGAGATCGCCTGGATGGCGGCCGACGGCGTCGAAGCGGTCGCGATGGCGAAGCGCGACCGCCCCGACCTCATCCTCATGGACCTGATCATGCCGCACCTCGACGGCGTGCAGGCGACCCGGCAGATCATGGCGTCGGCCCCGTGCGCGATCCTCGTCGTGACGGCCACCGTGAGCGGCAACATCTCGCTGGTCTACGAGGCGATGGGATTCGGCGCCCTCGACGCCGTCGATACGCCGATGCTCGGTCCGGCAGGCGAGGTGAGCGGGGCCGGCGCGCTCGTCGAGAAGATCGGCATGATCGCCAAGATCGTCGGTTCGTCCGAACCCCGGCGCACCGCCCGTCCGGCGGCCCCCGCCGCTCCCCCGAAACTCGTGGCGGTGGGAGCGTCGACGGGCGGCCCGAAGGCCATCTCCGACCTGCTCCTGCCGCTGCCGCACGACTGGAACGTGGCGGTGCTCGTCGTGCAGCACGTGGACGTGGCTTTTTCCCAGGGGCTGGCCAAGTGGCTCAGCGACCGCACCAACCGCGCCGTGCGCGTGGCCGAACACGGGCAGCAGCCCGCCGCCGGCGACGTGCTGCTCGCCGGCACGAACGATCACCTCGTCCTCTCGAAAGCCCGCACGCTCGAGTACCGCGAAGAGCCCCGCGAGGTGTTCTTCCGGCCCAGTGTCGACGTGTTCTTCGAAAGTGTGGCCGACCATTGGCCGCAGACGGGCGCCGCCCTCCTGCTCACGGGCATGGGAAAAGACGGCGCCAAAGGACTCCTCAAGCTGCGCTCGCGCGGCTGGCACACGATGGCTCAGGACGAAGCCTCCAGCGTCGTCTGGAGCATGCCCAAGGCGGGCATCGACCTGGGGGCCGCGTGCGAGGTGCTCACCGTCGATCAGATGGCGCGATCGCTCGTCGCCCGGATGGCGGTCTGAAACCCGGCGGCGGCCTCGATCGACCGCATGACCGTGAGCACCGTTGCCTCGCCGCCTGAAAGCGCGATCACCTGCACCCCGACCGGCAGCCCACGGCTGCCATGATCGGTCGCAGCCGCCGCTCGCGTGACCGGATCCCAGGACGGCGCCCGCCCCGCTTGCTCGTCGGCCCTGACGGTCGTCACGGGCACGGCTCCTGCCGCGAGGTCGAGCAGGTTGGCGAGCATGCAGGGCGCCGCCGCAGGCAACAGGGTCGCCGCCGTCCCGTGCACGAGCGCCGGCACCGCCGACACGGGGCACACGAGTGCGTCATACCGCTCGGCGAGCGTTGCCACGCGGCCCGCAAGAGCGGCGCGGGCGGCGCGCAGGCCCTCGCGGCCCGCCGCGCCGCGCGGACCGGTGGCGAGCAGCGCTTCCGCCTCGATTCGGCGGCCCAGGAGCCGACACGCCGCCGCGATCCCGGGCCGCAGGCGGCGCGGCAGTCCGGCCAGACGCAGCAGCCGACCCACGGCCGGCATGGGTCGGACGCCATCGAAGAGCCGACGGATGTCGGCGCCACCGTCGGCCGATACGACTGCCAGAAGCAACGACGCCGCCTCGCGTGCCAGGCATCCGTCGACGGGCTGGGTGTCGCAGCCGCCGGCAGCGAGATGGGACACCGCCTCGCGCACGCCACGCCGGATCGCCGCCGACGGCGCGACGACGCCCGCGTCGTCCCACCACCCGATGCGCAGCGGCCGCGAGGTTCGCTCCACACCCTCGCCCGGCGAGACGATCGCCTCGTAGGCGAGCACAAGATCGGCGACGGTGCGGGCCAGGAATCCGCTCCGCGGCCGGATGACGGTGAGATGCGGCTGCGTGTCGAAGGCTCCACCCTCGCCGAGCACCGTGCTCCGCGGCACGAGCCCCGCGATGCCGCAGGCGTGCGCCGGCTGGCGGATCGACCCGGCGAGATCGGTGCCTACCGCGAGCGGCACCACGCCCGCGGCGACGAGCGCCGCATCGCCACCGCTCGAGCCCCCCGGGCCCCGGCCGGCCGCCGTCGGGTGATTGGTTCGCCCCCAGACGGGATTGTCGGTCTCGTGCAGCCACATCGCCTGCGGCACGTTGGCCTTGCCGACCACCACGGCGCCGGCGGCCTTGAGCCGCACCACGATCTCGGCGTCGTGTTCGTCCCGCGCGTCTCGTCCCGGAATTCCCAGCGTCGTCCGCATGCCATGCACGGGAAAGCATTCCTTGACGCTCACCGGCACGCCGCCGAGCGGCAGGCCGGCGACGCCCGCCAATTCCCCGGCAGCCTGCTCGTGCCGCGTCTGCACGAGCGCATTCAGCCGGCCGTGCGTGGCCCGATGCCGCGCGAGATGATCCGCAAGCACGGCGGCGGCCGTCAGCCTTCCCGCCGCGACGGCGGCGGCGATGTCCGCCGCCGAAGCCGGTTCACCGTCCGCGATCAAAAAAGATCCTCGACAGGCGCGGCCTTCTTCTCGATCGGCCGCACGTCGCTGGCCCACACGACGTCCCCGTCGAAGAGGACGCCTGTCACGAGCACGCGAGAACCGGGGTCGACCCGGGGCTCCACCCGCGAAATCACCGCGACGCTCCGCGACTCGGCGCCATCGACCGTGACCCGCGTCGACCAATACGGCCCAACCTGCCGGGCTGCGTCGAACGTGGCCAGGAGTACCGCCCCGTCGGCCGGTCGCTTCTTCGACGAAAGCCACATGCTGCTGAGCTTCGCCAATTCGCGCTGGGCGTCAGCGTCGGCGCCGATCGAGTTGCAGACCGATTCAATCGCGGCGGAGGCCTCGTCAAACGTGCGTCCGGAATCCGCGGCCACCTTCTCGAGCAACACCAACTGCTCGGCGACCGCAGCCAATCGCTTGTACCAGCCGACGAGCAGCTTTTTGCGATCCGGTGATTCCGGGTCGGCGGCCGCGAGCGTCTCGAACGATGCCGTGGCCTCGCCGACTGCCGCCTGGAGCGCCGACAGATCGAGCGGTTCGGGCTCCGGCGGAGCCGCCGGAGCGGGTGGGGTCTTGGCCGCCGCTGCGACGATGTCGTCGAACGAGGCCGGCGGCTGGGATGCTGGCGCCGGCGGCCTCGGCTCGACCAGCGAGTCTTCCGGTGCGGCCGGCCCGGGCACGGTCGCACCATCGCCCGAGGGCACCGGCTTCCCAGGAGCATCTTCGGCCAAAACCTCGGGATCCGCCGGCTCCACCGGCACAGGCTCGGCCGGTTCGACCGCATCGGGCAGGTTGTCGAGCGCCGACGCGGCATCGAGCCTTGGTCCGCCCGGTTTCTTGAACCCGGGCTGGAGTTTCTGCGGCAGCAGGAACGCAACCTGCTCCGGCACCATACCCACCAGTTTGAACGGATCCTTCTGGAAGCCCCAGATCAGGATCGCGTAGGTGATCGGGATCGCCATCAGTCCGCCGAGCACGATGCCGACGAGCTGTCCGATGCCGCCCCCCTGCTTCCGGGTCGCGGATTTCCCCCGAGTCACTGCTGCGGTGGCGGCCGCCGCAGAGGCCGCGATTGCCAATTCGTGGCCGTCGTTGTCGGCATGCAGGTCTCCAGGCGCCGCAGCGTCGCCCCCGTCGCTGACGCCGTCGAACCCCGACGCATCGAACGACGGCTGGTCATCGGTCGAAAAATCATCGAGTGTCGCCTCGGTGGCCTCCGCCTCGGGCCAGTCATCCGCCGCCATGACGTCGCTCGTGGGATCGACCTCGCTCGGCGAGACGATGCCCGAAAATCCGGTGCCGACCTCGACGTGCGAGGAGCCTGCGGCAGGCACGCCACCCGGCTCCGCGAACGCATGCAGGTCATCCGAGCCCGTCGCATCGAACGCCACGGGCGCATCGGGAAGCGCGTCGGTGGACATCACCGGCTCGTCCGCGAGTTCGGCATCCTGGGAGGGAAACACCGCCAACGGTGGATCACCGGCGGCATCCTCCGACGGTTCGCTCAGCCAACTGGAAATGTCGGCGGCGACGTCCGTGGCATCGTCGGCATCGATCGAGAGCGACGCGAACGGATCGGCCTCCGCATCGGGCTCCGATGCGGCTGCGTCGATCGGAAAGATCGGCGCATCATCCGCATCCGGCGCGGGTGAGATGGACGCCGCGATCGGTTCCTCGGCGGGCGGGGCGAACGGGTTTTCCTCGATCTCACCGGACGCATCGAACGAGAATGTGAAGCCATCAGCCGCCTGGCTGCTGCCTTCGTCGTCGATGCCCGCCCACGGATCGGGCGCCGAACCATCTTTGTCGTCCACCATGAAACCCTCACGCCAAACACCACCCGGACTCGCAGGCCACGAGCAAAAGTTTACCACCGCCCGCTCAGGGACGAAAAACCGGCTGTCGAGGCTGCTTCGGAATGGCTCGACTCGGGCTCGGGCCACCCCTTCCCCCATCACCGGACGCTGGAGGACAGGCTGAATCCTGTCTTACGGGTTGTGGGCTGCGCCGAAGCGCTGCCTCAAACTGGCGACGAGCCACTGCTCCGACACCGGGCTGCCCGTCGCCTGCTCCACGAGGCGTTCCGACTCGAGCAGCCGGCCATGGGCATGGACGTGACGCCGCAGCCAGTCGAGCAGCGGCGCAAACCTGCCGGCGGCGATCTCCCGTTCGAGGCCCGGCATCTGTGCCTCTGCGGCGTGCATCAGTTGTGCCGCGAACAGGTTGCCAAGCGTGTAGGTGGGGAAATAGCCGACGAGCCCGGCGGCCCAGTGGATGTCCTGGAGCACGCCCTCGGCGTCGGTCGGCGGCCGCATGCCGAAGTCGCGTTGGAATCGGTCGTTCCACGCGTCGCGCAGGTCGGCGACCGCCAATGTGCCCTGCACGAGGGCGCGTTCGAGGTCGAACCGCAGCATCACGTGAAGGTTATACGTGACCTCATCGGCCTCGACGCGGATGAAGGACGGCGTCACGGTCATCAGCGCCCGCTGAACCTCATCGGCAGTCGTGCCGGCGAGCGACTCGGGAAATGCCTCGCGGGCCACGGGGAAGCACCATTCCCAGAAGGCCGGCGACCGACCGACGAGATTCTCCCAGAGTCGTGACTGCGACTCGTGGATGCCGAGGGATGCAGCCTCGCCGGCAGGCAGCCCGTGCCAGTCGCGTGGCAGTCCCTGCTCATAGAGACCGTGGCCCGCCTCGTGGAGCACGCCATACAGGGCCGTCGCCAGGAACCGCTCGTCCCATCGCGTGGTGATTCGGCAGTCGTCGGGCCCCATCGACGAGCAGAACGGATGGGCCGTGGTGTCGAGCCGGCCGCGCGTGAAATCGAAGCCGACACGCTCCGCGACGGTGCGCACGAACCGCTGCTGGCTCGCCACGGGATACGTGCGCCGGAGCACCCCGTCGTTCGGCCGCCGCGGCGAGTCGACGCAGGCCTGGACGAGCGGCACGATCTCCCCGCGCAGGCGGTCGAATCGGGTGACGATCGCCGGCCACGACGCACCCGGCTCGTAATCGTCCATGAGGGAGTCGTAGGGATCGCGGTCAGGAAGTTGGCACGCCGCCTGCTCTCGCTTGAGGGCGAACATGCGTTCGAGCCACGGAGCGAACGCCTCCCACGACGACGCCTCACGGGCCGCCCGCCACGCCTGCTGGGCTTCGATGGAGGTCTTGGCGAGTTCCTCCACCAGCCGCGCCGGCAACCGAGCCTGCTTCGCGAAGTCGCGCTCGAGCAGCCGGATGGTGCCGGCGACCGCGGCAGACCCCGATCGCGCCAGCGGCCCGGCGGCCAGCTCGGCGATGCGCTCGCCGTGCCCCGGATCGGTGCGCAGGCGATGCACGAGCCCCGCGACCGCCGCCGCCTGCTCGGCCCGGTAGCCCCCGGCTTGCGACGGCAGATAGGTCTGCTCATCCCAGCCCAGCAGGGCCTCGACCGACGCGAGCAGCGCGGCCCGCCGCGCCTGGCCGCATACCTCCGCGAAGAGTTCCTCGGAAGCCTGCCGCGTCGCACGTGTCGAGGTCGTCATGGCGGCAGAGTATGCTGACGCCTCCCGGGAGACGCAAACCAACCATGCTCGACGCCCTCGTGGTCGCCCCGCACCCAGACGACGCGGAACTCGGCATGGGCGGCACGATCGCGCTCATGCTTCAAAAGGGCATGCAGGTCGGCGTGCTCGATCTCACCGACGGCGAGCCCACGCCCCTCGGCTCGGTGGAGACGCGGGCCAGGGAAACGGCGGCCGCGACGGCGGCGCTCGGGATTCCGTGGCGGGAGAATCTCGGACTCCCCAACAGGAAGCTGCGGGCCACGCTCGCCGCCCGTGGGCAGCTTGCCGCCGTGATCCGCCGGACGCGGCCCCGCTGGCTGTTCGCACCCCACTGGGTCGACGCTCATCCAGACCACACCGCCGCCACGCGGCTCGTGGAGGCGGCCCGCTTTTGGGCCAAGCTCACCAAGTGCGACCTGCCGGGCGACCCCTGGCACCCGGAACGGATCTACCACTATGCCTGTGTGCACCTGAAGGTCGTCACCCGCCCGGCGTTCATCGTCGACATCGCCTCGACGTGGGAGCTCAAGGCCCGCAGCCTCGCCTGCTATGCCAGCCAGTTTCCCCAAACCGCGCCCCGGCCCACCGTGCTCGACCGGGTGGCAGCCTCGGCAAGCTGGTGGGGCGCGATGATCGGATCAACGCACGGCGAGGCGTTCACGGCCCGCGAGCCGATCGGCCTGCGGGGCTTCGCCGACCTCGTCTGAACCACCCGACTCGCCCGGATATCGGGGTCGCGCCGCGATGGTTCGGGGCTGGCTGGCCTGATCGCGGAGACTCGGGGGGCACGCTCGGGAAGGTTGCTGCCGCCGGCTTCGGGCAGCCGATATCCCGAACGGCACGGCGGTTGGAGACGCTCCTGTCGTCGGCCTTCCTCATCCTCGAGAGCCTTCCGATGCCCGCCCGCGACATCAACGTCATCGCCTTGGTCAAAGGCGGCGAGCGCTACGTCTTCCTGTACGACGACGACAGCCGTGCCGAGGCCTTGAAGACGCTCGGCCGGTATGCGGCCAACCCGGATCTCAGCTTCTCGTGGTACGACGCCGCGGTCCTGGGGCAAAAAGTGCGGCAACACGCGCCGCGGGCCAACCGGCTGCGCAGCGTGCCGCCGGCTGACCGGGCAGCCTGAGCCGAAACAAGGCCTGCAGCATGGCCGCCCGACCGCCGGCACCCGGGACGTTTCCAGCGGCGATCGATCGCTTCCTGCGATTCATGGCCGCGGAGCGCGGCGCGTCTCCGCTGACGCTCAAGAGCTACCGCGAGGATCTGCTCCAACTGGAGGAGTTTCTCCAATCGGCCGGCTGCCGCAGCCCGGCCGACGCGTCGAGCACGCTTCTCCGCCGCTTCCAAAATGGTCTCGGCGCCGCCGGCTACGCGGCATCCACCGTGGCCCGCAAACTCGCGAGCATGCGGAGCTTCTACGCTTTCGGCCAGCGCGAGGGCTGGGTGCGGGCCAATCCCGCCAAGCCGCTCCGCAGCCCGCGCCGGCCACGGAAGCTGCCGAAGTTCCTCACCGGCGAGGAGATCTCCAAGCTTCTTGCCGCCCCCAACCCCGCCGCTGCCGGCGGCCTCCGCGATCGTGCGATTCTCGAACTGATGTATTCCGCCGGCATCCGCGTCCGTGAACTCATTGGTCTCGACGACGGTGATCTCGACCTTGCCAACGGCACCGTCCGCGTCCGCGGCAAGGGCCGCCGCGAACGGCTCGGCATCGTGGGCACGCCCGCCCGCGCCGCGCTGCGCCAGTGGCTCGCGACCCGCCCGAAACCCGTGCGGGCGCCGACCGGCCGCAGCCAGCCGCTGTTCACCAACAAATTCGGCGGCCGTCTCTCGGTCCGCGGCATCGCCCGCCTGCTCGAAAAGCATCTTGCCACCGCCGGCCTCGGCAAACGCGCGAGCCCCCACACGCTCCGGCACAGCTTCGCGACCCACCTTCTCGACGCCGGCGCCGACATCCGCAGCGTCCAGGAACTGCTCGGCCACAAGAGCCTGGTAACCACGCAGATCTACACGCACGTGACGACGACCCGCCTCCGCGAAGCCTTCGACAAGGCCCACCCCCGCGCGAAGTGACACTCTCTGATCGTGGGAGCGTCGGCTGGGGATCGCCGGTTCGGGGCCGCCCGTGCCCCGTCGCCGGACGGCAGGGCAGGTGACAATGACCCGCATTCGGAGCCGAAGGGAGGCATGCTCGATGGATGCTTCACGGAACGGC
>JBAXUY010000066.1:0-16273 GCA_037129475.1 Planctomycetia bacterium | reverse complement strand
GTGGGACGGCCCGATTCGCTCCGCGCGGCGTTGGTCAACCTCGCGCTCAACGGCATCGAGGCGGCCGGCCGCGGCGGAATCGTTCGGCTCTCGGGCACGTCGACCGACGGCCGGATCGAACTCGTCGTGGAGGACACCGGCCCCGGGCCGCCGGATGCGATCGGCAACGTCCTCGGAGAGCCGTTCGTGACCGGCAAGCCCGAGGGCATCGGCCTGGGGCTCGCGATCGTGAAGGCCGTGGCAGAGGACCACGGCGGCACGCTCGCCTGGAGCCGCGGCCACGGCCGCACGCGGTTTGCGATCTCGTTGCCGGCGCAGACACTGAAGGGGTCGTCCGCACCACATCCTTCGGAGCCGCCCGCATGAGCCGGATCCTCGTCGTCGACGACGAGCCAGCCATCAGTTGGAGCCTGCGCGAACGGCTCGTGGACGAAGGCCACGCCGTCGAAGTGGCGGCGTCCGCGGAGGCAGCCCTCGAGACCTGTGCGCGATTCCCACCAGACGCGATGCTCCTCGACGTCCGTCTGCCGGGCCGCGACGGCCTGACGGCGCTGCCCGACCTCCAGTCGCTCGCTCCGGCGGCCAGGATCGTCGTCATGACCGCATTCGGCGACCTCGAAACGGCCGTCCGGGCCATGAAGGCCGGGGCCTTCGACTACCTCGTGAAGCCGTTCGACCTCGAACGCGTGGCACAGGTCGTGGCGCGGGCGCTGGCCGATGTCCCACAGCCGACGCCCGTCGATCCGGGCGACGAGTTCCCGCGGCGCGGTGCCCACCTCGTCGGCAGTTCCGCGCCGATGCAGGAGGTGTTCAAGCAGATCGCCCTCGTCGCCCCGACGGATCTGCCGGTGCTCGTCACCGGCGCCACCGGCACCGGCAAGGATCTCGCCGCCCGGGCGATCCACGCCCATGGGCCGCGGCATGAGCGGCCGTTGTTGGCCACGAGTCTGGCCGCCCTTGCCCCGAGCGTGATCGAGAGCGAGCTCTTCGGCCATGTGCGCGGGGCGTTCACGGGCGCGACGAACGATCGCCAGGGGCTCTTCGAGCTGGCCGCTGGTGGCACGATCTTTCTCGACGAGATCGGCGAGGCGACGCCCGACCTGCAGGTGAAACTGCTGCGGGTGCTCGAAGCGCGGGAAATCACGCCGGTCGGCGCGGCCATGGCACGCCCCGTCGACGTGCGGGTGATCGCGGCGACCAACCGCGACCTCAAGGCGGCGATCATGTCCGGGGCGTTTCGCAGCGACCTCTTTCATCGCCTGAACGTCTTCCCGATCGCGATGCCGCCGCTGGCGGCGCGGCTCGAAGACCTGCCGGCCCTCGTCGAGTCGTTCGTGCAGCGGATCGCCGTACCGCGGCCCGCGATCACCGCGGCGTTTCTCGCCGCCGCCCGCGCGCGGTCGTGGCCTGGCAACGTGCGCGAACTCAAGCATGCCGTCGAGTACGCCTGCGTGGTCGCCCGCGGGGCGGCCCTGCAGCCGGAGCACCTGCCGCCAGTGGCGGCGTTCGAGACCGTTCCCGACGAGGTGTCTGGTCGCGGGGACGAGCGCGGGGACGAGGATGCCCTGGCCCGCGCGGTGAAAGCCTGGGTCGCCGATCACTGGCCAGCCGCCCATGCAGATGCCGGCACCCTGCATGCCGGGCTCGTCGGGCGGGTCGAGGCGGCTCTGATCGAGGAAACGCTGGCCCGTGTGGGCGGCAATCGGACGGCGGCGGCCCGGCTGCTCGGTGTCGACCGGGCGACGTTGCGAGCAAAACTCGGGCGGTGATTCCACCGCCGCTTTTCCACCCGCCATCCCGCCCGTAGACTGCCAGTCATCGGAGCCCGATTCGGCGCGGCTTCCCGACCGACCCCCTTTCCCGGACGACGGAGAGCCACGATGGACATTCTCGGCGAGATCTTGAAGCAGGTGCTCGAAGGCGCCGCCCAGCAGCAGGCACCCCAGCCCGCCCCGCAGCCGCAGCAACGCGCACCCCAGGGCGGCCCGTCCGGCATGCCCAACCCAAACGACCTCGCCGAGATCTTCAAGCAGATCTTCGGAGGCGGTGAGGCCCAGAAGCTCCCCGACGTCGTCAAGCAGTTCGAGGAGAAGGGTCTCCGCGACGAGGTCGATTCGTGGGTGCGCACCGGACCCAACAAGCCGGTGAGCCGGCGGCAGATCGAAGACGTGTTCGGCCAGCGTGAGCTGGAGGAGATCGCCCGCAAGCAGAACGTCGACCGCGAGCGGCTCGCCGAAGTCCTCAGCCGCTACATCCCCAAAATCATCGACGAGCTCACTCCGTCGGGCCAACTCCAGGCCCGCCGCTAGCCCGCGGCTCCGACGGACCGGTGCCGCGAATGAATACGCTCTTCAGTCGGTTCTGTGCGCTGGCCGTGCTCGGTGGCGGCACGATGGCCGTCGCGACGGAGCGTGACTGGGGAGGCGTGCAGCTGGCCTGGCGGGGCGACCCGCGCGCCACCGCCGACGCGCCGTTCGAGGCGGAGATGGCCCCGGCCAGGCGCCCCTCGCGGCGTGCGCAGCGCCGGGCGACGGCACGCCGGCGGATGCCGTTCGACGACCTGCCCGTCGAGGTGACGCCGCTCGCCGATCCGCCCGAGGCCGGGCTCGACGTGCCCGACGTCATCGGCGCCCGGGTGACGGCTGCCCCCCTCCGCGTCGAGTCGACGCTCGAGTCGCCGTTCGGAGCCCCCACGTCCGGCTCCGAACGGGGCGAGGTCCTCGTCCATCGCGACCAGCCGTCGCTGCCGACGGCCGACTCCCGACAGCGGTTCGACATGTTCCTGCCGGCTGGCTGCGCCGGTGGCGGCATGCCGCTCGTGGTCTGGATTCACGGCGACACCTGGCGCGACGGTTCCCGGGCCGACTGTCCCGTCCGGTGGCTCGCGGAAGAGGGCTATGCGGTCGCGAGCATCGGCTATCGCCTCACCGACGCGGCCACGTTCCCGGCACAGCTCGACGACTGCCGCGCGGCGCTCGACGAGATTCGTCGCACGGCGGAGGTCTGGGGCGTCGATCGCGACCGGATCGCGGTCGTGGGCAGCGGTGCCGGCGGCCATCTCGCCGGGCTCCTGGGTCTGTCCGGGCCTGCCGAGACGCGGGTGGCCGCGGTATGCGCGATCGCGGCGCCGACCCATCTCACGTCGCTGGGGCCCGGACATGATCGGCCGTCGTCGCCGGCGAGTCTGCTGGTCGGCGGACCGCTCACCGAGTTTCGCGAAGCCGCCCAACGGGCGAGCCCGCTTTCCCACGTGTCGGCCGACGACCCGCCATGCCTCGTGATCCACGGCGACCGCGACGACTCGATCCCCGTCGCCCAGAGCGTCGCGCTCGACGCGGCGCTGCGCACCGCGGGCGTCGACAGCACGCTCGTCGTCCTCGAGGGCACCGCCCACCGCCCGGCCCTCGACCGATCCGCACCGGCCGGACGGGCCTTGCTCGAGTTTCTCGACCGCACGCTCGGCCCCGGCATCCGGGCCCCCGGCGGCCGCGAGCCATGAACGGGACGACGCGGCGTGCCGCTGCATCCGCCGTGAGCCGCCGCCGGCTGCTCACGGCGGGTGGACTGTTCGCGGTGGGCGTGCCGACCGCCGGCGCCATCGACGGCCTGTTCGTCACGCCCAACCGCCTCCAGACCACCGACCACGTGATTGCCAGCCGCGTCCCCCGGGCGGACGCACGTCTGCGGATCCTCCAGGTCAGTGACCTCCACCTGCACCGGATCGGCAGACTCGAGACCCGCCTGCTCGAGGCGCTGCACGACTCACACGCCGATGTGATCGTGTTCACCGGTGACATGGTCGACCGGCGGCACAACCTCTGGCAGCTGGAGACGTTCCTGCGCGAATGCCCCGTCGGCCCCCGCCGGTTCGTGATTCTCGGCAACTGGGAGTATTGGGCGGGCGTGCCGCGTGAAGCCCTCGAGCGTCTGTACGACCGCCACGGTATCGACCTGCTCGTGAACCGCTCGGTCGAGTTCTCCGCCGCCGGCACACGGGTGCGGATCACGGGCCTCGATGATCTGCGCGGCGGAACGCCCGATATCGCCGCGGCCGTCCGCGACACCGCGCCGACCCCGAACCACCTCCTCCTCGCCCACTGCCCGCTCTCGCGCGACGTCGTCTCGATCCCGGCCGACCATCCTGTCGACCTCCTGCTCGCCGGCCACACGCACGGCGGACAGGTGGCACCGTTCGGCCTGGCCCTGGCGCTCCCGGAAGGAAGCGGCCGCTACGTCGCCGGCTGGTATCGCGACGCGGGTCCGCCGATGTATGTCTCGCGCGGCATCGGCACGTCGCTCATTCCGGTGCGGCTCGGTGCGATTCCGGAACTCGTCCGCATCGAGTGGACACTCGCTTGAGCCGGGCCGCCGGCGGGCGCCGCTGTTTCGCCAGCCCACAAGATCGCGCCAGGCCATACGCGCCGCCTTGCTTCCCCGGCCTGTCCAGTTGCCCGCCGAAGCCGCCGATATCTCGTGGTGCCGCGGGTCGGCTTCCGGGTCTCTCGCCCGCCGGGCCGCGGCCATGACGTTCGATCCATCCCTCCATCGAGCCACAGGTCGACTTTTCCCATGCCCGAAAAGCCCCGCAAGCCCTCGTCCGCCGTCCAGAGTCCGCTCGAGACCTACCTGCGGGAGATCAACGACACGTCACTGTTGACCGCCGACGACGAAAAGCGGCTCGCGTACGCGATCGCCAAGGGCGACGCCGCCGCACGGGACCACATGGTGCGGGCGAACCTCCGGCTCGTGGTGAACATCGCCCGTGGCTATGCCAACCGCGGTCTGCCGCTGCCCGACCTCATCGAGGAGGGCAACCTCGGGCTCCTGCGGGCGGTCGAGGGGTTCGACCCGAAGGTCGGCACCCGGTTCAGCACCTACGCCAGTTACTGGATCAAACAGTCGATCAAGCGGGCTCTCATCAACTCGGGCAAGACGATCCGCATCCCGGCCTACATGGTCGAACTGCTCTCGAAGTGGCGGCGTGCCACGGCCCGGCTGGTCGATGTGCTCGGCCGGACGCCGACGCAGGAGGAGGTGGCGCGGATGCTGGGCCTGGCCCGCAAGAAGCTGCCGATCATCAAGAAGGCGATCCACGTGCATCAGGCCTCCCCGCAGACGGAGCAGGCCGACGGCGGCTGGTCGCTCGGCGAGATCATCCGCGACGAAAACACGAAATGCCCCGCCGAGGTGCTCCTGGACGAGGACACGCTGCGGCACGTGCTCGACCGGATCGAGAAGCTCGACGAGCGGGCGTCGCGGATCCTCAAGCTCCGCTTCGGTCTCGGCGGCGGGGAGCCGATGACGCTCAAGGAAATCGGCACCGTGCTCGGTCTCACCCGTGAACGCGTGCGGCAGATCGAATCGGAGACGCTCGCCACGCTGGCCCTCGAGCTCGATGGCGTGCCGCAGGCGAACGTTCGGTTGCGGCGGGGAGCCTGACGATGGGCGCCACTCCTGCGGTCGATCTTGCGCCATTCATCCGGCCGGTCCCCGACTTTCCGAAACCGGGCATCCTGTTCCGGGACATCACGCCGGCACTCGCCGACCCGCGGGCGTTCGCGGCGGCGATCGACCACATGGCGGCGCCGTGGCGCGGCGAACGGCTCGACGCAATCGCGGCCGTTGAGGCCCGCGGCTTCCTGTTCGCAGGTCCGCTCGCCCTCGCCCTCGCCGTGGGTGTGATCCCGGTGCGAAAGCCGGGCAAGCTCCCGGCCGAGACGATCCACCATGAGTACGAGCTCGAATACGGCCGCGACCGGCTGGAGATGCACAAGGGCGTGCTGCCCGAGGGCGCGCGGGTGCTCGTCGTCGACGACGTCCTCGCCACCGGCGGCACGGCGGCGGCCTGCATGCGGCTGATCGAGGCGGCGGGGGCGACCGTCGCGGGCGCGGCGTTTTTGATCGAACTCGAGGCCCTCGGCGGCCGGGAACGCCTGGCCCCCCACCGGGTCGAAACGGTCCTCAGTTACTGAGGATTTTCGCCGATTTCCCTTCGGGGACATCGTGAACTACCCTTGCGGAAGGCTTGTGCCCTGCGAGGTATCCCGTGAATCAGCTTCCCGTCCAGTTGCCGCTCCCGGTGCTCATCGGCGCCGGCATCGCGCTCGGGCTCTTCGCCCTCACGCTCCTGCTGCTGATCTTCAACTACGGCCAACTCTGGTTTCAGGCGTTCTGGTCGAAGGCACCCGTCACGTTCCTCGAACTGCTGGGAATGAGCCTGAGGAAGGTGAACGCCCGCACGATCGTGCAGGCCAAGATCATGGCCACGCAGGCCGGCGTCGGCCGCGACGCTTCGGTGCGGCGGATCGAGGCCCACTCCCTTGCCGGCGGTGACGTGCCGCGGGTGATCCGGGCCCTGATCGCGGCCCATCGTGCAGACCTCGATCTCGACTTCGACCGCGCCTGTGCGATCGACCTCGCCGGTCGCGACGTGCTCGACGCGGTGCAGACGAGCGTCAATCCGAAGGTAATCGACTGCCCCGACAGCGCCAGCGGCAAGTCGACGTTGTCGGCCGTCGCCAAAAACGGCGTGGAGCTCAAGATCCGTGCCCGCGTGACCGTGCGTACGAACCTTCAGCAGCTCATCGGCGGCGCCACGGAGGAGACGATCATCGCGCGAGTCGGCGAGGGGATCATCACGTCGATCGGCTCGTCGGAGAGCCACTTCGAGGTGATGGAGCACCCCGACACGATCTCGAAGGCGGTGCTCCAGCGCGGTCTCGACGCCCAGACGGCGTTCCAGATCGTGTCGATCGACATCGCCGACATCGAGGTGGGGGAGAACATCGGAGCCCGGCTGCAGGCCGATCAGGCCGAGGCCGACACCCGCGTCGCCCGGGCCAAGGCCGAGGAGCGACGGGCTTTCGCGATCGCCCGCGAGCAGGAGATGAAGGCTGCCACCGCCGAAAACCGCACCCGCGTGCTCCAAGCGGAAGCCCTCGTGCCGAAGGCGATGGGACAAGCCTTCCGGGCCGGCCGTCTGACGACCGTTTCGGCCGGCAATGGTCGTCCACCTGTCTGACGCACCTCCATCTTGCCCACCCAGCCCTTCTTGACGGGCGCGGCTGGAATTTTCGTTACGACTCGGGAATCCGGCAAAACATTGCCGGCGGCTCGCGCCGATATGAAGTTGGTCGCGAGGCGTCCGAGCGGTCGAACCGACCGCCTGTCGCCGGCCATGGATGGCCGGCACGCCCCGACACGAGACGGCCGAAGGCCAGGGAGATTGTCATGGCGCTGCGTAAACTTCGCGTGTACACCGGTCCGGATGGCGAGTCGAACGCCAAGCCCTTCATCCACGACGCTCACCAGGCCAACACGGTGCGCACGACGCTCGGTGAGATCCTTCCGCTCCTGGCCGACGCCGTGGCCAGCAACCGCACCTGGCTCACCGACTTCGAGGCCGACGAGGTCACGATCTCGTCCGACCTGCACGACGTCTTGCAGGCCTACAGACACTTCCGCCGGCCCGGTGCCTGACGGCGGCGGATCGGCTGTTTTGGCAGTGGGCCAAGGGGGGAAAGATTCCCCTCTTGCGAGTGGATTCCGGCTGATCCATCATCTTGGTGATGTGATCAGCGGCCTCGGAATCCGCACCATGCCCTCCCCGGTCAACCTCTCGGATCTCGGCCAGCGCGTGCGCGCGGCCCGCCTTGCCCGCCGGCTGACGCTCGAGGAGGTCGTCTCCCGGGCGGACTTCACCGTGAGCTGGCTGTCGAAGCTCGAAAACGGCCAGCTCACGCCGTCGCTCGACGGCCTCGTGAAACTCGCCGAGGTGCTCGAGTGTGGCGTCGACGCCCTCGTCGCGGGACTGTCCATGCCGCCTCGATACGTCACGACCAAGGACGGCGAAGGGCGGCTCGAGCCGCCGGCCAAGGAGCGGCGTGGCGGCACCACCGTCGAGCATCGCGCCGACCAGTGGCGCGGCCGGGCGATGCATCCGACGATCCTCCACGTCTCCGGCAACGGCAACAAGGGTGCTCCCGATTGCCACCGCGGGGAGCGGTTCCTGTTCGTACTCGACGGTGATCTCAAGCTCGAGTACGGCGATGAACTGTTGCTCCTGTCGAAGGGCGACAGCATCTACTTCCATGCCGCCATCCCCCATACGCTCCTGCCCGCCACCCGCGGCTCGACGGCCAAGGTGCTCAGCGTCATCCACGAGCATCGATCTGCGACGCAGGCCGGGCGGCTGACCGGGGCGACAGAAGCGACACGACGACGAGCACGAAAAAACCGAGCGGAATCGTGACGAGCCCCGGCTGGCTGAAGGGCACGACCGACGCCTCCCGGCTCCAGCCGTAGACCTTCTCGTACGTGTCGGCCGAGAGCAGGATCCAACCCAGGGACGCGGCCATTCCGACCGTCACGGCGGCGATGATGCCCTGTTTCGTCGTCCGCGGCCAGAAGAGCAGCATCACGAGTGCCGGAAGGTTCGCACTCGCCGCGATGTTGAACGCCCAGCCGACGAGAAAACTGACGTTGAAGCTCCTGAACAGGATGCCGAGCGCCATCGCCACGACACCCAGACCCACGGCCGCGATCTTGCCGCACCGCACCTTTTCGTGATCGGTCATCCGCACTCCGAACACGTTCTCCACGAGATCATGGGCCACGGCGCCGCTGCCCGCCATGATCAGCCCGCTCACCGTGCCCAAGACCGTCGTGAAGGCGATCGCCGAGATGATCGCGAACAAGGTCGTGCTGAACGACTTGGCGAGGAGCGGGGCCGCCATGTTCGAGCTCGTGGGATCGAGGGCCCCGCTCGTCATCGCGCCCAGGCCGAGGTAGAGCGTGAGTACGTAGAAGGCGCCGATCGCGGCGATGCCGACGACCGTGCTCTGCCGTGCTGCGGCGGCATCCTTCACCGTGTAGTAGCGGATGAGGATGTGCGGCAGCGACGCGGTGCCGCAGAAGAGGGCCAGCATCAGGCTGGCGAAGTCGAGCCTGTCGGCGAGGTTTCCCGTCGTGAGCCCCTTGAAATAGCCGCCCGGCTTGAGCAGATCGACGCCCTTCCGTTCGACCGGTGTGTAGGTGACGTGGGTGCCCTCCGCGTCGACCCGTTTCGACGGCGTCCAGGTCACGATCGTCGAATCCTCGAGCACGCCCAGATACTCCAGCGGCCGCAACGGGCCGGTGGATGTCCTGCCGGCGTAGCGGTCAGGCAGCCGCAGGATCGTGCCCACCGGCCGCAGATCATGCGACCGCGACTGCGGCACACCGTCGACGAGCACCGTCCCGTCGGGGCGGACGGTCCGCACCTGCGGCGCGAGGTTTTCCGCCCCGGCACGGCCGGCGTTCACCGTCAGGCCTCGATCCAGGATCAGTGCCGCGAGCACCCCGCAGAAGAAGACGAGGAGCGACCCCTTGATGAACTGCACCCACGTGGTCGAGACCATGCCGGCCGTGACGACGATCACGGTCACCGCCACGCCCACGAGCACCACTCCCGCCCAATGGGGCAGGCCAAGGAGTGGCACGATCAGGTCGCCCGCGCCCACCATCTGCGGGATCAGGTAGAAGACGCTCACCACGAGGGTCGATACGGCCACGGCGAGCTTGATGCCGCGGCTGTTGAACCGGGCGTCGAGAGCGTCGGCGAACGTGAACCGCCCGAGCGCCTTGATCGGCTCGGCGATCACGAACAGGGCCACGATCCAGCCGGCCAGGAACCCGATCGAGTAGAGGAACCCGTCGTAGCCGTGGAAGGCGATCATCCCGCAGATGCCGAGGAACGATGCCGCCGAGAGATAGTCGCCGGCGAACGCGATGCCGTTCACGAACCAGTGCACCTCGCCGTGGGCCGCGTAGTAGGCCTGGGCCGACTGTCCCTTGCGACCGAGGTAGAACGAGAGGCCGATCACGCCGAGGACGAACGTGGCGAAGATCGCGAGCGCGAGCGGGGAAGATTCGTAGAGCATCCGGGTTCTCTTCCTACCGCCTCGGGCGGGCGACGAGAGACAGCAGTGCCAGTCCGAACGCGGCCGCGATCAACCCCATCCCGGAGGCGATCGCAAGATTGACGCCCCCGAACGGCCGGAGCGAAAGCAGATCCGGGCGGAAGAGCACGAGGCCCATGAAGCCGGCGTAGAGCAGGACGTAGACCCAGAAGAGAGCGAGCCCCAGCCGTCGGCCCCGTGATTCTTCGGGAGTTGTCATGTGTTCGCTTCCGCCCGCGCCCGTCCGATGCGAGGCGGCAGTGTAGCGGCCGTCCGCAGTACGGCACATGCCGGGACTCGCGATCTCGTCAGACCGCTCATTTTTGGAACTCCTCGGCAGGCTGGTCGGAAAACCGAAACGGGTCGTCATGTCGCTGCATCTCGGCGAGGAGGAGTGCCTTCATCTCGGCCCGCTTCGCCGCGTACCTCGGATCATCGGTGAGGTTTTTTTGAGTGGCCGCCGGTGTTGTCGGGAGCCTGCTCACAACGGCCGGAGCGTGGTGTTCCTCGAGGAGTTCGTGCGGGTTGTCCGCGAGGTTGAACAGCTGCGTGTGCAGCCCGCCCGACGGCGATTCGTACTCGATGAGTTTCCAATCGCCCTTCCGCACGCTGCGCATCCCCGGCTTCCGGCCGCCGCAGTAGACGCCGTACAGCACGTCGCGAACCGTCTGCTGCCGCCCCTCGAGCACCGGCAGGAAACTCGTTCCTTCATTGGTGGCGGGCGGCTCGAGGCCGCAGATGTCACAGAGCGTGGCGAGCGTGTCGCCGAGGTAGATGTTGCCCGGCACGCGACCGATCTGCCAGTCGATGTTTTCGCTGCAGGCGAACTCGCGGCCACGCTCGTTGCGGATCGTTCGCTCATCGTGGTTTTTCCAGACCCCGCTCACGTCGACCTCGTCGCGGACGTCCATGTGTCCGTGGTCGAAGGGATGCCCCGGCAGCCAGTTGGGTGGCAGTGGCGGCTGCCGCGGATCGGCCGGCGGGAGCGACGCCTTGTCGGCATGATTCGTCGCACCGTACGTCGCGAGCGATTCGGGCGTGCCGTCCCGCGTGTCGTGCGGGTGCGAGAACCCGAAGTAGATGAGGAAGGGATCGGTGTCCTGCGTGCGTTCCCGTTCCGCGAGATAGGCCATCACCTGGTCGCCGTGCCAGGCACTGCCCCCTTCCGCGGTTCCCTCTCGCTTCGTCGCGTCGCGCCGCAGGGTGAAGAGCGCATCGGCCGCCTCGTAGGCATTGCCGATCTTGCAGGTCCGCATCGTGTCGTAGCCAGCGGCGTTGAAGATCGGTGCCATCGTGAACCGCTCGAGCCCCGGCGGGCAGCGCGGACGCGCGGACGCGGAACCCTTCGTCGGCTTCCCGGGCCCGATCGGCAGGTGCCAGACCGTGCGGCCGCTCATCACCATGTGCCGGCTCGGCGTGCAGACGGCGCCGGAGAACGAGCCCATGTGATAGGCGGCGTCGAACACCATCCCCTCGGCCGCGAGCCGCTCGATCGCCGGGGCGCGGAGCGTCGAGGACGGGTCGTAGAACCGGAAGTCGAACGGCGACTGGTCGTCGACGATGATGAAGAGGATGTTCGGACGTTGCTCCCGTGCCGCAGCCATCGGCAGCGCCAGGACGAGACACGCGAGGATTCCACACACGGTGCGGCGCATCGGAGGTGGACCGTTCAAGGGGATTTCGTCAGCACGTCGACGAGATACGCGGCAATGTCCGGATGCACGACGCCGGGCGCGCCGGGATAGACCAATTCACACGGCACGCCCGCCTCGGCGCACCGTTCCTTGAGCTTGACGCCGAAATTCGCCGAGTGCGTCGGGTCCCTCTGCGGCTGCCCGAGGGCCGGCGGCGAACCGTAGAACAGGTAGACGGGAGGATCGTCGGCCGACACGAGGGCATACGGGGAATAGCGATTGATCACCGGGAGCAGCCGGTCGCGGGCCGCCAGGAACTCGGCGAACTGCGCATCGCGCTGTTCGGGGCTCGGCATGAACCCGAAGGCATGGCCGCCATAGCGGCTGTTGGGCGTCCACGCCTTCATCTGGACGGGGTCGAGTGTCGTCTGGGCCACGTTGACGGCAGCCGCCAGCAGCCGAGTCGATTCGCGGGCGATCCTGTCGTCACTCGCAGGTTCGGCCATGTCGTCGTGGAACGCAAGCCAGAGGCTCGTGCAGGCGCCGGCCGAGCCGCCGCTGGCTGCGACGCGGGCCTTGTCGAACTGCCACTCCGCGGCCTTGCTGCGCACCGTCTGCAGCGCCCGCGCGGCGTCGGTGAGCGGCGCCTTCACCGGCGGGTCGATACCCTCGTCCATCGCCTCCCTGATGAAGCGATACTCGACGCTCGCCACCGACACGCCCGCCTCGAGCAGTTTCGGCAGCATCGTGGCCAGGCCGCTCAACCGGTCGCCCCCCTGCCAGCCGCCGCCATGGACGAAGAACACGAGCGGCGCCGGCCGCTCGGACGAGGCCCGGGGACTCTTCCAGAAGTGGATCCGCTGCTTGGGATGCGTGCCGTACGGCACGTCGGACAGCGTCGGCGCCGGGCCGAACTGCCGCGCGTACGCGACCTTGAACGGATTTTCGGAGGGCCCGTCGAGGTCCTCGTTGACGAGGTCGGGCTGCACGCTCACCCACCAGGCGTCATACGCAGCCACGAGCCGCTTGACGACGTCCGGATGATCCTTCGCGACGTCGGTCTTTTCGCCGGGATCGGCCTGGATGTCGTAGAGCTCCCAAGCGTCTGCGCGGTTCTTCACGTTGACGAGGGTCCACTGCCCCTCGCGGATGCGGCACTGGCGGTAGGCACTCTCAGCCGCCTTGCCGCGGTCCCAGCGGCCGACGTGCGTGACGAGCGGCCGGTCGGGCCAGGCGATCCGTGCCCCACGCAACAGCGGCGCGAAACTCCGCCCCTCCACCTTCTCGGCGACCGCCGCAGGGATCTCCACGTCGGCGAGCGCGCAGAGCGTCGGCAGGACATCGATGTGGGCCACGAGCGACGGCATGTCCATGCCCGCCGGCAGGCTTCCCTTCCACCGCCAGAAACTCGGCACCCGCGTACCGCCGCGATACGGCGAGCCCTTGTGGGCCCGCATGCCCGCGTTGAACACTGCCTCGCCCGCCGCCGTGCCGTTGTCGGTCGTGAACACGACGAGCGTGTCCTCGGCGATCCCCCACTCGTCGAGCTTGGCGAGCAGCCGGCCGAAGTTCGTGTCGATGTTCTCGATCATGCCGTAGAACTTCGCGATCTCGGCCCGCTGTTTTTCGTTTTCCACCCCGGCCGCCTCGAGGCTGGCGAGGAAGGGCACGTCGGAGCCGGGCGGACAGTCGTAGGGGGCGTGCGGGGCATTCGTCGCGAGGTAGCAGAAGAACGGCGCGTCGGCCTTGCGCTTCGCGTCGAGCCATTCGAGCGCCGCGTCGAAGAATACGTCGGTGCAGTAGCCCTTCGTTTTCACGAACGTCCCATCGCTGCGGATCACGGGGTCAAAATAGGTGTTGCCGGGTGCGTCGCCGCAGCTGCCGGAGTACGACTGCCCGATCCCGCCGCCGCCGTGGATGAAGACGCGGTCGAAGCCGCGCTTGCCCGGCTGGTAGGCATCCTCGTCGCCGAGGTGCCACTTGCCGAAGATGCCGGTTGCGTAGCCGACGGTCTTCAACAGCTGGGGCAGCGTCGTGGCCGAGAGCGCCAGCCGCTCCCGTTCGAAAATCGTGTGCGTCACGCCCGAGCGGAACTCGTGCCGGCCGGTCATGAGGGCGGCACGGGTGGGCGCGCAGGTGGGGCTCGCGTGGAACTCGGTGAGCCGCACGCTCTCGCCGTGCATCCGGTCGAGGTGCGGCGTCTTCACGACCGGATTGCCGTGGGCGGCGATGTCGCCGTAGCCCTGGTCGTCGGTGATCACGTAGATGATGTTCGGCCGCTTGGTGCGTGCCTTCGCGGGGGGCGCCGCCTCCTCGCTGGCGAGCACCCGGCACTCGTCGGCGATTCGGTTCCAGGTCGCGTCGAGGTCCTGCACGCGCGTGGGCTCCGCCGCGGCGAGGTTTTTCGTTTCGGCGCGGTCACACGCGAGGTCGTAGAGTTCCCACGGCGTGCCCTTCGCCGCCACGAGTTTCCAGTCGCCGACCCGCACCGCCCGGTTTCCCTCGTGGCACCACCAGAGCGCGTCGTGGGCGGGCTTGGCAGCCTCGTCGACGAGTGCCTCGGCAAAACTCCGCCCCTGCATCGGCGGCACCGCTTTCCCGTCGTGCTCCGCGGGCGGCGCGACGCCGGCGAGTTCGAGCACCGTCGGCACCACGTCGATCACGTGCACGGGCTGGGTGCGCAGTTCGCCTTTCGCCGCGATGCCCTGCGGCCAGTGGACGATCCAGGGCGTGGCGATGCCCCCCTCGTGGACCCACGTCTTGTGTCGGCGAAACGGCGCGTTCGCACAGTTCGACCAGCCCGGGCCGAGACAGAGAAACGTCTTCCGCGAACCGGGCGGCGCGGCAGGATCGTGTCCTTCGCCGCGGATCATGATCTCGGCACTCGCACCGTTGTCGCTCGCGAACAGGATGAGCGTGTTCTCGAGGGCGCTCATCGCCTCGAGGGCAGCGATGATGCGGCCGATCTCCCGGTCCATGGCCTCGACCATCGCCGCGTGGATCGCCATCTTCGTGGCCTGGAACTCGCGCTGCTCGGGCGTAAGTTCCGCCCACGGCAGCGGACGATCCACCTCGCCGCCACCGAGTCGGGCGAGCGTGTCGGGCTTGGGCGGGTAGGGCGGACCGACCTGGCGTTCGACCGCCGAAAGCGGCGCGTTGACGAGGCCCATGCCCTCGAGTCGCTCGGACCGCGCCTGCCGTACGGCGTCCCAACCGGCCAGGTACCGTTCGCGATACTTCGCGACGAGGTCCGCAGGGGCATGGAGCGGGAAGTGCGGCGCCGTGAACGGTACGTAGTGAAAGAACGGCCGCCCGGGATGCATGGCCGCATGCTCCTGGAGGCACTTCACCGCGTGGTCGCCGATGAGCGCCGTGACATATGCGTTCGGCGCTTCCGGCACGGGACGGCCGTCTTCTGTGACGGCCTCCGTGGTGAAGTAGTTGCTCTGCGCGGCGGCATCGACGAGCAACGACCGTGCAAACCCCTGCTCGCGCGGGTCGCCGTCGATGTGCCACTTGCCCGAGTGGTAGCTCACGTAGCCGGCCGGTGCGAGAAGTTGGGGCAGGAGCCGCGCCCACGCCGGTCTCGTACCACTGTTGCCGCCCTTGCCACCCGGCAGGGCATCGCGCCGCACCGCCTGCGCGTAATAACCGGTGAGCAGGGCCGCCCGAGTCGGCCAGCAGCGGGCCGTATTGTAGCCCTGCGTGAACCTGAGCCCGCCGGCCGCCAGCCGATCGAGATGCGGCGTGTCGATCTCGCCACCGTAACAGCCGAGATCGGAATACCCGAGGTCGTCGGCGAGGATCACGACGACGTTGGGGGGAGCCGCAGCAGCAGCCGTACCGGCCGCCATCCAGACCGTGATCATCACCATATTCGCGAACCGCATCGAACGAGCCCTCCTGTCGTCAGGTCGGTGAACGATCCGCCGACCGTCACGGTTTCTCGATCTCGGCGACGACCTTCGCGTAGGCACCGACCCGCTCTTCCGGCTTGAGGCCGCGGACCTCGAGCAGCATCGGCCGTAGACCAACGGCCCACGCCGGATCCTTCGCGATTTTTGCGTCGGCCTTGGCCCGCAGGGCATCAGCGTCGAGCCCACCGGCAGACGCAACCGCGGCTACGACGCTCCGCACGTATTCCGCGGCCTGTACCTCGGGGTTCGGTGTCGCCGGTGCGGCGACGCGACCGAGCGCCCAGGCGATTCCCTGCTCCATGTGCTTCTTGAACATCGGGTCATTCCAGGTCGTGTCGTTGTGGCCGAAGTTCGTCGCGAACACCCGCCCCTTTCCATACTCGCGGACCCACGCCACCGGCACGTGCCACGGCTCCTTGGGCGTGCTTGCCGCCATGTCGAGGCTCACGAGCACGCGCAGGTTTTCAGGCTTGTAGCGCGGATCGTACTGGTAGATCTCGTCCTTCCAGCGGAACCGCTCGGGAAACATCGCCACCACCGGATGGGACGGATCGTTGACGACGAAGCCGTGCTCGCCGCCGGCATTCCACGGGTGGCCGGCAAAATAGCCGCCCACCATCTCGCAGTAGGCGTCGGAGCTCTTGAGTGTGTCGGTGGCAGCATGGAAGCCGATGAACGCCTTTCCTGAGCGGATCCATGCGAGGAACGCGTCGAGATCGGGGATCGGCAGCTCGCCCGTCGTGCTCGCGAAGATCACGCCGTCGAAGAGGGCGAGCGACTCCGG